>JAYWCH010000272.1:0-10125 GCA_043780755.1 Hymenobacter sp.
GTTGTTTACTCGTCCACGCGAGATGCTTCGTCTCTGCTTCGTGCGCAGAATGCTCTGTATGACCATTCCTGATTACCTATTCGGATAGCCTATAAGTAGACTTATTCGCGTTCGTCGGACAGCACTATAAGCAGCGACGAATGATTTCGTGCATTTGTCTGAGGAGGTCAACGCGATTATCTAACTCTATTTTTGACTGGCTCACTCAGTGGGGAAGCCTAAATGTAAACTTCTTAAATACCCGTTCCAGTAAGTCCCGAATCCTGAGTTTCTCAAGCTTATTAAGGCTCAGAATGCGTTGCGCAATTGAATATAATTCAGGAGAGAGTCAACCGACTAAAACTGTTCCCGACGGCTGATTTTAAGCCCGTAGGTCGCTGCCCGCTGGATAAGCCGCGCTAAAACGGATACCCGATTCCGAGGTTAAAGCCGATGGGGTTGGCGTCGGAATTGAACTTGCGCAGCGCCCAGCGCTGCGTGGCGGGCGCCGTGGGGTCGAAAATGCGGGTGGCGATGTCGAGGCGCAGGATGAGGAAGGTGAAGTCGAACCGCACGCCGAAGCCGGATCCCACGGCAATCTGCTGGTAAAAGGTGTTGAGCTTGAATTCAGCGCCGGGCCGGATCGACTGGCCCGTGGTGGCGTCTTTCGGGTCTTCCAGGCTCCAAACGTTGCCGAAGTCAGTAAAGAAAGCGCCTTTGATGAAGCTGTAGATGGGAAAGCGGTACTCGGCGCTGCCTTCCAGGAGCAGGTCGCCGGGCTGCTCGCTGATGTAGTCGCGCACCGGCTGGTTCTGATCGTTGAGGCGGAAAGTGGTGTAGCCGCCGGGGCCCAGGCGGCGCGGCTGCCAGGCCCGCAGGCTGGTGGAGCCGCCGGCAAAAAACGATTTGTCGTACGGAATTACGTACTGCCCGTCGGTTCGGGTGAGGGCGTGAACGGCTCCGCCGTTGAGGCGCCAGGCGAAAAACGTTTGGGGCGTAAGGTGGTAGTAGCGGCGGTAGTCGACGCTGAGGCGGGCGAAATCATACACGTTCAGCCCCGTTTCCTTCAGCAGCGCATTGCGGTAGAGCCCGCGCGAGAGGCCGCCCAGCTCGGCGGCAATGCGCAGGTAGTGGGCGTCGCGGGTTTCGTTGAAGTCGTTGGAATTGAAGAGCGAGGTAAAGCTGAAGCTGGGTTCGATCTGCTTGTTAAACGAGCGGTACAGCGGCGAGCCCTGCTTGGAATAGGTATCCAGCCGCTGCTGAAAAGCGGCGCTGATAAAGGGTGTATTCACCAGCGTAATGACCACTGGCGAAAACACATACTGGTGAAAGGCCGACTTCTGCCAGATATAATCGTAGGCAAACTCAAAATTGGAGCGCGTGTACTCGGGCCGGTCAACGTAGGTTTCGGAGAGCGAAAATCGGGTCTTGGGGTTGAAGGTCGCTAGAAAGCGGTTGGTGTTGAACGGCACCAGAAACTGCGGCAGCACCAGCGCCGCCGTGGCCCCCAGCTGGGTGGTATACACCGTTTTGGCCACGTTGTCGCCGTTGATTCCGGCCACGCTCGTGAGCTGACCTTCGAAGCCGGCCCGCACGCCCAGCTCCAGCACCTCGGCCCCGCCGAAGGGATTGCGGGTTTTCAGGCGCAGGTTCAGAAACGGGCCGGGCAGGTAGGCCACGTAAGTGCCGCCGATTTCGCTGGTTTCGGCAAATTTGGCCGCCGGCGCGGCGTTGATGACCGCCACGAGCTGGCCCGTGGGCGGGCGTACCCCGGTGCTGTCGGTGGTGGACAGGTCGGGCACCTTGCGGTAGTTCACCGTCTGAAAGCGGAACATGTCGATGCCCGCCAGCAGCCGCTGCGTCTGCAGGGTGCGGTCGAGGCTGTAGCGCTGGCCGGGGCGAATCACCACCTTGCGGGCCAGCAGTCGGGTCGAATACCTGAGCTGGTAGGCGGCAAACTGGATGGAATCGGTCGTCAGCGTGTCGGTGCGCAGGCCCAGGCTGGGGCGGGCGGCGCGCACGCCGGGAGCACCCGCCCGCCGCAGGGTGTCGCCCGAAGCACTGCGCAGGGTGCGGCCCACCCCGGCGTCGGTCACGAAACGCACCTGGCGCAGCGTGTACACCCGGTGCCCCTGGCCGGGCGCGGGATTGACAATGAGCGTGCGCAAACGTACCGTGAACGGTGCGTAGCTAGTATCGGCTTCGAGGGTGATGTACTGCTGGCGGAAATCGTAGTAGCCCGCATTCTTCAGCAGCGTTTCGAGGCGGGTCCGCTCCTGGCCGATCAGGGTTTCGTTGTAGCGCGCGTTTTCGCGCAGCAGCGTGGCGCCCTGGCCCCGGCGTACCACGGCGGCTACGCCCGAATCGGCAATGCTGGGTGGCTGTAGGCGGTAGAGAAAGGGCTTGTTTTCGTTGATGTGGTAGGTAACCGTGGTCCGGCGGTAGCGCTTGGCGGCATCGAGCGAGTCAGTTTTGCCGTGGCCCGGCAGCAGCCGGCCGACGGCCCGCAGCACTTTCAGGACCGGCCCGGGTTGATAGCGGGCGGTGTCGGTGGCCGACACCCGCGCCCGGAAAAAGCCCTGCGCGTGCAGGTAGGTCGTCATCTGCTCCACCGAGCGGCGGGTGAGGGCCGAGTCGTAGACCACTGGCGGCTCGCCCAGGCGCATGATGGCGTTGCCTTTGTCGACCACGAGCTGGCGCCGGTCAACTTTACGGTCGCGCTGAACCACCAGCTTGCCGATTTTGGCCGAGTCTTTCCCCGCGGCCTGCAGGCGCCCGACGTAGCTGGCCTGCAGGCGGCGGACCTGGTTTTTGGTGCGCACCGAATCGTAGAACCGGTGGCCGAGTTGGTAGATGGCCAGCTTGGGCAGGGGGAAGCGGGTATTGGGTTTTTGCTGGGCCAGCGCGGTGAGCCGTTCTTTGTCGGCGCGTTCCACTCCCTTCAGCTCGACGCGGCTCAGCAGGCGCTGGCCCGGCCGCAGCAAATTAAACGGCGAACACGCGGCGAGCAGCAGCAGCCCCAGCACGGCGCCCGTCCGCCCGCTCCGCCGCAGCGAAAACAGACGCTTCATTGAGTAATCAGACAACAATGGTTTCAAAAGCACTTGGTAAATACGTGCAGTCGCTGCACCAGAAGAAATACCGGCAGCGCCACGGGGCGTTCCTGGTCGAAGGCGGCAAAAATGTAACCGAGCTGCTAAGTTCAGCCCTGGAAACGGAACACGTGCTGGTCACGGCCGAATTCGCGGCTCAAAATCAGTACCTGCTGCCCGCCCGGCTGCCCCTGGTCATCGTTGGCGAGAGTGAGCTGACCCAGCTCGGTACGCTGGCTTCCAACACCACCGCCCTGGCCGTGGTGCGCCTTCCCGCCGAGCCCGCCCTGCCGCCCACGCTGCCCGAATCGACGCTGATCCTCGCCCTCGACGAGGTGCGCGACCCCGGCAACCTGGGCACGCTGCTCCGGCTGGCCGACTGGTACGGCCTGCCCGGCGTGGTACTAAGCCCCGGCTGCGCCGATCCGTATTCGCCCAAAACCGTGGCCGCTTCCATGGGCGCCTTCGCCCGGGTGCCGGTCTGGGAGCGGAAGCTGGCCGACTGGCTGTCCACGCTGCCGCCCACGGTGGGCATCTTCGGGGCCGATTTGCAGGGCGATAATGTCCATCGGATCACCCTGCGGCCCGCCGGCGTGTTGGTCATGGGCAGCGAGTCGCACGGCCTCACGCCGGCCGTGGAGGCCGTGCTCACCCGCCGCCTGCACATCCCGCACGGCGCCCGGGGTGCAGCCGAAAGCCTGAACGTGGCCATTTCGGCCGCTATTCTGCTGGATAATTTCTTTCGGAACCAGTAGATTTTTCGCGCCTGCTTTTGACGGGAATCATAGAAAATTTTGCTCAGCGCCGTTTTTCGAATAGGCGAGTTGCTTCGCTGCGCTCTGCATGACTCGTCTTTCCTGCAGGACGAACGTGATTCCCTATTCGGATAGGCTCTTATCCCGCTGGTTCAGCCCGCCGCGCCCACTCAGCTACCCAGCAGCCGCAGGCCGAAGCTCAGGACCTGCGTATCCGGCCCGGCCCCAGTTTTAAACAGGCCGTTGAGATGATACCGGGCAAAGAGCGTCAGGTGGCGGTAGCCAATGGTGCCTTGCAGGCCGTATTGCAGGTTTTCGAGGTTGTAGGCGTCGTAGTTCTTGTCTTTTTTAATGTCGCCTTCGCTCGTGTACTTGAGCTTGTTCCACGTCAGCAGGCGGTAGCCCACGAAGCCCCCGGCGGCGATTGAAAACGTGGAATGGTAGTGGCTATCGTGCAGACGCAGGCGGAGCATGAGCGGGAGGTTCACGCTGGAGGTCGCCAGCTTGGTTTTGGTGTACTGCCGGGCGGGATCCATTTCATGAACCACGCGGGTCTGGCCGCCCGCGTTCACCCATTTTTCGTTGCCATTGAGCATGAAGTTGTTGAAGGAAAACTCGGGGCCCGTGAGTAAGTGCAGTGGGCTGTGCTTGCCGCCCAGGCGTACCTGATAATTCAGACCGATATTCAGGTAGCGCGAGCCCAACGTGCGCAGGTTCGCGGGGCCGGTTTGGCCGGTTAGGCCGGTGATACGCTGGTTGGTCAGGGCATTCAACCCCAGATCGAGCACCACGAAGGTTTTATTACCCGATGTTTCCGAACTGCGGCGGCGGGTGGAGTCGCGGCGGGCCTGGCGTTTTTCTTTCGTGTCGGCATCGACCGTGTTGTACGACCTGGCGCCATTCTGATCGGTGGTGACCACCACGCCGAAGGTTTTGTTGAGCAGCACGTCCACGCGGTTGGTATTAGCGGTTTTTTTGCGGGTGGTGATGCGGATCTGCTCGGGCAGGTTTTGGCCGGGCTGATCTTTGTCGGGGTAAAATTGCAGCGTCACCTGGTCGGTGGGGGCATTTTTAGCCGCCATTTCGGCCTGGGCGATGTAGCTGGCCAGCCGGGAGGTCAGCGAGTCGAGGTGGTAGTTTTTGAGCTGACGCAGCTGGGCCGCGTCGCGTACCGTCAGGGTGAGCACGGCCTGGTTCGGCAGCCGCACCACGATGGTGTCCTGCGGCGCGGCGGGGGCGTTCCGGCCCGTGGCGCGGGCGGCGTTCGGCGCGGCCAGCAGCAGAGTCAGGAGCAGAAAAAAGGCGAGAAAAGCGCGGGGCATGAGTTCTAAGGTGGAGAGGTGAATTTATAATTGAATGGTTTTGGTGAGCCGGCGCCCGGCCACGGTCGCCCGCAGCGTGAGGGTTTCGGCCAGGCCCGTCACTTCGGCCAGGTTGAGGCGTTCGCCCCGCAGCAGGTGGCCGGCCTGGTGGAGCAGCCGGCCGCCCAGGCGCTGGCTTTCGGCGGGTGCGGCGGCGGTCGTTCCGGCCCGGCGGGCGTCGTCCGCCAGTACCGGCCGGGCGCCCGGATCGGCGCCGTTCCGCACGTCCACCGTAATTAAATCTCCCCGGCGGGCCAGCCCCGCCGCAGTGGCGGTGGTAGTCGGGGGGGGCAATGGCGGCAGGGTTGCGGCTACCGTCGGGCCCGCTCCGGAGGATTGTAGCCGCTCGTCAGCGGCAGTCGTCCGGTTTGGAACTGGCGGCGTGCCGTCAGTGCCGTGGGCGAGCCGGCCGGCCGCCGCGGCCGGCGGCCGGTTGCTGCCCGGGGCGCGGCGTGGCGCCGACTCCAGGATTGCCCGATGGTCCTTCGGCGCAGTAGATGCGAAGGTTCGGGAGCGGGTTGTCCGGGTAATTAATTTTGTCTGCGCTGGGGTGACTGCCGGCGCCCCGGCCGCCACCGTTTGCCGTACTTGGTCCAGCTGGCGAGCGGGAGCGGTACTGCCGGCCAGACCAGCAGCCGGTCCTGATTGCGTGGGGTGGTCGGCGCGCCGGACCTGACGGACTACGCGGCCGTCGGACACCTTTCGCCGCGGCAAGCCCCACCACAGCCCGATGCTTCCGGTTACCAGCAGCAGCGCCATGGCCGCAGCCAGGACCCGGGGCCACCACGCGGCGGCCCGGTGCCGGCGGGGGCGCAGGTGCTCATCCTCCAGGCGCTCCCAGAGCTCGCGGCCGGGCGGCGTGGCGTGGCTGCCCAGCCTGCGTTGAAAGAGGTGGTCGGGGGTTAGATGGACGGCCTGTATCGGTTCAGCGGGAGCCGCTTTTCCGGTTCCGGCCGGCAGCCGCGCCCACAGCCCCTCGGCGGGCGGCGTGACGTGGCCGGTGAGCCGGTCCCGGAATAAGTCGTCGATATCTTCGGTTGGCATGATGATTAACGGCGGTCAGGCCGAGAGTTGCTTAGGATGCGGGAAAGAAGCTTTAGTCGTTTCAGAAACTGTCGTCCTCCGGCCACCAGAAAGTTTGGCGCTCCACATCAGGGATTAAGTCGCAATAGTGGCCAGGCAAACCCGCCGCTGGAGTAGGGCGCGGGCCTTGCTCAGCTGCGACTTGCTGGTGCCTTCGCTGATGCCGAGCAGCTCCGCAATCTCCTGGTGGCCGTAGCCTTCCAGGGCGTAGAGGTTAAACACCGTGCGGTAGCCGGTCGGCAGGCCGGCGAGCAGGCTCAGCAGGTCTTCGGCCTGCAATTGCGTATCGGCCGTGGCGGCGGTGGTGGCCAGGTTTTCGGGCTGCGCGAATTCTTCGAAGGAAACGGTCAGCGTTTCGCGCCGGCGCAGCTGCATGAGCGCCTCATTGACCATAATTCGCCGCACCCAGCCCTCGAAGCTGCCCGCAAACCGGTAAGTGGGCAGGGCCCGGAACATTTTGGTGAAGCCCAGCAGCAGCGCTTCTTCGGCGTCTTCGCGGCGCTTGAGGTAGCGCCGGCACACGGTGAGCATCAGTCCGGCGAGCTGGTCGTAGAGCTGGCGCTGGGCCCGGTGCTCGCCCCGCACGCAGGCGGCAATGAGTTCGGCTTCGGTCACGGTACAAGTTGGCAAAAAGCAGAAAGAAAGGGGAGTAGCGCGCCAGATGCGAAGGCGGGCGCCGGGGTTGTCCGGGCGGGCGGCAATTTGCGGAGAAGATCCAAAAAACCGGCCGACACTCCGGCGCCCGGGCCGGGCGGTGTAGCTTGCACGGGTGATCTACTGGCCCGGAGGGCCGCTTTTCCGGTTATCCCACTTTCAAATCAGTCCGCATGGAATTAGTAACGGTGGCCGGAATTGGCCTGGTCGAAAACGGGCAGCCGGTTTTACACGACATCACCTTCGCGCAGCAAGCCCACCGCAAGCTGGCCCTCACCGGCGAGTCGGGCGCCGGCAAAAGCACCCTGCTGCAAATCATGGCCGGCCTGACTCAGTCCAGTGCCGGGGAGGTGCGCATCGGCGGTAGCCGCGTGCGCGGTCCTGCCGATACGCTCGTGCCCGGCCATCCCGGCGTGGCCTACCTCGCCCAGGATTCCGCGCTGCCGGCCTCCTTGCGCGTTGAGCAGGTGCTGCGCTACGCCAATAAGCGCCCGGCGGCCGAAGCCCAGGCCCTGTACGAGCTGTGCCGGATCGATCACCTGGCGGCCCGTCGCACCGATCAGCTTTCGGGCGGCGAGCAGCAGCGGGTGGCCCTGGCGCGGCTGCTGCTGAGCGCGCCCCGGCTGCTGTTGCTTGATGAGCCCTTCTCCAACCTCGACCGGCTGCACAAGCGTACGCTCCAGGCCATTATTGAAGAAGTGGGCGTCCGGCTGGGTATTACCTGCCTGCTGGTATCGCACGATCCGGCCGATACCCTGGCCTGGGCCGATGAAATCCTGGTCCTGCGCCGGGGCCGGCTGGTGCAGCAGGGTTCTCCCGAGCAGATCTACCGGCAGCCCGCGGACGAGTACACGGCGGGCTTATTCGGGGATTATAACCTGGTGCGGGGCGCCGCCGCCCGGGCGCTGGTGCCGGCGGCGCAGGCAGCCGGCGGCTCTCTGCTGGTGCGGCCCGAGCAGTTCCGGCTCGGGGCCGTCGGCCGTGGCGGGCTGGCGGGCACGGTGCGGGCGGTTCGGTTTCTGGGTAGTCATTACGAAGTCGAAATCCAGCTTCCGGAGCAGGTTATTCGGGTTAAATCGGCTGCCGGGGACTGCGTGCCGGGGGCGGCAGTTGCCGTCTCGTTAGCCGGTGGGGGCTGGGCCATGGCCCCGGCCGCTGACCTAGCAATAGACCTGCCGGACGCCGGCTGAGCCGTGGGTTGGACTTGTTTGATCAGCAGCGTAAGAGAAGTCGTTATTGAAAGTCGATTTTTTTGAGCGTCTGTCATGCTGAGTGGAGTCGAAGCATCACTACCGCTTCGTTGACCCGCTCATTCGAAGCGGTAGAGATGCTTCGACAAGCGGCCGCCAGATGAGAATGACAGAATTCTTGACTTCCTAAACAGCTTTATTACCAGCTGTTCAGCAGTGCGTTTTTCCGGCTGCTGAAAAGTAGCTTTAGCTGCTTAAAAAACCATCGTTTCCCGGCCACCCGATAATTTTGGGGGTAATCGTAGTTCTTCCTGCGGTAACAAGTCTAAGCGTAACCCTTTCCCCTGCCAGTAATGCCCCCTGCCCCCGTTATTATTCCGCCGCCCCGGCCTAGCTCCCGGTGGCCCGAAGCCCGGCTGGCCGGGTTCATCACGGTCGTCTACATTCTCTACCTGCTCACTTCCCCCTACCAACACCTCTATTACGACGCCGAGCTCTACTGGCAGCTGGGGCACCGCTTTTACGAGCAGGGGCGTTTCAACCTGCTGGCCTATGATGATACCCTGCGCGGCTACAGCTACCCGCTGCTGAATTTCGTCTGTCTGGCCCTGCGCAAAGCCCTGCACCTGGAGGCGGTCACGGTGGTGAAGCTGCTCAATGCCGGGCTGGCGGGACTGCTCTTCGGCGTGGTGGGGCCGCGCCTGTGGCAGGCCGCAACGGGCGCGGCCCGGCTGCCATCGGTCGGACGCCGGTTGCTGTGGGCGGGGCTGAGCTTCGTGTTCTGGCGCGACTACTTCAATTTCTCCCTGTCCGATTTCCCGGCGCTGCTGGCCCTGGGTGGTGCGCTCTGGCAGGCCCAGCGGCCGGGCAAATGGGCCGCCCTGCTGGCCGGCACCGCCCTGGCCCTGGCCCTGAACGTGCGCCCGATCTACCTGGCTTCGGCAGTTCCGGTAGTGGGTCTACTGCTGTTGGCGATCCGGCGAGCCGCCTGGCTGCCCCGGCTGGTGGTGTTTACACTCGGCGCGGCCCTGGTGCTCACGCCCCAGTGGCTGATCAACCGCCGCCACTTCGCCGCCAATACGCCGCTGGTCCTCTCCGAATCCCGGGAGCTCGATATCCACAACCTCTACCTCCAGAAACTGAAGTGGGGCCTGCTGCACCTGAAGTATGAGTCATCCGTCGGGCGCGGGCTCCCCACGGGGCAGCTGCTTTTTCTAAGTGCGCCCGGCGCCGCCGTGCTGCGGGCCGAGCGACTAAGCGAGTTTGATTCGCCGGCGCAGTATCTGCGGACGCTGACGCATCATCCCGGGGTGGTGGCGAGCGTGTATGCCCAGCACCTGTTCGCTGGCCTCGACAGCAGCCATCCCACGCCCTACCTGCGGCAGTGGGTGCCCTCGGTCTGGTTCCGGGCGCTGAATTATAGCCTGTGGTTCTGGGCGGCGCTGGTGGTGCTGGCGGCCGGCCGGCCCACCTGGCGAACGGGCCTGGTACTGGCCGCGCTGCTGCTGCCGTGCCTGGCCGTGGTGCCGCTTAGTATGGAAGTCCGGTTCCTCCTGCCGCTGCATTTGTTGCTATTGGCCCTGGTCGCTTTTGGCCGGGGTCCGGGCTGGGCGCTGGGCGGTCGCCGCTGGCTGGTAACGGGCGCCGCCTACGGATTATTTCTGGGGGGCTGCTTCATGCTTTCGGCCCACATTCTCCAGACTGTCGAGCCCCGCTTCCGGCCATTTCTGCTCCCGCGAACTTTATCCATAATCGCAGACAGCGGGTCCAGATGACTATGTACAAATGAGTAATAAAGGGGTTTGTGAATAAGTGAAGCCACTTATTACCCATTTGCATAACTAACTTGCTTTCGAATAACAACTTTCCCAGGTCATACTGAGCTTAGCAGCTTGTTCAGTTTCGGTCGCTCAATACCAATAGCAAATAACTACTCCGGGTCATGCAGAGCGCAGCGAAGTATCTCGCGTGGACGAGTAAACCTATCGTTTTAATTACTCGTCCACGCGAG
>JAYWCH010000273.1:0-4246 GCA_043780755.1 Hymenobacter sp.
TTCTCGTTCTGCACGATGTCGACCATCTTACTGGTCAGGGCCAGCTCGTAGGGCGGGAACTGAAAGAGCGGGTAGGCCGGTACGTAAACTTCGTGGTAAAACAGATTTTCGTTGAAAAAATCAAGTCGCACCGGCTGGCTGTAGGTGATAAAGTGCACGCGGTGACCGCGCATAGCGAGAGCCTTGCCGAGCTCAGTGGCCACTACGCCGGAGCCGCCAAACGTTGGGTAACAGACGATGCCGATATTCATAAGGAAGCGGGTAAAGCGAATTTCAGTTTCGCGTTCTGCATAACCGAAACTGCGCCCCGATGTTGGGGCTGGCGCGGCACTGCCAGAAAACAGATAAATGGGAAAGCCCGGTTCGGCCTACTTCGCTCCGACGGCCAGCGACTTATAAATAACCTCCTGAATGCGGGTGCGGATATTATATTGACGCAGCTTATTATTGCCCGCATCGGGATAGACCCGGTTGGAGAGGAAAATATAGAGAATCTGATTGTCGGGATCCATCCATACGCAGGTGCCGGTGAAGCCGGTATGGCCGAAGGTACTGGCCGGAGCCAGGTTGCTGGTGGGGCCTTCGGGCTTGCTCGGGTCGCCGTGGTCCCAGCCCAGGCCGCGCCGGCTGCCGGCGGTTTGCGGCCGGGAAAACTCCGATACCACCGGCGACTGGAAGTAGCGGGTGCCCCCGTAGCGGCCGTTCTGCAGGTTCATCTGCATGAGCACTGCCAGGTCGTTGGCCGTGGCGAAGAGGCCGGCGTGCCCGCCCACGCCGCCCACGAGGGCGGCGGTCTGGTCGTGCACGGTGCCCTGCAACTGCTCCCGGCGATAGTAGGTGTCCTTTTCAGTGGGGGCGATGCAGCTTTTGGGGAAGCGCTGCAAGGGGTTGTAGGTCATGCTCCCCAGGCCGAGGGGACGGTAGAAATTATCCTGGAGAAAAACCTCAATCGGCTGTTTGAGGATTTTCTCGCACACCCGCTTCATCACAATAAAGCTCAGGTCTGAGTACTCGGTGGGGTATTTGCCCCGCACTTTGGCCAGCAGGCTGGAGCGCAGCGTCCAGGCCCAGACCGAGTCGTCGGCGGCTTTGGTGCTGAATTCGCCGGGCGCTACTTCGTTGGGGAAGGCGTCGGAGCGGGTGCTGGCGTAGAAGGTCGGTTTCAGGCCATTGCTGTTGATGGTGCGCTCCCAGGTCGGAATGCCCGGCTTGAGGCCGGCCTGGTGGAGCAGCACGTCGCGCACGGTCATGTCACGCTTGTTGGTGCGCGTGAGCTCGGGCAGGTAAGTGGCGACTTTTTCCTCCAGATTCAGCTTGCCCTGATCCTTGAGATACATCACGGCCTGGAGCGTCCCGGCCACTTTCGTGACCGAAGCCAGATCGTACAACGTGCTGCTGGTCACGGGTTGCGACTGGTCGTAAGTGCAGTAGCCATAGCTCTGGTCGAAGACGACGGTCCCGTTTTTAGCCACCAGTACCTGACAGCCGGGCGCGGCGGCGTAGGTCTGGCTTTCGAGGGCGATGTTGTCGATCTGGGCCAGCACGTGCGAGTTCAGCCCTTCGCTTTCCGGCGTGGCGTAGCGCAGGCGGTGCAGGTCGGCCGTGGCCAGGCCGGTGGTCACCTTCATGGTGGGCGAAACCGTGACGGGCAGCTTGCCCACCGCCGGCAGCGCGCCGAACAGCACCTGCGGCACCACGAGCTGCGCGGCGTAGTGGTCTTCGTAGCCGCAGACCAGGGTCCGGGCGTCTTCCAGGTATTTCAGCGCGTAGGCATTGCCCATGGCCACGACCACCGTTTTGAGGCTGCGGTTGGCTTCGAGCTGTTTAATGAATTTGAGGGCGCCATCGCCCAGGCCGTAGCTATGGCTGGGTGTGTTATTCATGGCGTGCAGGCTCACGACGACTACATTATAGCCCTTCAGGCGGGCGGCGAGGCGGGCGAAGGTGGAGTCGTCGGCGTAGCGGTTGGGCACGGCGTAGACCGGGCCGGGCTGGTATTTATTGAAAATGGTGGCGTACGGCCCCTCCGCCGGCGTGCCGATGGTGATGGCCGCGATGCGCAGCGTATCGAGCCGCTGAAAGGGCAGCAGGTTGTCCTCGTTCTTAACGACGGTGACGGCGTGCTCAAAAATATCCTGCGCCAGTACTTTGGAACCGGGCAGGTTAAGGCTGTCGCGCATGGCGGCGAAATTGATGGGCTTGTACTTAGCCAGCCCGGCCCAGTATTTGGCCCGCAGGATTTTCTTAATCCGCAGATCCAAGTCTTCCTGCTTGAGCTTGCCGGCCGTGACGGCCTCCCGGATGCGGAGCAGCGCGGCCGGCACGTCTTCCGAAAAAAGCAGCACGTCGTTGCCGGCGGCCAGGGCCAGGGCATCGAGCTCGCCGTCGTTGTAGAGCTTGCTCACGCTCTTCATGTTGAGCGCATCGGTGAATACCAAGCCTTTAAAACCCATCTTGTCCTTGAGCAGGTCCGTGACCAGCGCGTGCGACAAGGTGGTGGTTTTGGCGTTGGTCGTGTCAAAGAGCGGCATGTATAGGTGAGCCACCATAACGCCCATCACCCCGGCCTCGAACGACTGCTGAAAGGGCACCAGATCGACTTTCGTGAGCCGGGCCATGTCGGTATTGATGACCGGCAGGGCGACGTGCGAATCGGTGTCGGTATCGCCGTGGCCGGGGAAGTGCTTGGCCACGGCCATCACGTGATTATCCTGCAAGCCCTTGATATACTGGATTCCCAGCTTGGCCACGCGTTCCTGATCCTCCCCAAAAGAGCGGTTGCCGATGACTGGATTACCGGGGTTGGAATTCACATCAATCACTGGGGCGAAGCTGATGTGAACGCCCAGCGCCCGCATCTTACGGGCAATGTCGCGGCCCATCTGGTATACGTATTTGGGGTCGTCCATGGCGCCCAGCGTCATCTGCTTGGCGAAGTGGGCCGACGAATCGAGGCGCATATCCAGGCCCCATTCGGCGTCCATGGCGATGAGCAGCGGCACCCGGGCGGCGGCCTGTAAGCGGTTGGTCATCAGGGCCTGCCGCTTGGGGCCGCCCTGCAAGAACATGACCCCGCCGATGTTCTGGTTGCGCACCAGCCGCTCGATGCGGTCGGCGTGGCTGCGGTCTTTGTTGGAATACGCGGCCACCATGAAGAGCTGCCCCAGGCGCTGCTCGGGCGTGAGCGAGCTGAATACGCTGTCGACCCAGGCAGCTTCGGCCGGGGAGGCGGGCAGCGGGTCGGCGGGCATTTTGGTATTTCTGGAAAAAGACAGCAGCAAGCCCGCAGCGAGCAGCAGAGCGAGGATGCCGAGCTGAAAAGGGATGCGCATCAGCCCCGTGGGGTTGGTGGGTTGATTCAAGTGGTAAACGGGCCGCGGGGGCCGTACTTTTGTCGTGGGTAACAGCGGAACCTGATGGGTAGGTTTGGAGGTTCCAAACGTAGCCGGCGGGCGCGCGAAACGGTTACAGTATGGCCGTCGAATTTCACGCTGAAACTCCGCTGTTTAGCTGCGAAGGTACGCAGAAAACCCCGGTGCGGGTTTGGGCGGCGGCGGGTTTCTGGTCAATGCCGGGTCCGTTTCCGCTTGTTGCAGTGCCGGTTAGCTCCCCTTTTGTTTTCTCCCCGGCCAGCCGAAAGCCGGCGTCTTTCCCTCATGCCCGATATCATTCACCTGCTTCCCGAATACCTCGCCAATCAGATTGCGGCGGGTGAGGTAGTCCAGCGTCCGGCCTCCGTGGTCAAGGAGCTGCTGGAAAATGCCGTCGATGCCGGCGCCACGCTGGTGCAGCTCATCGTGAAAGACGCCGGCAAGCAGCTCGTGCAGGTCGTCGACAACGGCGCCGGCATGTCGCCCACCGATGCCCGCATGAGCCTGGAACGCCACGCGACCAGCAAAATCCGGTCGACCGAAGACCTGTTTCGCATTCGCACCCTGGGCTTCCGGGGCGAGGCGTTGGCCAGCATTGCGGCCGTGGCACAGGTCGAGATTCGCACCAAGCAACGCGATTACGACACCGGCTCCTTGCTGTTGGTGGAAGGCTCGCAGGTCACCAGCCAGCAGCCCGCCGCTTGCCCCGATGGCACCAGCATCGCGGTCAAAAACCTGTTTTTCAACGTGCCCGCCCGGCGTAACTTCCTCAAGAGCAACGCCGTGGAGATGCGGCACATTCTCGATGAGTTTCAGCACGTGGCGCTGGCCAATCCGCAGATCGGGTTTTCGCTCTTTCAGAATGACCTTGAGGT
>JAYWCH010000274.1:0-8639 GCA_043780755.1 Hymenobacter sp.
TCGCTGAATCGGCTTTTCTTCATGGTCAAAAACGAAAAGAGGGGGGAAATACCGCTCATCTCTAGTTTTGACTGGCTCACTTAATGGGGAAGGCTACAAGAGCTGAAGACTCCTTTTCCAGACCTGATGAAGCTATTTAGAAAGTCGTTTTTTAACACGTTTGTCATCCTTTATCTGGCGTCCGCTTGCGAGGGACCTTATCACGCCTGACTAATGACCGCTCAGCCGTGATTAGGTCCTTCGTCGCCGCTTGACTCGCGGAATGCTCAGGATGACAGACGTTTTAAACAGCTTCGATAACTCCTTTCTCACCTCCGGCAAAGTATTCCCCCTTCCTCCGCCCACCTCATCCCCCGACCGGCAGCCGGGACCAAAAAATGCCCCGCCGAATAATCGCCCCACGCCCGGCGTAACGGGCGTAATTTTGTTTAACTACTTCCCACCATTTCCCCCCTCATGTACGCCACGCTCCAACCCGATCTCGAACAGCAGCTCCAGGAAATCCAGGAGGCCGGACTTTTTAAAAAGGAACGCATCATTACCTCGCCCCAGGGGGCGGAAATTGAAACCGATGAGGCCGGCGAAGTTCTGAACTTCTGCGCCAACAACTACCTGGGCCTGTCCTCGCACCCCGAAGTGATCAAGGCCGCCAAGGACGCCATCGACTCGCACGGTTACGGGCTTTCGTCGGTGCGCTTTATCTGCGGCACTCAGGACATTCACAAGGAGCTGGAAGCGAAGCTGGCCGCCTTTCTCGGCACGGAGGACACCATTCTCTACGCCGCCGCTTTCGATGCCAACGGGGGCGTTTTCGAGCCCCTGTTCAATGAGCAGGACGCCATTATCTCCGATTCGCTCAACCACGCCAGCATCATCGACGGCGTGCGGCTCTGCAAAGCCCAGCGCTACCGCTACGTCCACAACGACATGGCCGATCTGGAAAAGCAGCTCCAGGATGCCCAGGCCAAGGGCTCGCGCCACCGCATCATCGTCACCGACGGCTCGTTTTCCATGGACGGCACCATCGCTCAGCTAGATAAAATCTGCGACCTCGCCGATCAGTACCAGGCCCTAGTGATGGTCGACGAATGCCATAGCAGCGGCTTTCTGGGCAAAACCGGCCGGGGCACCCACGAACTGCGCGGCGTCATGGGCCGGGTCGATATCATCACCGGCACGCTGGGCAAAGCCCTGGGCGGGGCCATGGGCGGCTTCACCTCGGGACGGAAGGAAATCATTGCCATGCTCCGCCAGCGCAGCCGACCCTACCTGTTTTCCAACACGCTGGCTCCGGCCATCGTCGGCGCTTCGCTGCGCGTACTGGAGCTGCTCACCGAAAGCACCGCCCTACGCGATCAGCTCGAAGAAAACACCCGCTACTTCCGCGAAAAGATGACCGCCGCCGGCTTCGACATCACGCCCGGTGAGCATCCCATCGTCCCCGTCATGCTCTACGACGCCAAGCTGGCCCAGGAGTTCGCCGCCAAAATGCTCATCGAGGGCATTTACGTGGTGGGGTTTTACTACCCCGTAGTGGCGCAGGGCAAGGCCCGCATCCGCGTGCAGCTCAGCGCGGCCCACACCCGGGCGCACCTGGACCGGGCCATTGCCGCGTTCATCAAAGTAGGCCGCGAGCTGGGCACGTTGAAATAAACGCCCGGCGAGCCCGGAGATCACCAATTATAAAACGCCTTTCCCCCGTCGCGGTCGCCTGATTATTCAGGCGGCCGCTTCTGGTTTCAGCGGGCCGGGCGCGGGCGTACCCGAGCCGGCCAGCAGCCACTCGTTGAGGCGGGCGCGGAGCTCGGCGGTGGACAGGTTGCGGTGGACTTCGCCGTGGCGCACCAGGCTCATGGCTCCGGTTTCCTCACTCACCACCAGCACCACGGCGTCGGTGACTTCGCTCAGGCCGATGGCGGCGCGGTGGCGCAGCCCGAGGGAAGCGGGCACGTTGGGGTTCTCGCTCACTGGCAGAATGCAGCGGGCGGCTTGCAGGCGCCCCCGGGCCACAATCACGGCGCCGTCGTGCAGGGGGCTGGTTTTATTGAAGATGGAAAGCAGCAGGCGCTTGCTGATTTCGGCATCGAGCCGGTCGCCGGATTCGGCGTAGGCCGTCAGGTCCGAGGCCTGGGCGAAGCAGATCAGGGCACCCGTGTATTTGTTGGACAGGCTTTTGGCCGCTTCCACAAATGGCCCCACGGCCAGGGGCGCAGCCACGGGCGGGCGGCCCCAGTTCCAGCCCCGCATCCGCTGCAAGGCCGTGGCTTTGCCCACCGAGAGTAAAAACCGCCGGATTTCCTGCTGAAATAAAATAATGCTGGCCAGCACGCCCACGCTCATAAACTGCCCCAGAATCTTGGTCAGCAGCTCCATGCCCGTGGCCTTCACCCCGAGGTAAACCAGGTAGATTGAAACCAGCCCCAGGGCTACATTGAGCGCCACCGTGCCGCGCAGCAGCTTATAGAGCTGGTAGAGCAGCACCGTCACCAGGAGCACATCGGCCGCATCAATCCAGCCGAAATGCAGGAAATTGATGGGAAAAGGTCCGGTCATGGGCAGAGAAAAACAGGATGATGGCGGCCGGAAAAAATCCCGGCCGGCCGGGGAGGCGGGGCGTACCCGACGGGCAAAGACGCGCTCGCAGCGGCGCCGGTTGCCCGGGCGCGGGCGGGGCCCTCAGCGCGCGGGCAGCCCCGGCGGCGAGGGTGCCTCCCGAAAGGTATTCAAAAAGAGCTGAATCGTTTGGTCGGCTTCGGCCACGTCGTGCACCCGCAGGAGGCTTGCGCCGCCTTGCAGGGCCACCATGTGCAGGGCCGTGGTGCCGTTCAGGGCCGCTTCGGGGCTGAGGCCGAGGGGGCCGTACACCATCTTTTTGCGCGATAAGCCGGCCAGTACCGGACAGCCCAGCGGCCCCAGCTCGGGGAGGCGGCGCAGCAGCTCGTGGCTCTGGGCGGGGGTTTTGGCGAAGCCGAAGCCCGGATCGAGCAGCACATCAACCACCCCGGCGGCGCGCAGGGCGGCCAGGCCATCACGGAAGTAGCGCAGCAGGGTCAGCACCAGATCGTCTTCGTAGTGGGTGAGTCTGGTCATGGTCTGGGGCGTGCCGCGCAGGTGCATGAGCACGTAGGGAACGCGCAGGCGGCCCACGGTGGCGAACATTTCAGCGTCGAGGGTGCCGCCGCCCACGTCGTTCACCATGTCGGCCCCGGCCGCGACGGCCGCCGCCGCCACCCCGGCCCGGAAGGTATCGACGGAAATAAAGGCCTGCGGAAATTCCCGGCGCAGGGCCCCCACGGCGGGCAGCAGCCGGAAGGTTTCTTCGGCTTCCGAGATATGGTCGGCGCCGGGCCGGGTGCTGTAGGCGCCCAGGTCGAGCACGGCCGCCCCGGCCGCGAGCATGGCGGCGGCGCGGGCGAGCAGGTCCTGTTCCGAAGCCACGCGGCTATCGGCAAAGAAGGAATCGGGGGTCAGATTGAGGATGCCCATCACCCGGGGCTGGTGCAGATCGAGCAGCCGGCCGTGGGGACTCAGGCAGGAGTGCGCAACCGGATGAAAGGGGAACGGCGGGGTAAGCATGGGGGCAGGAAGTCGGGATACCGGCTCAATATCCGCCCGGCGGGGCGAACTTGCGGCAGTTGGCCCTTTTTCCGGGACCGGCGCCGGCCCTACTCCGCTTCTTCGTGACTGCTTTGACCACCCCCGCCCACTACGACCTGCTGCTGGCCCGCTGCCGCGGGTTGTTTCTTGCCAAAACCCACGACTACGGCACGGCCTGGCGCATTCTGCGCCTGCCCTCGGTCACGGATCAGATTTTTATCAAGGCCAACCGCATCCGCACCATTCAGGAAACCGGCGTGCAGCTGGTGGCCGATGATGTGAACGAGGAATTCGTGGCCATCGTCAACTACTGCCTCATTGCCCTCATGCAGCTGCATTTGCCCGCCACCACGCCGCAGGAAATGACGCCCGCCGCCGTGGCCGCCGCCTACGACCACGAAGCCGCCGAAAACCGCGCCCTGCTGCTGGCCAAAAACCACGACTACGGCGAAGCCTGGCGCCAGATGCGCGTGAGCAGCATCACCGACCTGATCCTGATGAAGCTACACCGCGTGAAGCAATTGGAGAACCTGCCCGGCGCGGCCACCGTGAGCGAAGGCGTGGAAGGCAGCTACCGCGACATGCTCAACTACGCCATCTTTGCCCTGATTTTGCGCGGCGAGCACTAACGCCGTTTCCCATACTTTTTTGCCGGCCGGCCGGGGGGCGCGGGCCGGCCGGCCGCTCGCCAAACTTTGCGCCGGGCCGGACCGTTTGCCACCGGATTACTCCATTCGCTATGCCAGTCTCTAGTTCCGTTTCCCCGGCGGCCACGCCGCATCCCCTGCGCACCCTCACCCGCGCAGCGTGGTTTTTGCTCGGGGCCATATTTATTTTTTCCGGCCTCGTCAAGCTCAACGACCCGGTGGGCACGGCCCTGAAGCTGGAAGAATACTTCGAGGTCTTTGCCGTTGATTTCGGCTCCTTCTTTCTCTATTTCAGGAGCAGCGCCCGCCTGCTGTCCATTGTACTGAGCTCGCTGGAAGTGATTCTGGGCGTGGCGCTGCTGCTGCGCTGGTACCTGCGCAGCACGCTCTGGGTGCTGCTGGGCCTGCTGGTCTTTTTCGCTTTTCTGACATTTTATTCGGCGGCGTTTAATAAGGTGACCGACTGCGGCTGCTTCGGCGATTTGCTCAAGCTCACGCCGTGGACTTCGTTTGGCAAAAACGTCTTTCTGCTGGTGCTCTGGGCCATTGTCTTTTTCAATCAACGGTTTCTGCGCCATTCCTTCGTAAAGGGCACGGCGGGCGTGATGACCATGACTTTTGCCTCGGCCATTGCTATCGGCATTGGGGTGCGGGCGCTGGGCCACCTGCCGTATTTCGACTTGCTGCCTTATAAAGTCGGCAACGACATTGGCCAGCTGATGAAAGCCCGCGCCCCGCTGCGCTACAAGTACATCATGACGAAAGCCGGCAAAACGCAGGAGTTCACCACCTACCCCGATTCGACCTGGACCTACCAAAGCATGGTGGCCCTCAACCCCGGCGACGGCCCCAAAATCACCGATTTCCGGGTCTGGAACGATGAGGGCGACTACACGCCCGAGCTGCTGCGCGGCAATAAGCTGGTGCTCATCGTGCAGAATACCGACAAAACCGACCGCGACCGCTACGAACTGATTAATAAGCTTTTCGCCGAGGCCAAAAGCTCGCGCCGCAACATCACCTCGCTCATCATCACGAGCAGCAGCCCGGCCGAGTTCGACGTGTTCCGGCACAACGCCAACTTCGCCGTGCCCTTCTACTACGCCGATGCCACGGTCCTCAAGTCCATCATTCGCTCCAACCCCGGCTTTCTGCTGCTAAAGGATGGCGTGGTGAAAGGCAAATACCACTACCACGATATTCCCAGCATCGGGAAAGTGGAGGAAAAACTGGAGTAAGCCGGGGGCGCGAAGCCGGACTTCGCGCCGCGCCCGCTATTTTTCTCCGGCTTTCTCACTGGCGCCCGCCTATTTCTGATGCTCGCATTTATTCTCCGTCGTCTGGCCCAGGGGCTGCTCGTGCTCGTGGGCGTGGCGTGCACGGTCTTCCTGCTGTTCAACGTCCTGCCCGGCGACCCGGCCGCCCTGCTGGCCGGACAGCGCACCGACCTGGCCACCAAAGCCGCCATCACTGCCGACCTCGGCCTCGACCAGCCTTTGCCCGCCCGCCTCGCCGGCTACCTCAACGATGTGTCGCCGCTAGGCCTGCACCCGCGCGACTCGGCGGGCCGCGCCCGCTACGGCGGCCTCGTCCTGCTGCCACTGGGCCGCCGGGCCCTGATTCTGAAAAAACCCTATCTGCGGCGCTCCTTCCAGAGCAATAAGGACGTGCTGCAAATGCTACTCGACTATTTCCCCGGCACTCTGTGGCTGGCGCTGGCGGCCATGCTCATCGCCAGCCTGGGCGGGGTGACGTTCGGAGTGGCGGCGGCGCTGCGGCCGCACTCGGCGCTCGACCGCACGCTGGTGACGACTTCCGTGCTGGGCATTTCGGTGCCCTCGTTCGTGGCCGCCATTGCCATCGCCGTCACCTTCGGCTTCTACTGGAGTTCCTGGACCGGCCTGAGCCTGACCGGCCAGCTCTACGAAACCGATCCGTTTACCGGCGGCCGCCACCTCGTGTTGCGCAATCTGCTGCTGCCGGCCGTGGCGCTGGGCATCCGGCCGCTGGCCATTATCACGCAGCTCACCCGCTCCAGCATGCTCGATGTGCTGAGCCAGGACTACATCCGCACGGCCCGCGCCAAGGGGCTGAGCCAGTCGGCCACGGTGCTGCACCACGCCCTGCGCAACGCCCTGAATCCGGTGGTCACGGCCGTATCGGGCTGGCTGGCCTCGCTCATGGCCGGCGCGTTTTTCATCGAATATATTTTCAACTGGAAAGGACTGGGCACCGTCACGCTGCGGGCGGTCGAGAACCTGGATTTTCCGGTTGTGATGGGCGCCACGCTGTTCGTGGCCGCCTTATTTGTCCTGATAAATATTGCCGTAGACGTGCTCTACGCCGTGCTCGACCCCCGGGTAAAACTTAGTTAGGTGATGAAACTATACCTTATCGGCATGCCTGGCTCGGGCAAAACGACGCTGGGCCGCGCCCTGGCCGCGCACTTCGCCCTGCCCTTCCGGGATCTGGATGCTGAAATAGTAGCCCGGGCCGGCCAGTTGATCCCGGCCATTTTCCTGCAACACGGCGAAGTGCATTTCCGGCGGCTCGAAGCCGACGTGCTGGCCGAGGTCAGCGCCCGGCCCGGCCCGCTGGTACTGGCCACCGGCGGCGGCACGCCCTGCTTCCACGCCAACCTGACGGTGCTCAACGCCACCGGCTGCACGCTCTGGCTCGATGTGCCCGTGCCCGTGCTGGCCGCCCGTCTGAGCGCCGCCGCCGAAACCGCCAGCCGTCCGCTGCTCGCCACCGCCGGCCCCACCGAAAAATGGCTGCGCGAAACCCTGGATACCCGTAAGCAGTTCTACGGGCAGGCCAAACTGCGCTGCCTACCAGCTACCGACCCGGTAAGCACCATCGTCGCGCAGCTGGCCACGGCTGGATTTACCCCTGCACCGGCGGCCGAATTACGGCCCGGCGCGTAATTTTATCCATTGATTCGTTCGCTGTTCGTTCTCCTTATGCAACCAGTATCCACCGAAAAACCGGCTGCAACGCCCGCTCAGGCCCTCGTTGCGGCCCCGGTGCGGCCTAAGCACAAAGGCTCGGCCCAGCTTTTCCAGAACCCCCTGCTGGAACGGCTCTCGCACACCCACATTGCCCTGCCAGTGGGCATTTTCGCCACCACCGCCATTCTGAGCCTGTATTATGGCCTCACCCATGGCTTCATGTCGGGGGTGTCGGCGCTCGGGCTGTTTCTGCTCGGGCTGCTGGCTTTTACGTTCGTGGAGTACGCGGTGCACCGCTATCTGTACCACATTCCGGCCACCACGCCGGGGCGCAGCAAGTTTCAATACACTATGCACGGCGTCCACCACGAGTATCCCAAGGATAAAACCCGGCTGGCCATGCCGCCCATTATCACGGTGTTCGTGGCGTCGCTGCTCTTCTTCATCTTCCGGCTCAGCTTTGGGTCCTACGCGTTTGGGCTGCTGGCGGGGTTCACGTTTGGGTATGCCACTTACCTGTTTGTGCACTATGCCATTCACGCGTATTCGCCGCCCAAAAACTTCCTGAAAGTATGGTGGACCCACCACAGCCAGCACCATTACCGGCAGGATGAAGTAGCCTTCGGCGTATCCAGCACGCTGTGGGATCACATCATTGGGACCATGCCCAGCCGGAAAGAAGGCTGATTACAACGCTTTTCATCGTCCACAAGAAAGGCGCGACTCCGTTACCGGGGTCGCGCCTTTTTTGGCTTAATAACAGGTGGTTAGGAACGGGGACCGCGCATTTTATTCACAATGAAAAACAACAGCGCCACCACGATAAACACGGCAATAATGCCCGTGTAGGCGCCGGCCTTGAAGATGTCGCCGATGGCGGCGCAGCCGGTCAGGGTAGTGGCCAGGGCGCAAACAAACAGGAACAGGGAAATGCGGGAAGCATTCATGGGAATGAGAGAAAAGGAGGTGAAAGAAGTAGTCGGCCGCTCCGACGAAACCGGATACCAGACTGATACTGAGGCCGCGCAAAAAGGTTGAGTTCGGACGGAAGGTACGGGCAAAACGGCTGCTACCAGTTACCACTGGCCCCGCCGCCGCCGCTGCTGCCGCCCCCAAAACCGCCGAAGCCTCCGCCGCCCCCCCCGCCGCCAAAGCCGCCGCCGCCCCCAAAGCCACCCCCACCGCCGAAAATAATGGGCGGGATAAACCCGCCGCCAAAGCCGCGGTTACCCCGCCCGCCCCCGCCGCCGCGATTGCGCAGCAGAATAAAGACGAGCACTAGAATGCCGATAATCAGCCCGAAGGGTGGGCCGGTGCGACGGCCGTTGCCTTCCTCGTGCTGGGCGTCGGCGGGATCGGCTTTGTATTCGCCCTTGGCCAGGGCGATGAGCTGGTCGGTGGCGCGGTTGAGGCCGATGTAGTATTGATTCTGGCGGAAAGCGGG
>JAYWCH010000275.1:0-4189 GCA_043780755.1 Hymenobacter sp.
GGCCCATTCCGAATTCAACCGCCAGGACAAACCGCTCAGCCTGTACCAGCTCTGGTTTCTGCCCGGGCAGCGCGGCCTGGCCCCCAGCTACGAGCAAAATGATCTGGGTTTCACGAGCGGTAACAAAAACGAGCTGATTCCCCTCGTCACTGGCCAGAAAGTGCTCGAAGATGTGGTGTACATGAATTCCAACAGCACCATTTACTGGTCGAACCTGAGCGAAGGGAAAGAGATTGAATTTAAGACTTTTCCCATTCGCCTCACGTTTATTTACGTCCGGCAGGGCAGCATTTTCGTCAACGGGACCGAGTTAGGTCCCAACGACCAGGCCCGGATGACGGACGACGACGTTGTGCAGATTCGCGCCGTAAAAGACGCCCAGTTTATTCTGATCGACCTGCCCGCCGCCGAAGCAAATTATTAAAATAGCCGGTTGCACTGCAAAAAATAACGGGTTGATAAGCTGGAAAATAACGATCCAAACGTCGTTGTTTTCCAGCTTATCAACCCGTTATTTTTTTGGACAAGCGGCAACGTTAAAAATTATAGGAAACTCCCGCCGAATAACCCGTAGCCTTCCCGATATTACGCCCCGCCACGTAGGTGCTGGCGCCCAGGATCAGCCCGACGCCCTTGGCAATGGGCCGGTACAAACTGCCGCCCAAGCGGACAAAGTTGACCCGGGTGGCCGGAAAAAATCCGTTAAAGCCCTGCTCCGAAATATCGGTCCCGCCGTGGGATTCCTGAAATGCGACGAAGCCTTCGAGGTACGTTTTAGGGCCGGCGTAGCCAACTTTGGCTTCCCCCAGCAAAGCATTGGGCACCTGATTATCGCGCAGACTATAGCCCAACTGACCGGTCAGAAATACGCCGGAGCTGGTTTTGAGGTGCGCCACACCGGCGGTCGAAACTTTCGTGGCGCGGTTGCCGATAGCAATAATGTAGCCGTAGCCCGTATTCGACTGGTAGTTGCTGATGGGCGTACTCACGCTCGCCACGCCCAGCAGGTCGAGCGTATTATTGCCCAGCTCCACGGAGTAGGCTTTGAATTTGAGCACGCCGGTAATGTCCTGCAAACCCTGGCGGGTATTGGCGTAGCCCGCCGTTGAATACAGGTTATCGAGGTCGTTGATCACGCCCCCGTCGGCCTTCCCCTTGGCCTGAATGTAGGGCAGGCTGACGATGGCGTCAATTTTATCGGTAATGCCGTAGGTGGCATACAGGTTGACGGAATTGACGCGCACCTGCCGGAAAACCGGGACGGCATCGATTTTATCGGGCGCCAGATACACGCTCTCGTAACGCTCGGTTGTGCCCGACACTACGACCGACCCGTGGCCTTTACCGGCCATGAAACCACTAACCAGACTTTGCGCCTGAGCACACTGAATGGATCCTAAACCAATAACTACGGAAGCCCCGGAAAGCAACGAGAAAAAATGTCGCATCTGATGAATAAGTGAAGAACTAATTATTTATAAACTTGAAAAATATTGTGATCCTTTAGAGTACACAGTAGTAGAAAGTCAAATTATTTCCAATAACAATTTAATGTTGCTTTTGTGTTGGTAATTCTGAAATGACTCAATCCGAAGGGCAGGGAATTCTGTTTATAGCCAATGAAATGGGGCGGAGTCAACGCTTTACCCGACGAACTTTACTTTTTACCCGATGAGAAATAATCTATTAAAGGCCGGGGCACTGGTGCTGGGCTTAATGGCCCTGACTAGCTGCGCCAAGAATAAAGAAGTTGATCCTTCCATTACCAATATTGCCGTTACCAATCCCGATTTTCAGCGGTTGGCCGATGCCGCAATTCGGGGTGATGTCGCCCTGTTGCTGGGCAATAAGAACCCCAACGATCCTCAGGGCAAGTACACGGTGTTTGCGCCCACCAACGCCGCTTTCGCCCGGCTCGGCCTCAATTCCGCCCTGGACCTGACGGTCTTGCAGCCGGAATTTCTGCGTAGTACACTCTATTACCACGTGTTCAGCGGTACGCTGCCGGGCAGTGCGCTCACGCCGGGCAGTGTTTCGCCGTCGGCTCTGGGGCCGCTGCGCCGCATCATCCGGCGCGCCGATGGTAGCCTGTACGTGAATGGAGCAAAAATTCTGGGAACCGATGTGGTGGCGGCCAACGGCCTGGTGCATCCCATCGACAAAGTGCTGCTGGCCACCGGAGCCGACGTGCTCAACTCCGCGCTGGCGCTGCAACGGGGCCAGGTTTTCGTAAAGCCGGAATTGACTTTTTTGGTGGAAGCCGTCGTGTACTGCAACTTACAGGCGGCCCTCACCGCCTCGCCCGGAAGTGCTCCATTAACGGTTTTTGCGCCCTCCGATCAGGCGTTCCGCGACCTGGGCGTGGCGCTGAATGTGCCGCTTAATCAACCCAGCGATATCCGCAAACTACCCGTGGCTACCGTAACCGCGGTGTTGCTCAATCATGTAATTGGCGGCGTCCACGGCGGCCGGTTTACTTCGGAGCTGCCCGCCGGTACAACCGTGGCTTCGGCGGGCGGCGCGCCCGTCACCCTGGGCGCTTTCGACAACGGCATGCTGACGGTAAAAGGCAAAAATAATGCTATGCCAGCCAATATGACTATCCCGGATGTGCAGTGCACGAATGGAGTGGTGCACGTCATTGATCGGGTATTATTGCCGTAATATTGGTGATTGTTAGAGACCATCAACAAAAGATGTTCTTGGATAAACGATGTAGTTCTACGATATTGCCCGGCGGGGCGGGCAGTGCTCAGAGACTTAGAAAATATATGATAAGAATTACTCCCAATATGTTGAGTAAATGGGTGTTTTTGGCCGGGCTGCTGCCGGGCTGGGCGATGGGGCAGGTAGCCGGCCCGATAACTACCGGATCAGCCGGTCAGTGGAAAGGTCCCCTTTCTACGCCCGGCGGGAGTATTCCCATCGAATTTACCATCACGCAATCTGGAGTTGACAAGCTGGCGGCTACCCTGGATTTGCCCGCCAAACGACTCAATCGGGTGCCGGTGGCCGCAACTCTGCGGGGCGATACGCTGGTGCTGTTCGCCGCCACGGTGGAATGCCGCTTCGTGTGCGTATCGGGGGCCGATGGGCAGGAGCTGCGCGGAATCTGGTCGCAGCCCGGCCTGCGGGTGCCCCTCACGCTGCGCCGGTTTAGTGAAAATGCTGCTGCTCAGAGTTCGACCATCAGCCGCGTCCTGGCCGCGCCCACTACTTTCCACACGGAACCCGTGACGCTCAGTAGTCAGCCCGGCAATGTGCAGCTGGCCGGCACGCTCAGCATTCCCGACGGCCCCGGCCCGTACCCGGCGGCCGTTCTGCTGGCGGACATGGGCAGTCACAACCGGGAAGCGCGGCCGTCGGACTACCGGATGCTGGCGGACATGGCCACTGCCCTGGCCCGTCAGGGCGTCGCGGTTCTGCGGCTTGATGACCGGGGTGTGGGTCAGTCGGCGGGCAATGCCACCCTGGCCACGACCGCCGATTTGGTGCGCGACGCCCAGGCCGGGTTAGGCTACCTGCGCACGCGGCCCAGCGTCGATCCCCTCCGGGCCGGTCTGATCGGACACGGGGAAGGGGGCAATGTGGCGCTGCTGGCCGCTGCGCAGCCAATGCCCCCCAGCTTTGTCGTGACCCTGGCGGCTTCGGGTCTGATCGGTCAGGACTTATTAGCCAGTCAGGGCGAACCGACGGATACCGCCCGGATTGGCGCGGCGCGGCGCCTGGCCTGGACTGAAGTCCTCAGCAAAGCCGCCAAGCTCCGGGCCAGCGGTTCTAATTCGGCGCAGGTGGATACTTACCTCAGTCAGCAGCGCCTGAAGGTGAAAACGGATGAGCGCAAACTGTCCGAAGCCACGCTCAAATTTCGGTGGTCCATGCTGGAAATCGTCCGGCAAACGGCTAATGATGATCAGGCCCAGGCTATTGTGTTGAACATGCTCCGCCAGCGCTACCCCGAGTTGGACCCGGCCGTTGCCCGCACCCGCGCCGCGCAGCTCATCACGCCCTGGTCCCGCTACTACCTGAAGTTTGATCCGCAGACCAGCCTGGCTGCCGTAAACTGTACGGTTCTGCTTGTTAACGGGGCCGATGACGAAGAAGTTAATTCCGCCACTAACTTGGCCGCGCTCGAAAAGGGCCTCCGGGCCAATAAGCGGGTAACTGTTCGCCGGCTGCCGGGAATCAA
>JAYWCH010000276.1:0-31883 GCA_043780755.1 Hymenobacter sp.
AAAGACTATCCCGAATTGCAGGTATTTAAGCTGGAGCAGAATTACCGCTCCACTAAAAATATCGTGTGGGCCGCCAATTCGGTGATTAAAAACAACCAGGCGCAATTGCGCAAGGATGTTTTTTCCGAAAACGAGGAAGGCACGCTGATTGAAGTTCTAAAAGCCGCTTCCGATAACGAAGAAGGCAAATTAGTGGCAAATTCTATTTACGAGGATAAGATGAACGGTCATCTTTCCTACGATAATTTCGCCATTCTTTACCGCACCAATGCCCAGAGCCGGGCGATGGAAGAATCGTTACGGAAATTAAATATAAAATATAAGATCGTTGGCGGCCTCTCGTTTTATCAGCGCAAGGAAATCAAGGATTTAGTGGCGTATTTACGGCTGACGGTCAACCAAAATGACGAGCAGGCCATTCGGCGGGTAATTAATTATCCCAAACGCGGAATTGGCGATACGACCATCAGTAAATTAATTATCACGGCCGAAGAACAGAACCATACGCTGTGGGAAATAGTGGCGAATGCGGACCAGTTCATGCCGGCGCGGGTGTCCAATCCAGTAGTGGGTTTTGCCGAAAAAATCAAGAGCTACATTGTGGTAGCGGGCAAGGAAGATGCCTTTGAAGCGGCCAAGTTCATCGCCAAAAATTCGGGGATGCTCGAGGAATTGTACGCCGATAAAAGCATCGAGGGCCTCTCCCGCTACGAGAACATTCAGGAGCTGCTCAACGGGATTAAGGAGTACGTGGACGACCCCGAGCGCGAGGACAAAAGCCTCGGTGCCTTTCTCCAGGATATTGCCCTCGTCACCGATTCCGACCTCAAGGACGCCGCGCAGGACGGCGAGGCCGTGACGCTGATGACCATTCACTCGGCCAAAGGGCTGGAATTCCGCAATGTCTACATCGTGGGCATGGAGGAAAACCTGTTTCCCAGCCAGATGATGATCACTTCCCGAGCCGATCTGGAGGAGGAGCGGCGGCTGTTTTACGTGGCCATCACCCGGGCCGAAAAGAAGCTCACGCTGAGCTACGCTACCTCGCGCTACCAATGGGGCAACCTGCGGAGCTGCGAGAAAAGCCGATTTCTGGACGAGATCGACCCGCAGTACCTCAACCTGAAGTTTGCCGCCGGGCCGGGCGCGGGCGAGTCGCCGTTTCAGCACGTCTTCGAGCGGCGCTCAAACCTGATTCCGACGCCTCCGCGTAAAGCATTAGCCATCAAGTACGTGGCCCCGGCCGATTTCGCTCCCTCCGATACGTCGAACCTGCAAAGCGGCCAGCGCGTGGAACACGCTAAATTCGGCTTTGGTGTGGTGAGTCAGCTTGAAACCCAGCAGGGGACGACCAAGGCCACGATTCTATTTGAGGAAGTGGGCGAAAAGGTGCTGCTGCTGAGTTTTGCGAAGCTGCGGGTTCACTAATCTTCTATTCGTCCGCGCCCGTAAGGGAACCGGCCCGGGGCCGCCTATCTTTGGGCTGAGCCCCGCCGCCGGCGCCCGCTCTTATTGTTTTTTATGACTGATCTCACCACCCTGCCCTTCCACCTGCAACTGTTGGTGCGCGAATACGGGCACAGCACTTACCAGCTCATTCAGGGGCTGGCCCAGATTGAAGACCTCGCCGAGCGCACCAAGCGGGCCAGCCAGATTGTGCAGCTCATGCTGCGCCTGCAACCCAATTTGCGCGAATTGCCCGAAGTGCAGACCCGACTCTGGAACCACCTCCACGCCCTGGCCGGCGAAGACGTGGCCCTCGACGCCCCCGTGCCCCTGCGCAGCCTCACCATTCGCACGGTGAAACCGGCCCGCGTGCCCTACCCCCGCCAGGCCCCTAAGCTTCGTGCTTACGGCGCGGCCATCGAAGCCCTGATTACTAAGGCGTTGACCCTGGAAGACCCCGCCGAGCGGGAACAGGCCACCGTGCAGATTGGCCGGACTATGAAATTCCTGTACCGCCAGCACAACAAGGAAAACGCCAAGGACGTGACCATCCTGCGCCATCTGGGCGAGCTTTCGGGCGGGCGGCTCCAGCTGGATCCGGCTTTGGTCGATAGCGAAAACCTGTTTGAGATGGGCCCGGGCCGGGCGCCGGCTTTCGTCGTGCCCCAACCCGCCGCCCGCGAAAACCGCGACGGCCGGGAAGGCCGCGACAGCCGCAACAACGGATTTGGCAACAAAAACGGCAAGAAACGCAAGAAGGGCCGGCCGGAATTTCAGCAGCCTCCTCAGTAAGCCGAATAGTCGCCGGGGTTCAATCTCGATTGTTGGGCTTATTTTTAGGCCGGATCCCGAACTGACCGCAGTGGCTTTCCGGCCCTGACCTCCCCAACCGATAGTTAATTTTAATGGCAGCATTTGAAGTACGCGGCGGCAAAACGCTCCGCGGCGAAATCACGCCCCAGGGTGCCAAAAACGAAGCCCTGCAGATTCTCTGCGCCGTATTGCTCACCCCGGAGCCGATCACGATCAGCAATATCCCCGACATTCGTGATGTCAACAACCTCATTGAGCTGTTGCGTGACATGGGCGTGAAAGTGGGCAAGCTGGCTTCGGACACCTACCGCTTTCAGGCCGAGCACGTGAACCTGACTTACCTGGATACGCCCGAATTTGTGGCCCAAGCCAGCGCCCTGCGCGGCTCGGTGATGATTCTCGGGCCGATGCTGGGGCGCTACGGGCGCTGCCAGCTGCCCAAACCGGGCGGCGATAAAATCGGCCGCCGGCCCATGGATACGCACTTTCTGGGCCTCGAAAAGCTGGGCGGCAAGCTCACGCTGGAAGGCACGGACTTCTACCGCATCAAGGCCGAAGGTAAACTCCGGGGCACTCACATGCTGCTGGACGAAGCCTCGGTGACGGGCACGGCCAATATCCTGATGGCGGCCGTCCTGGCCGAAGGCATCACCACGATCTACAACGCCGCCTGCGAACCCTACCTCCAGCAGCTCTGCCGGATGCTGGTGCGCATGGGCGCTAATATTCAGGGCATTGGCTCGAACCTGCTCACCATAGAGGGCGTCGAACGCCTCGGCGGCACCGAGCACCGGATGCTGCCCGACATGATTGAGATTGGCTCTTTCATCGGCCTGGCGGCCATGACCGGCTCCGAAATCACCATTAAAGACTGCCAGATTGCACAGCTGGGCCTCATTCCCGATACTTTCCGAAAGCTGGGCATTCAGCTGGAATTTCGGGGCGATGATATCCACGTTCCGGCCCAGCCGCACTACGAAATCAGCACGTACCTCGACGGCTCGATCCTCACTGTGTCGGACCACACCTGGCCGGGCTTCACGCCCGATCTGCTCAGCATTGTGCTGGTGGTGGCCTGCCAGGCCAAGGGCACGGTGCTCATTCACCAGAAGATGTTCGAAAGCCGGTTGTTCTTTGTGGATAAGCTAATCGATATGGGCGCCCAAATCATTCTCTGCGATCCGCACCGCGCCACCGTCATCGGCCTCGATCAGCGCACCCGCCTGCGCGGCATCACCATGACTTCGCCCGATATCCGGGCCGGGGTGGCGCTACTCATCGCCGCTTTATCGGCCGAGGGCAGCAGCACCATCCTCAACGTGGAGCAGATCGACCGGGGCTACCAGTTTATCGACCAGCGACTCAACGCGCTGGGCGCCGATATCCGACGAATCTGATCAGCCTAATTCAGCAGTAAAAAGAACGCCCGACTTGTTCAGTCGGGCGTTCTTTTTAGCTAGAAAAAATCAGTTTTCAACCGCTGGACGTTCCGATTTAGTCCATTACCAGATCAACCACGGAGTTGACCAGCGACAGGGCAATGCTGAACAGCAGAGCGTTGAGCAAGCCGTGCACGTCGAAACTGGTCATCAGAAAATCAGCCAGCTTGACGATTATTACGTTGATAACCAGCAAGAACAGCCCCAGCGTGAGCACCGTGATGGGAAAGCCCAGGATTTTGAGAATGGGCTTGACAACGGCATTAAGAATGCCGAGCACCACGACCAGAATGAGGGCGCTACTAAAGCCCTCGAGCACCACGCCTGGCAAAATCTTACTAAGGCCATAGACCAGTACGGCCGTGAGAACAAACTTGAGAATGAAGCCCAGCATAAGGGTAAGAGTGAGGTGGAAGAAGGTTAGTCCGCGACCGACATTCCTTTGGCGACGAGGCGGCCTTGGGATACGGCCATCCAGTTGCAAAGTTGGTAGAGCAGGCGCGCGCCCACGATGCCATTCCATTCCGTGTCGCCGGGAGCGACTTCGTTGAGGTCGCAGCCGATGATGGTGATTCCGGCGCGTACAATGGCGCGAATCAGATAGGTTGCTTCCTCGTACTCCAGGCCACCGGGCACGGGCGTACCGGTGCCGGGACAGAGCTTGGGATCGAGGCCGTCGATGTCGAAGCTGATGTAAACTTTGGGCGGCAACTGGGCGATGATTTTACCGCAAACCTTCTTCCACGACTTTTTGGCAAACTTCTCATCGCTCAAAAACCGCTGGCTGAACAAGGCCACCCGACCATTGGAATGCTCGATAAATTCGGCCTCCTGCTGGCACATATCGCGAATACCGACCTGCACCAGCTTCTTCACCTGCGGCAGCTCCAACGCATTGTGCATGATGCTGGCGTGCGAATACTTGAAGCCTTCGTACGCCGGCCGCAGGTCGCAATGGGCATCGAACTGCAAAATGGCGAAGCTTTCGTGGCGCTCCGCCAGGGCTTGCAGGTAGCCCAGGGGCGTACTATGGTCGCCGCCGAGGACCACCACGCCCTTACCCGCGTCGAGTAGCACCCCGGTTTTGGCTTTAAGCCACTGGATCATTTTGGCGCCTGCGGCATTGGCCTCGGCTGGTACTCCGCCAAGCTTTTCGCGGTCGGCTGCGGGCTGGCCGGCTTCGAGCCAGGCGATGTAATCGGCGGCGCGGGGACGCAGCTCGCGGCTGGTAGCGGCGAGGGCTTCATCTTCGGCTTCCAGAGCCAAGCCGAGTTTCCAGGCGCCCGGCAGGTCCGGGTCGTAGAGATCGACTTGGAGAGACGCTTCGTGAATGGCGGCCGGGCCGTCGGCCGTCCCGGCGCGGTAGCTCACGGTCACTTCCCAGGGTACGGGCACGACGACAACCTGCGCTTCTTCGGGCGTGAAGGGCAATCCGAACAGGCCGGCGGCCGCATCACCGGGCGCATTGGGGTCGAAGGAAGCTATTTTTTGCGCTAAGGCGTCAGCTGTTGACATCTGAATTTCGGGTAAATAAGCAGTAGAACCAGGGCCCCCCGCCGGCTGAAAGGCGGGCCACGGCCACAAAGGTGCTGGTAAAAAAGCGTCAGGCCAGACCTGACGTTTTAAATAATCCCACTGCCGCTCAGTTTCGGAAAGGTGATCAGGCCGACATCTGACTGCCTAAGAAGTCGTAGCTACGAATAATATCCAGGATTTTCGCGAAAGTCACCCGGTCAAAAAAGAGCATCAGCGGCAGCTCCACCATGTTATCCTTATCGGAAAATTGGGTGATGACCGAGAAAATCAGCGGTTGGAGCTGCTGCTTGGGTATCAGCTGCTGCATGGTTTCGGCAATATCGCCGCGGGGAGCGGTGGGCGGCGCACCGTAAATGTTGGCTTTCAGAATATTAGCCAACTGCGTGACCAGTGCTCCGGTGATAATGTTACTGATTTCAAGCAGCAACGATTCCTGAAGCTCGTTGACGTCCAGCGCCTCGGCGGTCTGCATCCGCAGGCAGACGCGCGAGAGGCGCTGCACGTGCTGCCCCGAGAAAAACAAGAGCGTCGTCCCATTAAAATCACCCCGAATATCGGACTGAATAGCAACGTGATCGGACTGGTACTCCCGCACTTTGCGCAGGATATCATCGCTGATCAGCAAGTCAATATTGGGGACTTCCAACAGCACCCGCTCCTGGGCAATAACTGCAAATGAGTCGGCAGCGCGAGCCAGGCCTATATTCAAAATCTCGCGAATTATATCACGTTCCAAGTCGGTCATCGATAAATCCATAACGTCAAAAATGGGGGATGTGCAGCTACGAGGACTGGGGTGAAAAAAGGAGAATCAGGGACGTTTGGTCAGAAAGAGACGGGTGAGGGCGGGCACGTCAAGCACCAGGCACACCTGCCCGCTCCCGAGCAGGGTTACTCCCCCAAAAAGATCAATGGTATCAAGCGGCTTGCTCAGCGGCTTAATGACGATGTTTTGCTGACGAATAAAGCGATCGACCAGCAGGCCCAGCCGGCGGTTATTGTAATTGACCACCAGCACCTGCTGCGGGCCGTGCAAATCGGCTTTAGTGGCCAGCGGCAGGGTTTCGGGGCCTTCGTCGTGCAACAGCAGCCGCAGCGGCACGAGCGGCACGGCCTGCTCGTGCAGATGGGTAACCAGCACGCCCCCAACCACAGAAATCTGCGCGGGTTGCAGCGCCAGAACGGTATCGGTATGCATGAGGGGCACGGCGTAGGGACGCTCATCCACTTCCACGAGCAGGGCGCCTTTCACGGCGATGGAGGTCGGTAGCACCAGGGTGAACGTAGTACCCACTCCCAGTTGCGACTCCACGCGTAGCTGCCCGCCGAGCGAGTCCAGGGCCAGTTTCACCACGTCCAGACCTACGCCCCGCCCCGAGATATCGGTTACTTTCTGGGCCATCGAAAAGCCGGGCTCGAACAGGAAAGCCCAAACGGCCTGCTCGTCGAGAGTGGCGGCGACGCCGGCCGTGGCCAGGCCCCGCTCAACGATTTTATGCCGGACGGCTTCGGTATCGATCCCCCGGCCATCGTCGCGGACCTGAATCAGCACGTCGTCGCGCTCGGTCAGGGCCAGCAGGTTGAGCTGGCCAATCACGGGCTTACCGGCCTGCTGGCGCTGGGCCGTGGTTTCGAGGCCGTGACTTACGGCATTACGCACAAGGTGCAGGAGGGCATCAGTGATGATTTGCAGGATGTTACGATCAATCTGCACGTCCTGCCCACTCAGCGTGAGCGCTACTTCTTTGGCTTCGGCGGTGGCGACGTCGCGCACCACGCGGGGGAATTTATTCAGCAGTACCCCCACTCCCACCAGGCGGGCGTCCATCACGCTGTACTGCAGATCATCGGAAATGCGGAACAGGTGCTGGGCGGTAGCCAACAGAGCCGGATGGCCGATTTCCTGGGCCAGCGTCATGATCCGGTCGCGGTCGATAACCAACTCCCCAACCAGATTCAGCAGCTTATCGAGCTTTTTGACCTGGATGTAGACCAGATCCGAAAGCTCCATTTTTCGGTTGGATTCCGCCTCGGTTTCGGGCGTTTCTACTGCCTCCAGAACGGGTTCTTCGCCCCGCACGAGGCGGTCCAGGTTTTCGAGGAGCGCGGTGGCGTCCGGCAGGGGCTCGTTGGCGCCCACGGCCCGAATCATACTGCCCATGACATCGACTGCGGTAAAAACAACCGGAATCAATGATCCGCTGAAAGTTCGGGCCTGATCCCGAACCAGGCCGAATAGAGTTTCCAGGTGGTGAGCTACTTCACCCAGATCCGTGAAACCCATCGCCCGGGCGTTGGCCTTAAGGTTGTGCATGAGCCGGAAAAGCTCGTTTAGCGCCGGGCCGGCGTTTGGGTTGCGTTCGAGCTCGCTCAGGTGCCGACTCATAGAGTCGTAATACTCCAGGGCCTCGGCCATGAACAACTCCCGGTATTCTTGGTCGCGCGATTTCATTGGCCGGAATAAAATGCTTTGACCGACCCAAAACCCACCGCACGGCGCCTTGACCCGTCCGACAGGAAGGGGCTGAGCACGAATACGGAGGAGAATTGTCGCACCTTACGCGGCTTGTTCAGAAGCGTCGTTTTGCAACGCCGCACCCACAATTTCCAGGACCTTTTCTTCTGAAAACGGCTTCACAATGTAAGCCAGCGCGCCGTTCTCAATGGCCTCACTCACAATAACTTCCTGACCGACGGCGCTGCACATCACCACTTTGGCGCTGGGCTGCAGTTGCCGGAGGCTCTTGAGCACATCCAGACCGGTATTATCCGGCAAAATAACGTCGAGCGTAATCAGATCAGGAGCCGTGGAAGTAGCCATTTCCAGCGCCTGGGCCCCGTTGGCGGCTTCGCCTACCACTTCGTAGCCCGCATCGGTGAGCATATTTTTGAGCATCGTGCGCATGTAGAAAGAGTCGTCAACGATGAGAATGCGCTTATTCATGGAATGTAATTGTAATAGAAATAGAAATGAGCCGGACAGCGGGAGGCGGCCAGGCGTTGTACGGGAGAAAGGCTACGAAGATGTCTCTTTGCCCGGCAGCCGCATCACCTCGCTCGGGGTCAAGAGCTTGCGCATGTCCAGCACGATGATGATGCCGCCGTCCGGCAATTTGGCGATGCCTTCCAGGTATTTATCGCGGGTGGAGTCCTGCACGAATTCCGGCGCCGGCTCAATCTGACTGAGCGGCAGCGTGAACGGCCGGGGCACTTCCCGCACCACCAGACCAAGCGTATAATCGGGCGCCTCGACGGCGACGGTGTAGGTGCGCTCGGGCAGCTCCCGGCCGGCGGGCCGCAGTCGAAACCGCTCTTCCAGATCAATAATGGCAATGATGTCGCCGCGCAGATTGGCAATTCCTTTGATGAAGGGCGGAGTTTTAGGCATCCGGGCAACCTCCGGCGTCACTGTTACTTCCTTGACCTGCTCAATGCGGATGCCGTAATCCTCATCGCCCAGACGGAAGACGATCAGCTGCACCAGCTCGGCGGGTTTGGCGCGTTCGGCTTTGGGAGCCGGAGTGGGCGGGGCAATCTCAGCCATGCGGAGTTAATAAAAAGATCGGCGGAAGATTGAAAAACTTACTTGGCTTTGGCTTTCGGGGCGGCGGCTTTTACCGGCGGGCCGTTCTCGGGAGCCTTGGCCGGTTTGGCGGGCGCGGGCGCCGGGGTGGCGGCGGGGCGGGCGGGGCGGGTCGTGGGCGTCGCCGCCGCAGACCGGGCTTCGGTACGGGCCGGGCGGGCGGGCCGCTCCGCCCGAGTGGGGGCCGGAGCCGGCGGTTCGGCGCGGGGAATGCGCCGGCCGGGACTGTTATGGCGCCCGTTATCAGTCGGGGCCGGAGCCGGAGCCGGGCGGTTTTGCGCCCGGCGGGCGGCCATACCGTTCCCGCTCGGCGGAGTGGGAGCGTAAGAATCGCGGGCCCGGTAGGTTTCGCGGGCACTCGGGCCGCGCCGGACGGGCAGCGGCTCGGGCTCGTAGGAATACGAGCTGAGCTGGAAGGTTTCCAGCCCGGCCTGGAGGTCGTCGGCAATATCAGTCAGGCGCTGCGAGCTGGTAGTCAGCTCCTGCATGGCGGTGGAAAGCTGCTTGGCCGTGCCGGCCACCTGCTGGGTGCCAGTGGCCGTTTGCTCGGCAATGGCCACCACTTCCTCCACGTACTTGACCACGTCGCCAATGGACGTTTTCTGCACCTCGGTGGCCGTGAGAATATCGCGGGAAGTCCGCAGCGTTTCCCCGCTGCTGGTGGCGATGTTCTTGAAGGCCGAGCTGGCTTCGAACGTGGCATTCTTGCCCTTGAGCACCCGGCCTTCCATGGTTGAGATGGCGGTAGCGGCCGAGGTCGTATCCTTTCGCACGTCTTCGACCAGGGTCGCAATTTCGTTCGCCGATTTGCGGGAGCCTTCGGCCAGCTTGCGGATTTCTTCGGCTACCACGGCAAAACCGCGGCCGGCTTCCCCGGCCCGGGCGGCTTCGATGGCGGCGTTCAACGCCAGCAGGTTGGTCTGGGAGGCAATGTCGGTAATCACACCCAGCGACTTGCTGATTTCCCCCGACCGGGTGCTCAGTACCTCGATGGTGCGGGAGGTCTGCATGGCGGCGCTGGAAATCTCCTCCATGTTTTTCACCACTTCCGCCACCGTTTTCAGGCCGAGCTGCGAGGTTTGCTCGCCGAGAATGGCGGCTTTATTCACCACGTCGGCCTTGTTGGCCGTTTCCTTGGTGGCCTGCATGATTTCCTCGATCAGTTTGAACGCCTGATCGGTTTTGAGAGCTTGATTCTGAGCACCTTCGGCCATCTGCTGCATGGCCAGAGCCACGTCGACCGTGACCCGGCTCATTTCCTGACCTTTGCCGGCCATTTCTTCCGAAGACGTGCCCACCACCTGCGAGGAGTCGTTGATTTCGCCGAGCAGCTCGTTCAGATTTTCCACAGCCAGGTTCAAAGCGCTGGCCATGGCGAAGATGTCGCCCGTAGTCTGCACTTCCACCCGCTGGGTGAGATCGCCTTCGGAGATGGCGCGCACCACGCGGCTCACTTCCAGCACCGGCGAGGCGATGGATTCGAGCAGGGCGTTGAGCGTATCCACCAGCTCCTTCCAGGAACCCGACACGCCGCCGACGGTGGCGCGCTCGGTCAGCTTACCTTCCACGCCGGCCACTTTGGCCACGCGGCTGACTTCCACGGCGAGGCGGTTGAGGTCGTCCACCATGCGGTTGATGGTGTCGGCCAGCTCGGCTACTTCGCCTTTAGCCTGCAAAGTCAACTTCTGGGTCAGGTCGCCTTTGGATACGGCCGTCACCACTTTCACGATGCCCCGCACCTGCGTAGTGAGGTTGGAAGCCATGTAGTTCACATTATCGGTCAGCTCTTTCCACACGCCGGCCACGCTCGGTACACTGGCCTGGCCGCCGAGCTTACCCTCGGTGCCCACTTCCTGGGCCACGCGGGTTACCTCGCCGGCGAAGATGTTAAGCGAGTCCACCATGCGGTTGAGGTTGTCCTTCAGATCCAGCAGCTCGCCGTTGACATTGACCGAAACTTTCTGGCTCAGGTCGCCGCGTGAGACGGCCGTGGCCACGTTGGCAATGTCCCGGACCTGCGAGGTCAGGTTCGAAGCCATCGTGTTCACGTTGTCGGTCAGGTCTTTCCAGGTGCCGCGCACGTTGGGCACCCGGGCCTGACCACCGAGCTTGCCTTCGGTGCCCACTTCGCGGGCCACCCGGGTTACTTCATCGCCGAAGGTGTTCAGCGAGTCCACCATTTCGTTAAGATTTTCCTTGAGCTGGAGCAGCTCGCCGCGCACGTTGACCGTGATTTTCTGGCTCAGATCGCCTTTGGCCACGGCCGTGGCCACGTTGGCGATGTCCCGCATCTGCGAGGTCAGGTTGGAAGCCATCGTGTTCACGTTGTCGGTCAGGTCCTTCCAGGTGCCGCTCACCCGCGGCACATTGGCCTGGCCGCCGAGGATGCCTTCGGTGCCGACTTCCCGCGCCACGCGGGTTACCTCGCCGGCAAAGATGTTGAGCGAGTCTACCATCTGGTTGAGGTTGTCCTTCAGATCCAGCAGTTCGCCCTTGACATCGACGGTGATCTTCTGGCTCAGATCGCCTTTCGATACGGCCGTGGCCACGTTGGCAATGTCCCGGACCTGCGAGGTCAGGTTCGAGGCCATCGTGTTCACGTTGTCGGTCAGCTCTTTCCAGGTTCCCCCGACGCGCGGCACGACGGCCTGGCCGCCGAGCTTGCCCTCGGTGCCTACTTCGCGGGCCACCCGGGTCACCTCGTCGCCGAAGATGTTGAGCGAGTCCACCATCTGGTTGAGGATGTTTTTCAGCTCCAGGATTTCGCCCTTCACGTTCACCGTCATCTTCTGGCTCAGGTCACCCCGGGCCACGGCGGTGGCCACGTTGGCAATGTCCCGCACCTGCGAGGTGAGGGCAGCCGCCATATCGTTCACGTTGTCGGTCAGGGCTTTCCAAACGCCGGCTACGTTGGGCACGCTGGCCTGGCCGCCGAGTTTGCCTTCGGTGCCCACTTCCTGGGCCACGCGGGTTACCTCGCCGGCAAACAGGTTGAGCGAAGCCACCATCTGGTTCAGGTTCTGCTTCAGTTGCAGGAATTCACCTTTCACGTCGACCGTCACCGTCTGGGTCAGGTCGCCTTTGGCCACGGCCGTGGCGACGTTGGCGATGTCCCGCACCTGCGAAGTCAGGTTCGAAGCCATGTAGTTCACGTTATCGGTCAGGTCTTTCCACACGCCGGCCACGTTGGGCACGACGGCCTGGCCGCCGAGGCGGCCTTCGGTGCCCACTTCTTGGGCCACGCGGGTTACTTCGCCGGCAAACAGGTTGAGCGAGTCCACCATCTGGTTCAGGTTCTGCTTCAATTGCAGCAGCTCGCCCTTCACGTCGACGGTGATTTTCTGGCTCAGATCGCCTTTAGCCACGGCCGTGGCCACGTTGGCAATGTCCCGCACCTGCGAAGTCAGGTTCGAGGCCATCGTGTTCACGTTGTCGGTCAGGTCTTTCCATACGCCGGCCACGTTGGGCACGCTGGCCTGGCCGCCGAGGCGGCCTTCGGTACCCACTTCCTGGGCCACACGGGTCACCTCGCCAGCAAACAGGTTGAGCGAGTCCACCATCTGGTTCAGGTTCTGCTTCAGTTGCAGGAATTCGCCCTTCACGTCGACGGTGATTTTCTGGCTCAGATCGCCTTTGGCCACGGCCGTTGCCACGTTGGCGATATCCCGGACCTGCACGGTCAGGTTCGAGGCCATGTTGTTGACGTTGTCGGTCAGATCTTTCCAGATGCCGCCCACGTTGGGCACGCTGGCCTGGCCGCCGAGCTTGCCCTCGGTGCCCACTTCCTGGGCCACGCGGGTTACCTCGCCGGCAAAAATATTCAGGTTATCAATGGTCTTGTTGATGGTTTCGGCCATCAGCTTAAAGTCGCCGGACACCGGTATCTGGAAGCTCTCATCCAGATTGCCCCGACTGATATTCTTCAGCACTTTGCCCACCTCTAACACCGGCACGGCGATGCTGTCGACAAGGCCATTGATATTATTGATCATGTCGCGCCAGAAGCCGGCGGCGCCGTCGGCCGAGGCGCGGGCCTTGAGGTTGCCTTCCACTCCGGCCACCTTGGAGATGCGCGAAACTTCGCCGCCCACCCCGCCGATCATTTCCACCATGGAATTGTAGGCTTCGGCGATTTCGGCAAAAATATCGTCGTTCTGCTTGGTCAGGCGTACCGACACGTCGCCCTTCTTAAAGGCATCGAGCGCGTAGAGCACCCGGTTGAGCTGATCGTTCACGTAGCCTGGATCCTGGGTGTCGACCGAGCCGCGCGAGCCGCCGCGCTTGCGGGTCAGGTCGTTATTGGTCCGCACGATATCCAGGGGCGAAACGGCGCCGGAATCCGGCGCTCCATCAAGCGCATCAGCCGCGGCCGGCCCGGGGGCCGACGCGTGGGACCGGGATTGCGGAGTCTTGGAAGAAGCCATATAATAAGGATCAGACGGATGAAAGGAAGGGCGTATCGAAACACGAAGTACGGGATTGGCCGCGAATATGTAACCGCCCGCCACGGGCCATAAAACAAAGATTTCAGATTTTAATCGCCTTATTGAGCGCCGACCTCCTCCGTGACGGGGCCATGTTCGTGGCCCGGCGCCCGGTCGGAAAATTGCCGGGGGCGACATCGCCGGAAATAATCCGGCATCTTTGCGCCCGATTTTAACTTTTCGCTACGGCTGACCGTTTCGTTTCCCCCTGCCCGCTGCGGCCGGCCATCATTTCCCTTACCTGCCCACATGGTCAAGAATTTAGTAATCGTCGAGTCGCCAGCCAAGGCCAAAACCATTGAAGGCTACCTCGGCCAGGATTACGTCGTGCGTTCCAGCTACGGCCACGTCCGGGATTTGCCGAAGGATAATAACGCCATCGACATTGCCAACGGCTTCAAGCCCACCTACGTGGTGTCGCCCGACAAGCGCGAGCTGATTGCGCAGCTGAAAAAACTGGCCAAGGAAGCCGAAGTTGTCTGGTTGGCGAGTGACGATGACCGCGAGGGCGAGGCCATTTCCTGGCACCTGGCCGAAACGCTGAACCTGCCGCAGGCCAAAACCCGCCGCATCGTGTTCCGCGAAATCACTAAAAACGCCATTCTCGGCGCCATCGCCAATCCCCGGGAAGTCGACCAGAATCTGGTGAATGCCCAGCAGGCCCGCCGCGTGCTCGACCGCCTCGTGGGCTTCGAACTGAGTCCCGTGCTCTGGAAAAAGGTGAAGCCCGGCCTGAGTGCCGGCCGGGTGCAGAGCGTCGCCGTCCGCCTGGTGGTTGAGCGCGAGCGCGAAGTCGCCAATCACCTGTCGGCCAGCGCCTACCGCGTGGTGGCGCGCTTCGATGCCGGCCGGGGGGCCATGCTCGAAGCCGAGCTACCCGCCCGCTACAAGGTGCGGGCCGAAGCTGAAGCCTTTCTCGAACGCTGCGTGGGCGCGTCGTACCAGATTGAAAGCCTCGATAAAAAACCCGGTAAGCGCAGCCCGGCCGCGCCATTCACCACGTCTACGCTGCAGCAGGAGGCTTCGCGCAAGCTGGGCTTCTCGGTGGCGCAGACCATGAGCGTGGCTCAGAAACTCTACGAAGCGGGTAAGATCAGCTACATGCGGACGGACTCAGTGAACCTGTCGGGCGAGGCCCTGACGGGCGCGCAGACGGCCATCACGGCCGCGTACGGCGCCGAATACCACCACACACGGCTGTTCAAAACTAAGTCGGCCTCGGCCCAGGAAGCCCACGAAGCCATCCGGCCCACCGATTTCGGCGCCGTGAAAGCGGGTTCCGACGCTTCCGAGCAACGGCTGTACGACCTGATTCGCAAGCGGGCCATGGCTTCGCAGATGGCCGAGGCCGTGATTGAGCGGACCAATGCCGTGATCGGTATCAGCACGCAGCCGGGGGTGACATTTGCGGCCACCGGCGAGGTCATTACGTTTGAGGGCTTCCTTAAAGTGTATGCCGAGAGCAAGGACGACGAGGAAGAAGAGGAAACCAAGGACGCGGAGTCAAGCTTCTCGCGCGGCCTACCGCCGCTGACCGTGGGCCAGAACCTGCCTTTGCAGCGGCTGAGCGCCACGGAGCGGTTTTCGTCGCCCCCGGCCCGCTATACCGAGGCTTCGCTGGTGAAAAAGCTGGAGGAAATGGGCATCGGCCGGCCTTCGACCTACGCGCCCACCATCAGTACGGTGCAGAAGCGGGGCTACGTGGAAAAAGATACCCGCGAGGGCAAGGAGCGCAAATTCCACGTCCTGACCCTGGACGGCCCGGCGGTGAATACCGAGATTAAAACCGAAAACTACGGCGCCGAAAAAACCAAGCTTTTCCCGACTGATACGGCTATGGTGGTGACCGACTTTCTGGTCGAGCACTTCCCTGTGATCGTGGATTTTCAGTTCACGGCCAAGGTGGAGGACGAATTTGACCAGATCGCCAACGGCCTCGAGGACTGGACGCAGATGCTGACCGGCTTCTACGGCAAGTTTCACGCGACGATTGAGGCCGGCCAGGACATCGAGCGGAGCACGCTGGGCAGCACCCGCGAAATCGGTGTGCACCCCGAAACGGGCGAAAAAATTACCGCCCGCCTCGGCCGCTACGGCCCGTACGTAGCCCTGGGCGAAACTGAGGGCGAGGTCAAACCCATCTACGCAAACCTGCGCAAAGGGCAGTTCATTGAGAGCATTACGCTGGAAGAAGCCCTGAATCTGTTTAAGCTGCCGCGCATTATCGGGCAGTTTGAGGAGAAGGATATGGCCGCGGCGCTGGGTCGTTTCGGGCCTTACATCCGCCACGACAGCAAGTTTTTCTCCCTCACCAAGGAGCAGGATCCCTACACCATCACGGCCGAGGAGGGCGTGATTTTGATTGAGCTCAAGCGCAAGACCGACGCCGAGCGGCTGATTAAGGCCTTCCCTGAAAATCCGGATATTCAGGTATTGAATGGGCGTTTCGGCCCCTACATCGTGGCGGGTAAAAAGAATGTCAAGATCCCCAAGGGCGAAGAACCCACCGAACTGACGCTTGAGCGCTGCGTGGAGCTGGCCGACGCCACTCCCGAAAAGCCCGCCAAAGGTCGCTTCGGCAAAAAAGCCGTCCCGGCCGCGAAAGACGCGAAAGCACCGAAAGCCGCGAAAGCCGCCAAGGAAAAAGACGCCGACGCCCCGGCCAAAAAGAAGGCCGTGCCCGCCAAGAAGCCGGCTGCTAAAAAAGCCGCCGTAAAAAAAACCGCCACGGCCAAAACGCCCGTTAAGAAAGCAGCGGCGGCGAAGGCCGTCAAGTAATACCGAAACGCCGCCCCGCGGCGGTACCGAATGAGAAAGCCCGCCCCGAGCGGGCTTTTTTCGGCTTATTTTCAGCCAGTTCAGTCCGGTTTGTGTAAAGGGCTGATCTGATCAAAAAACATATTTTTTGCTATGAAACACCTTGTTGTCCTCACCGGTGCCGGCGTTTCGGCCGAGTCCGGCATCCGTACTTTCCGCGATACCAACGGCCTGTGGGAAGATCACCGCGTGGAGGACGTGGCCTCACCCGAGGGCTTTGCCCGGGATCCGGCGCTGGTGCTCAACTTCTACAACCAGCGCCGGGAGCAGGCCCGCACCGTGCCGCCCAACGCCGCCCACCTGGCCCTGGCCGGCTTCGAGGACGCACCCGGCTGGCGGGTGAGCATCATCACCCAAAATGTGGACGATCTGCACGAGCGCGCCGGCTCCACGGCTGTGCTGCATCTGCACGGGATGCTGAATAAAATGCGCTCAATTATGGATGAAACGACCATTTACGACTGCCCCGGCGCTATTCTGATGGGCGACCTGGGGCCCGATGGCCACCAGCTGCGGCCGCACATCGTGTGGTTTGGCGAGCTGGTGCCTGCCATTGAAGAAGCCGCCGAAACAGTGACCACGGCCGACGTCCTGCTGGTGGTGGGCACGTCTTTGCAGGTGTACCCGGCGGCCGGGCTGCTACACTACGCCCCCAGCGATTGCCCGGTCTATGTCATTGATCCTCACCAACCCGAGGCCGGACGGCACGGCGTTCACTACGTGGTGGAACCCGCCAGCACCGGCGTAGCGAAAGTGCTGCGGACGCTGGTGTAGGACATTTTTTCGGACTGATTGCCAGCGCCCGACGGATCGCCGAAAAATGTATACTCCCGTTAGAATTCTGCGTAAGCGAAGCCTTATTCGATTTCTATGCGGCTTTCTTTCCTCCTTACCCTCCTGGCGCTCGGGCTGGGCGGTAGCCGGTTATCGGCCCAAAACCTGACTACCGGCCCCGCCCACACGGTTTTTTTGTTGGGCAACACGGCGCAGACGGCCGCCCCCACGGCCCGGCTGCGGCAGCTGCGCCGGGTGCTGGAGCAGCAAAAAGGCCCCTTCACGGTGGTGCACCTCGGCGATCTGGTGGGCAATGCGGGCCTGGCGGCCAACGTCGATTCGGCCCTGACGCAGGCCGCGCGCGACCGGGCCGATGCGCTCATCGGACTGGTGCGAGGACTGCCGATGGGCCGGATTTACTTTCTGCCCGGCGATAAGGACTGGGCCAACTCGGGCCCCACCGGCCTGAAAGCCGTTCGGCGCCTGGAGAAGTACATCGAGAAGCAACTCCCCAGCCAGAATGCCTTTTTGCCCTCCAACGGCTGCCCCGGCCCGGAAGTCGTGGACGTGGCCCCGCTCGTGCGACTGGTGGCCCTCAACACGCCGTGGTTTACGCACCCGTTTGACCGGCCCGAGGCGCCCGATACCGATTGCAAGACGCTGACCAAGGAGGAGTTTCGGGAGCAGTTACAGGATGTGATCGACGGCACCAAAGGCCGGAACGTGCTGGTGGTTGGCCATCACCCCGTGGTGAGCAACGGCGAGTACGGGGGCCATGAGCCCCTTTCCCGTCACCTGCTGCCGCCCGTGCTCGGCACCGTGTACGCCGCCTACCGCCAGAACGTGGGCACCCCCCGCGACCTGGCTAATCCCCGCTACCAGGAGCTGCGCAAAGAGCTGCTGAACACCTTGCAGAGTAACCCCGGCGTGGTCTATGCCGCCGCGCACGACTACAGTCTGCAGCTCACGCCTTTCCAGGGCAATTACCATTTGGTGAGCGGCAGCTTTGCCGAACACCGGCATGTGGGCGCGCCGGGCCCGGCGCTCTACAGCCAAAGCACAGAAGGCTATTCGACCCTGGAATACTTTGCCAACGGTAATGTTACGACCCATTTCTACACCTTTGGGCAAAGCGACCAGGCCACCCGCGAAGCCTACTCGGCCACGTTGTTCCGCTCCATCTGCGCGGCGGCCGGCGATGCGCCGGTTAATCCTTTCCTCGGCCAATGCCCGACCGATACCAATGCCGGCGTGACAGCCCGGCCCGAGGCGCCGTTTCGAGCCATCACCACCGTAGTGCCCGGCCCGGAGTACCAGGCCGGGTCCGGCAAACGCTTCTTCATTGGCGACCTCTACCGCTCGTCCTGGCTGCAGGCCGTGGCGGTGCCCACACTCGATCTGAGCCGGGAGAAGGGCGGCCTGCGGCCTTACGGCAAAGGCGGCGGGCGGCAGACTACCTCGCTCAAGCTCATTGCCGCCGACAGCTCCGAGTATGTTTTCCGCTCCGTGGACAAGGACGTGACCAGGATTCTGCCGCCCGAATTGCGCAATTCGGTGGCCGCCGATGTGCTGCGCGACATTACCGCCACGGCCAATCCGTACTCGGCGCTGGTCACCGGCTCGCTGCTCGACCAAACCGATATTCTACACGCCCGGCCCCGCTTGTTTCGGCTGCCCGACAACCAACAGCTCGGCCCCTACCGCGAGCAATACGCCAACTTGCTCGGCACCCTCGAAGACAGTCCGAAAGATCCCAAGCCCAACCGGCCCGGCTTCAGCGGCTCCGACGAGGTGACTCGCTCGTTCAGCCTGTTTCGCAAGCTTTATAAGGACCACGATAACCGCGTCGATGCGCCCGCGCTGGCCCGCGCCCGCGCTTTCGATATGCTGGTGGCCGACTTCGGCAAGCACGAAGACAACTGGAAATGGGCCGGCTACAAGCAAGCCAACGGCGGTACCATCTACCGGCCCATTCCGCGCGACCGCGACCAGAGCTTCACCCTCTGGAACGGCCTGATTACCTCCCTGGCCAACCGCGAGTGGGCCGTGCCCAGCATTGAAGATTTCGGTACGGAATTCCACGACCTGAGAAGCCTGAACTGGCCCGCCCGCCACCTTGACCGCTTCTTGCTCCAAAGCCTCAGCCGCGAGCAGTGGCAGGAAGCCGGCCACTACCTCCAGGCCCGCTTCACGCCCACCGCAATTGATGAAGCGACCGGAAAATTACCAGCTGAAATTCAGGACTTATCCGGCCGGGAGCTGAACCGCAAGTTGAAAGCCCGCATTCAGACTTTGCCCCGGGCGCTGGATGCGTATTACCTGTTGCTGGCCCGGCGGGTCGACGTGGTGGGCAGCAACAAAGGCGAGGTATTTCTGGTGAACCGGCGGCCCAACGGCCAGGTGCGCGTGCAGCTGTTCGACCGGGCCAAGGAGGGCGAGGCGGCCGAGGGACCGGCGTTGTTTGACCGGACTTTCCAGCCCCGCGAGACGGCGGAAATCTGCCTCTACGGGCTCGGCGGGCGGGACGTCTTTACCATCACCGGCGACGGCGGCCGGCACAGCATTCTGGTGCGCATTATTGGCGGCGATGGGCGGGATCACATCCGCGACGACTCCCGCGCCGCCGGCCTGCGCACCCTCACCAAGGTGTACGACGTGCCCAATACCGACCGGCAGCTCGGCCCGGAATCGGACGACCGCACCAGCCGCCGCCCCGACGTGAATGCCTACGACCGGGAGCAGTTTGAGTACAACAGCTACCGGCCCAGCATCTCCCTTTTTTACAACGCCAACGACGGCTTCGGGGCGGGCTCGGGCGTTACGTTACTGCGGCCGGGCTTTCGTAAGCCGGGCTACCAAAATCGCTACTCCTTTGACGTGCAGGGCAGTGCTAATGGCTTGTTTCAGCTTACGGCCAACACCCGGCACCGCTACGCCATCGGCAAAATCGACGTCGGCGCCCAGGCCAGCCTGGGCAGTTTCTACCCGTTCTACCGCTTTTTTGGGCTGGGAAATAATACCGGCTTCCGGCAGGATTTGTACGACAACAAGTTCTACAACGCCCGCTACCGGGGCTACACGTTCAGTGCCTTTCTGGAACGCACGTTCCTGCAGCGCAGCGTTATCCGGCTCGGGCCCGCTTACGAGGATTACACCAGCAGCTTCGCCGACAACAGCTTCCTGGGCACGCTGGCTGCCCGCCCCGCCGAGCCCCGTCCCAACGCCAGCCCCCAACGCCTGCTGGGCCTGAACGGCGTCTTCGACCTCGACCTGCGCAACCGGCCCAACTTTGCCCAGCGCGGCGTCCGCATCCGGGTGCAGCACGAGAGCTACGCCCCGCTCCGCGCCCGCCCCGACGGCGCCCGGACCGGCCGGGCGCTGTTCGGCCTCACTCAGGCTTTCGCCGAATACTACGGCACAGCACGCCTCGGCATCCCCGTCACGCTCGTGCTCAAGGGCGGCGGCGCCCGCAACTACGGGACCAACGCCGAGATTCCGTTCTACAAATTCGCCAGCCTGGGCCAGACCGAAAACCTGCGCGGCTACTACCGCAACCGCTTCAGCGGCGACGCCAGCCTGTACTACAACACGGAGCTGCGCTTGGCTCTGGGCCAGATCCGGAACAACTTTTTGCCGTTTTTCTACGGCGTATTCGGGTTCTACGACCAGGGCCAGGTTTATTATCAGGGGGCCTCGCCGGGCGGGTGGCACCGCGGCTACGGCGCGGGCGTCTACTTCGCGCCGGTGGTTGAAACGCTGGCTTTCATCATTTCCTACCAAAAATCGACCGAAAGCTCTCTCGTGCAATTTGGCCTGGGTTTTCGGATTGATAAATAAGTCGAGGGCCGGTTACCAATTGGGTGGTCCGCATTGAACCTTTGTATTCCCCGCTGGTCTTTCCGGGGAAAACTAACTGCCGGGCAGCCCGCTCACGGGCTTTAAGCCGGCAGATTCTGACTTTGAATAACTATTATTTTGCTTCAGAGGATACTGATTAAAGTAGTCGGGGCGGTGGCCCTGCAAGTCCTGACAATCGCGACCAGCTACGCCCAGGCCGGAATTCCCGCCGGGCCGGCGCCCATCGATCTGATTGATGTGGCCCGTCACGCATTCCCCTTCCTGCACGCGCACGATTCGCTGGACCTGGAGCGGGGCCACAAATCGCTGTTGCTGATTCCGGTAGTGGGCTACACGCTGCAAACCAGCGGCGTGGCCGAAGTTGCGGCCACCATCGCCTTTGAGCGGCCCGGCGCCAACATGTCGACCGTCGTGGCCGCCGCCGAATACACGCTCAACCAACAGCTTATTTTCAACGTGACTTCGTCGTTGTGGACAGCCGATAACCGCTGGAATTTCCTGGGCGACTGGCGCGTGATGCATTATCCCCAAAGCACTTACGGCCTGGGCATGTACACCTCCACCAGCGAGCGCGTGGTGACGATGAACTACGAGTATCTGCGCTTTTACCAGAGCGCGCTGCGGCGCATTGGCCCGGCCTGGTACGCGGGCCTGGGCTACCAGCTGGATTACCACTGGAATATTGTCAGCCGCAACAGCCGACGCGAGGTCGGCAGCATCTCGCGCTACCGCTACGGAGTGGAAGGCACCTCCATCTCCTCGGGGCCGGTGCTGACGCTGCTGCACGACAGCCGGGCCAACGCGCTCAACCCGCAGGGCGGCGTTTATTTCAACGTGCAGTTCCGGCCCAACGTTAAAATCCTGGGCAGCAACACCGACTACCAGTCCCTGCTCGTGGAAGGTCGCACCTACCTGCACCCTTCGCCGCATTCGGCCAACATCCTGGCCTTCTGGTCCTACAACGCCCTGACCCTTAACGGAAACCCGCCCTTTCTGGACCTGCCCAGCACCGGCTGGGACACGTACAGCAATACCGGGCGGGGCTTTATTCAGGGGCGTTTCCGGGGTAAGAATCTGGTGTACGGCGAGGCCGAATACCGTTTCGGCATCACCCGCAACCGCCTGGTGGGCGGCGTCGTGTTCGCCAATGCGCAGAGCGTCACGGAGCAGGAAAACCGACGGTTTGAAAAGATCGTACCCGCCGCGGGCGCCGGCCTACGCCTCAATCTCAACAAAGCCTCGCACACCAACCTGGCCATCGACTACGGCTTCGCCACCGACGGCTCGCACGGACTTTCGTTGAATCTGGGCGAAGTGTTTTAGGATAATTTTTCCTGGCCGGCCGGAGTAGCGGCCCATGCCGGCCACGCCGGCGCCTTGCAGTATTTTGGCTGCTGCTTACCTTTGGCTTTTTCCGCTAAACCTCGCCTGGATGAATTTTCCGCTCAAGAAGCTGGCCGTTATTGATATTGGCTCCAACGCCGTCCGCTGCCAGATTTCTGCGGTTTTACTCTACGAAGGCCGGTTCCGGCTCAAGCGCGTGGAATACGTGCGGTTCCCCATGCGGCTGGGCGAAGATGTATTCGCCACCGGCGAAATCTCCCCCGCCAAGGCCGATAAATTCGTCAAGTTTCTACACTCGCTCCGGCTGCTGATGGAAGTCCACGAAGTGGCCCACCACCTGATCTGCGCCACCTCGGCCATGCGCTCGGCGCGCAACGGCGAGGCCCTGGCCGCACGGGTGCAGCAGGAGTTAGGAATGACCATTCAGGTAATTGACGGTCAGGCCGAAGCCGCCTACATCAACCGCGTTATTGAGCACCTGCTCGAAGATAACAAGCACTACCTGCACATTGACGTGGGCGGCGGCTCCACCGAATTCAATATTTACCACGATCGCCGCAAAGTGGCTTCGCAGTCGTTTGAGATCGGCTCTATCCGCCGGATGCAGGAGGAGGAAAGCGGCGTGAATACCGAGGCTCAGGCCGAATTGTGGACCCGCATGGAAGCCTGGGTACGCCACAACGCCCGCGAGTACCACGTCACCCGGGCCATCGGCACGGGCGGTAACATCAACAAGCTATACACCCTCTCGCCGGCCGCGCCCGACAAGGCCATCACCCGCCGCAGCCTCGAAGCCATCCTCACCCGCCTGGCCGGCCTGAGCATGGAAGAACGCGTAAACGTGGCCCTGCTCAACCCCGACCGGGCCGACGTCATCGTGCCCGCCGGTCACATCTACCTCTCGGCCATGCAGTGGGCCAGCGTCAACACCATGATCGTGCCCGATATCGGCCTGAAAGACGGCATGTTGCAGGCGCTGTTCGAGGATTTCTTTGATGAACTGAACCCCGGCGCCCCGCACCCCGCCCGCCTGCCGGTGCCTGACGTGCAGAACCAACCCGCCGAGCTCGAATAAACAGCGCCCACCAAAAAGCCGCCGACGGAATGGACAGCTAAGCTGGATTCCGCCGGCGGCTTTTTTGATTTTCGGCTTTAAACCAGCGTCGCCCCGGCGTCCACGCTGGCCTCGTCGGTGTGGCCGATGGGCGTCTCATCGTCGTCGCAAACCTCGTCGTGCTCTTCCTCGCCAAAGGCATCTTCGACCGCCATTTCGATGGATTCGATCACCGTGAGCGCAGTCGGCGCACCGGCCGCATCGAGGGTCGCGGCCATGCTCAGCCGCCGCTGCGCCTGTTCGTCGAGGAGCGCCAGCAGGCCTTCGGGCGTAGCCTTGGCCAGCTGCACTTCGTCGCGCTTGAAAAAGTCCTTGTGCACGTTTACTACCGGCTCGCCAGGGGCCGGGTGCTGGCGGATATAGGCGCCGTCCTCCCGCATCACGTAGCTATTCTGATTATCCATCATGTTCATCATCAAAATGTTAATCGCCTCGCGCTTAAGCTGCGGATTAACAATCAGGAACAGGGCTTCAATCCGACGATCGAACGACCGGACCATGATATCGGCCGAGCCGGCGTAGAGCCGCGCCTCGCCGCCGTTGTGGAAATAGAACAGCCGCGTGTGTTCCAGGTACTCGCCCACGATGCTGCGCACCTCAATGTTGTCGCTCAGGCCCGGCCGGCCCGGCCGCAGGCAACAGATGCCCCGCACGATGAACCGGATGGGCACCCCGGCCTTGGCGGCCTTGTAAAATTCGTCGATGATCTCCTTGTCTTCCAGCGAGTTCATTTTCATCACAACGCCGCTCGGCAGGCCCTTTTTAGCGTGCTTTACTTCTTCGCGAATGAGATGAATGAGCTGCTGACGCATGTCCTTGGGCGCCGTGATGAGGTACTCGTAGTCGTCGGGCTGCGAGTGCCCGGTGATGACGTTAAAGAATTCGGAGACGTCGTGTCCGTAAGTGTCGTTGGTCGTGAGCAGGCTCACGTCGGTGTAGAGGCGGGCAGTTTGCTCATTGTAGTTGCCCGAGCCGATATGCACGTAGCGCGTCACCTTCTCCCCTTCCTTGCGGATGATCATGAGCAGCTTGGTGTGCGTCTTGTACTTGCTTACCCCGTAAATCACGAAGCAGCCGGCCTTTTCCAGCCGGGCACCCTCGCGGATATTCTTCTCCTCGTCAAAGCGCGCCTTCACTTCGAACAGCACCGAAACGTGCTTCCCGTTCTCGGCCGCCTTAAGCAGCGCCGCCGAGACGCGGGAGTCGTCGGCCAGCCGGTAGATGGTTTGCTTGATGCCGAGCACGTGCGGGTCCACGGCGGCCTGCTCCAGCAGGCGCACCATGGGCTCGATGCTGTTGTAGGGATGGTGCAGCAGCACGTCGTGGTGCTTGAGGTACTCAAACATGTTATCCTCGGCGCCTTCGGGCAGGCTAAGCGGCGGCACCGGGGCGGGCTGCCGGGCCGTTTTGCCCCGCAGAATGGGGTGCTTCACAATCTGCCACAATCCTTTCAGATCAATCAAAGAGCTGATAACAAAGATGTTGCCGTTATCGATATTCCAGCGTTCGCGCAACACCTGCATGAGCACGAGTGAGGCGTCGGGCTCCACTTCGACCCGCACCACGCGGCCACGCTTGCGGGTTTTCAGGCCCACCTGAATCTCCTTGATGAAATCGTTGTCGATGTCGTCGGATTCTTCCAGCGTGAAGTCCCCGTTGCGGGTGATGCGGAACAGATCGGCCGAAATGATTTCCACGTTGCGGAACAGACGCGGCAGAAACTCGCGCACTACTTCCTCAATCGGCACGAAAATCACCCGATCCTTGCGGGTGAGCTCAAAAAACCGGGTCAGGTTCTGCGGAATCTGCACGAAGGTGAGGCGCTCCTGACCTTTCTCGGCCTCGCCATCGAGGCCCGCCGCCAGGCCGCTGCCGATGCGGGTCACCACGCCAAAGATGAGCATCTGGTTCATCATCAGCGGGAAGCCGTGGTACGAATCGTACATCATCGGCGTGAGCAGCGGAAATACAGTATTCTTAAAATAACCATCTACCTTCTTGACTTCCAGCTCCGTCAGGTCGGCCATGCGGAGAATATTAAAGCCGTTCTTCTCAAAATTCGGCTTCAGCTCATTGAGGTAGGTCAGGCTTTGGTCGTTGACGAAGCGGTGGGCAAAGTCGAGCAGCTTGCGCCGGAACGGCAGCTCCCGCAGGCCCGAGTAGTCGACCCGCTCTTTGCCGTAATCGAGGTAGTTGTACAGCGACCCGACCCGAATCATGAAAAACTCGTCCAGGTTGGAGCTGGTGATGGCCAGAAACTTCAGTCGGTCAAGCAGGCTCCGGCTGGTATCCTGCCCCTGGTCCAGTACGCGGTAGTTGAAGCGCAGCCAGCTCAGATCCCGGCTGATGTACTTGCTTTTACGAATAAGATCGGCCGACTTGAACAGTTTCATAATGATAGGTTAAGGGGGGGCAAAATACGGGAATCCGGCCCCATGAACGCTACTTTATTCAGTAATAATGGCCGTGGCCTCAATTTCAATCAGCATGCGCGGATCGATCAGGGCGCGGACTTCCACCATCGTCGTGGCCGGCCGGATGGTGCCGAACACTTCGCCGTGCGCCCGTCCCACCGCTTCCCACTGCGCAATATCGGTCACGAACATGCGCGTGCGCACTACGTCGGCCAGCGACGCCCCGGCGGCCGTCAGGGCCTCCCCGATTTTTTCCAGCGTGCGCCGGGTCTGCACGTAGATATCGGCGCCGCCGGTCACGGTATCGACGTCCTGGGCCGTGGTGCCGGCCACTTCCACCACATTGCCCACGCGCACGGCGCGGGAGTAGCCGACCACGGCCTCCCAGGGGCCACCCGAAGAAATTAATTGTCGCATCTACGCAGATTAAAAAATGGTAAAAGAAAAGGCCCGCTTTGCAGCGGGCCTTTCTACTAAAACGGTTACTAAACGTCGAGTTTAGCGTATTTGGCGTTTCGTTCGATAAACTCGCGGCGCGGGGCCACTTCGTCGCCCATGAGCATGGAGAACAGGTGGTCGGCCTCGGCGGCCGATTCTACCGTCACCTGCTTAAGCGTGCGGGTCATGGGCTGCATGGTGGTGGTCCAGAGCTGCTCGGCGTTCATTTCGCCCAGGCCTTTGTAGCGCTGCACGTTCACGGTTTCGGGCTTGCCCCGGCCCATGTCTTCCTGAGCGGCCGAGCGTTCCTCTTCGTTCCAGCAATAGCGCTCCTCCTTGCCCCGCTTCACGAGGTAAAGCGGCGGCAGGGCGATGTAAATCACGCCCCGATCCACCAGCTCGCGCATGTAGCGGAAGAAGAAGGTCAGAATCAGCGTCCGGATGTGCGAGCCGTCGATATCAGCGTCGGTCATGATGATGACCTTGTGGTAGCGCAGCTTGCTGAAGTTCAGCGGGCCGGATTCGGTCCCGTCGTCTTCTGTGGTGAAAGCCAGCGACTTGCGCTCGTTGAACGTGACGCCGAGCGCGGTGATCATGTTCTTGATTTCCTCATTCTCCAGAATGCGGTGCTCCTGGGCTTTCTCCACGTTCAGAATCTTACCGCGCAGCGGCAGAATAGCCTGAAACGCCCGGTTCCGCCCCTGCTTGGCCGTGCCGCCAGCCGAGTCGCCTTCGACCAGGTACAGCTCGCAGATGGCCGGGTCCGATTCGGAGCAGTCGGCCAGCTTACCCGGCAGGCTGTTCGAAGAAAGAACGCCCTTGCGCTGCACCATGTCCTTGGCCTTGCGGGCGGCGATACGGGCCTTGGCGGCCAGAATCACTTTGTCCATGATGCGCATGGCCTGCTGCGGATTCTCGGCCAGGTACTGGGTCAGAATTTCGCCCACGACCGTGTTCACCGCGCCGCTCACGTCGGAGTTGCCCAGCTTGGTTTTGGTCTGGCCTTCGAACTGCGGCTCCTGCACTTTCACCGAGATAACGGCCGTCAGCCCTTCGCGGAAGTCGTCGCCGGTTACTTCTACCTTGGCCTTTTCGAGCAGCTTGCTCTTGTCGGCGTAGGCTTTGAGCACGCGCGTCAGCGCCGAGCGGAAGCCCGCCACGTGGGTGCCGCCTTCGATGGTATTGATGTTGTTGACGTAGCTGTACACGTTTTCCTGGTAGGAATCATTGTACTGCAAAGCCACTTCCACCGGCGTACCGCCTTTTTCGCTTTCCACGTAAATCGGCTCGGGCAGCAGCGAGCGGCGCTCGGCGCCGTCGAGGTACTGCACGAACTCCTTCAGGCCGCCCGTCGAGTAAAATTCCTCGTAGCGGAAGGCGCCGTCCTCCAGCACTTCGCGCCGGTCGGTGAGGGTAATGCGGATGCCTTTGTTGAGATAGGAAAGCTCGCGCAGACGCGAGGCCACGGTGTCGTATTTGTAGACCGACTCCGTGAAAATGGAGTTGTCGGGCAGAAATTCGATTTCGGTGCCGTGCTCGTCGGAGTCGCCGATGGTTTTCACATCGTACTGGGGCACGCCGATCTTGTATTCCTGCTCGTAAAGGTGGCCGTTGCGGCGCACCCGGACTTTCAGGTCCTGACTCAGCGCGTTCACGCAGCTCACGCCCACGCCGTGCAGACCGCCGGAGACCTTGTAGGAATCCTTGTCGAACTTGCCCCCGGCGTGCAGCACGGTGAGCACCACTTCCAGGGCCGAGCGGCCTTCTTTGGTGTGAAAATCAACGGGAATGCCACGGCCGTTGTCGCGCACGGTCACGGAGTTGTTTTCGTTAATGGTAACGTTGATCAGGTCGCAGTGGCCGGCGAGGGCTTCGTCAATGGAGTTATCGACCACTTCCCACACCAGGTGGTGCAGCCCTTTAAACCCGGTATCACCGATGTACATGCTGGGCCGCTTGCGCACGGCCTCCAATCCTTCAAGTACCTGAATGCTGTCGGCCGAATAGTCCGACTGGGGAGATTTCTCTTTCGTTTCGCTCATGTGGGCGGGATTAAATCAAGTCATAAAACGACCCCTCGGGTCGCTAGGTACTGAACAGTCAAAAGTACTGATTTTATCCCGTTTTTGCGATTTTTTGCGGTTTTAATCCCCGGATTTTTTTATTCCCTTGCGGCGCCGACGGACGCAAAACTGCAACGCTCCACCGCCGCCCGCCGGACCGGCCGGGAGCCCCTGACGCGGCTCCCGGGAACTGGCTCCCGCCCCGGCACAATCCGGCGCTCCCAACCGGACTTTACCGCAATGCAGCGCAGTAACCCGGCAACAGTTGGAGAATGGTCGAAGCTAAGCTTTAAAATAGTTAAATGTTTATTATTAAATAATATAATTATATAATAACCAAAGATTTGAATTTTACAATTTAATAACAATTTGCGCCATTCCAGGGCAAAAGGGGCCGGTAATTTTGTGGTCAGATAACCCGCCCGCATCTTTTCCGCTTTTTCTCCGCCTCGTCTATGGGATTTTTTACTATGCTTTCGCGTCGAGTGAAGCGTCTTTCAGTCAACTTGTTGGGTGTTTTGCTGCTGCTGGCCGGCCTGCTGGGCAGTCGGACCGATGCTATGGCGGCGCCCTTCACGCCCGGCAATTTCGTAGTGGTGCGGGTGGGCGCGGGTAGCGTGGCCCTGGCCAACGTCGGAACGGCCGTATTTCTGGACGAGTATACCCCGGCCGGGGTCCTGGTGCAGTCGATTGCCCTGCCCACCACGGCCACCACCAGCAATACCGGTGCTGCGGCCCTGACGCTCAGCGGCGTTGCCGGTTCCGAGGGCTATCCAAACTTATCGACCAACGGTAGCTATCTGAGCCTGACCGGATACAATATTTCGACCGGTGGTACCGCTGGGGCCGCGTCCAGTGTGACGACTCTGGGCGCAGCCGCCAACAACCGCGTGGTGGTCCGCGTGGCGGCCGATGGATCGCTGGATACCTCCACCCGCCTGGCCGATGGCTACTCCGGGACAAATATCCGTTCGGCCGTCACGACCGATGGCTCAGGCTTCTGGACGAGCGGCGCCACGGGCGGGGTGCGCTACGCGCCCTTCGGTAACGATGGCGCCACGGCCTCGACAACCGTCTCCCTTACGCCAAACAACAATCGGGTCGTATCCATTGCCAACGGCCAGCTTTACGTATCGTCCAGCACGAGCACGGGGACAAACTACGGCATCTCCACGGTGGGCAGTGGGCTGCCCACTAACAGCGGTAACACCAATACCATCTTTGTGGCAACGCCCACTACCAGCAGCGTGTACCAATCCGTATTTTTTGATCTCGACCCCAATGTGCCGGGAGTCGATGTACTGTATTTGACAGATAGTAACACGGGCATTCAGAAGTATACCTACAACGGGACCAGCTGGGCCGCGCAGGGAACCATCACGTTTGGCTACGCCGGGGGGCTGATGGCCAGTCGCAGCGCAATGAGCAATGCGGTGACGATTTACGCGGCCAGCACCTCGGCTGCCGGAGGTTCAGTCGTCAGCTTTACGGACCCCAACACCACCCTCACGGGTTCGATTGCGGGCCTGACGACCACGACAATTATCCCGACCTCGGGCACTAACAAGGTTTTTCGGGGGCTGAGCTTCGTGCCGCAGACGGCCCCCAGCCCGCAGATATTCGTTTCGAACGCGGGTACGCCGACGGCCCTGGCCGCCGGCAGCACGCCGTACGCGACGGCCTCCTCGCCGGTCGTTTATTACGATGTGAGCGGGCGATATCTGACGGCCGCCATCACCGTGACGGCCCCCGCCGACTACGAAGTTTCGTTGACCAGCACCAACGGCTTCGGCCCATCGCTGACTACCCCGACGCCCGGCCCGGCGGCCACCGGCGGCCTGGTGCCCCCCACCCGCATCTACGTGCGCCTGAAAGGAACCAACACCGGCGTCCTGACCGGCACCGTGGCTAACGTGAGCGGCTCTGCTTCGCAGACCGTCGCCGTGAGCGGCACCGTGATCGCCCCGACCATCAGCACGGGCATCGTCGGCGGCCCTGTGTGCGTGGGCCAGAGTGGCGCTTCGATTTCGGTGCCCTTCACTTCCAACGGCAACTTTGATTCGGGCAACGTTTTTTCTGTGGAGCTTTCGACCGCGGCCGGCACCTTTCCCGGCACCGGCCTCGCCACCACCAGCAGTACCTCGCCGCTTACCGCCACCGTCCCGGCCGGCACGACCAGCGCAGGTACCTACCGGCTGCGGGTGAATGCGAGCTCCCCCGCCATCAACGGCAGCAACAACGGCACCGATCTGAGCATCGTCAACTACCAGACTACCCAGGTGGCGAATCTGACGCCAGCGGCCGGCGACACCCAGGAAACGCTGGCCTGGAATAATCCCGCCAGCTGCGTCAGCCACGTGGTGGTGGTGACCAGCGCCGGCAGCGCCGTTACGGCGGTGCCGGCCGGCGCTTTCACGGCCAGCGCCCAGTTTGGCAGCGGGACGAACCTGGGGACTGCGGCCAACCCGAACTACGTGATGTACGACGGCACCGGCACAAGTCTTAAAATGATGGGGTTAACCAATAACACGACCTACTATTCTGCCGTGTTCGTGAGCAATGGCGACGGCTACGGCCCGGCCGTCAGTACTTCGTCGATGCCGGTCACCAAGCCCCTGCCCGTGGAGCTCAGCGGCTTCACCGCCGCCCGGCTACCAGGGGGCGTCGCGCTACGCTGGACGACCGCATCGGAGAAAAACAGCGATTATTTTGAGGTGCAGCGCAGCCCGGATGGCTCCGTCTTCAGCCCCATCGCGACCGTGGCCGGGCAGGGCAACAGCACGCGGGTCAGCACCTACGCCAGCCTCGACCGCACGGCCCCGGCCGGGGCAGTTTATTATCGGCTGCGGGAAGTTGATCGGGACGGAGAAACCGCCTTTTCCCCCGTACTCCGCGTGAGTTCCGAGGCGCTGGGCTTCCTCATTTTCCCCAATCCGGCCCGCGCCACCATCAGCTTCCAGACGTCGGCAGAAGCCTCCACAACCTACCGCATCCTCAACCAACTCGGCCAGGCCCTGCGGACGGGCCAAACTCCGCCCGGCGTGGCCACCCTGCCCGTAAACGACCTGCTTAATGGGTGCTATTTCCTGGAGCTGCAAACGGAGCAGGGGCGCGTGATCCGCAAATTTGAGAAAGAGTAATTTGTCCGGCGGCGAATTCTGAGGAAACGGATTTCCTACTTAAAGCATCAAAAAAGACGCCCGGTTGGAGCGCCTTTTTTGATGCCAAGCAAGTTAGACTGGGTTCCGCAAGTAACGACAGATGCGTCTCGCGTCCGGGCCGTTCGGGCACTCGTTGTACGCCAGACGCGAAGGGTCGCGTCTCGACAGCAATCGGTTCGCCCGACGGCTGGCGCGAGACGCGACCCTTCGCGTCTCGACCGGCTCATTTCAAAAGGAGTATAAACCACAAAAACCACCCGTTGAGGTGGTCTTTGCCGGTTGAAAAGTGGCCCCGTTTGGACTCGAACCAAAGACCGACTACTTAGAAGGTAGTTGCTCTATCCAACTGAGCTACGGGGTCGGAGCGGGGAAAAAGTGTCGGGGTGGCAGGATTCGAACCTACGGCCTCCTGCTCCCAAAGCAGGCGCGATACCGGGCTACGCTACACCCCGAGAAAAATAATGCTGGGTCTTGACGACTTCCAATCGGGTGGAGCCCCGACGGGAAGCTTTCGCAACCCAACATTATAGTGGAGAGGGGGGGATTCGAACCCCCGGTAACCTTTAGAGCTACGGCAGTTTAGCAAACTACTGGTTTCA
>JAYWCH010000277.1:0-2019 GCA_043780755.1 Hymenobacter sp.
ACGCAGGGCGTCGGCACCGTATTTATTAATCAATACATCGGGGCTGACCACGTTGTATTTCGATTTCGACATTTTCTCGATTTCAACCCCGCACAAATACGTGCCGTTGTCTTCCTGAATAAACTCGGCGTCCGCGTATTCTTCGCGCCATTTCCGGAAGGTTTCAACGTGGAGAATGTCATTCTCGACCATGTTGACATCGGCATGCAGCGCCGTGGTTTCGTACTGGTCCTTCTTGCTCAGCGTCACGAATTTGTTCGTGCCGTTAATCCGGTACACAAAGTTCGACCGCCCCAGAATCATCCCCTGGTTAATTAGTTTCTGGAAAGGCTCGTTGCCGCTGACGAGGCCCAGGTCCTTCAAAAACAAATACCAGAAACGGGAGTAGAGCAGGTGGCCGGTGGCGTGTTCGGCACCGCCCATGTAGAGGTCCACGGTGCCCCAGTACTGCTCGGCTTCCTCGGACACGAAGCGGGCTTCGTTGGTGGGGTCCATGTAGCGCAGGTAATACCACGACGAGCCCGCCCAGCCGGGCATGGTGCTCAGCTCGTAGGGGTATTTGTCCTTGTAGAGCCAGTCGGCGGCGCGGCCCAGGGGCGGCTCGCCGCTTTCGGTGGGTTTGTACTCATCAATTTCGGGCAGAACCAGGGGCAGGTCGGCTTCGGCGATGCCGTAGGCGGTGCCGTCTTTGTAGTAGATCGGGATGGGCTCGCCCCAGTAGCGCTGGCGGCCGAAGATGGAATCGCGCAGGCGGAAGTTGGTTTTGCCGCGCCCCAGGCCCTTTTCTTCGAGGAAGGCGATGAGTTTCTGGGTGGCTTCCTTGTAGCCGAGGCCGTTGATGATGCCGGAGTTGATGTAGCAGCCTTCTTTGGTGGGATCGGCCTGGTGGTCGAGGCCCTGCTGGGCGTCGGTCACGGCCACGATGGGCAGGCCGAAATGCGTGGCGAAGAGCCAGTCGCGCTGGTCGCCGCTGGGCACGGCCATCACGGCGCCGGTGCCGTAGCCGGCCAGCACGTAATCGGCCAGCCAGATGGGCACGGGCGTCTGATCGGCGGGATTGAGGGCGTAAGCGCCCGTAAACACGCCGGAAACGGTCTTGACGTCGGCCATGCGGTCGCGCTCCGAGCGGCGCTTGGTGGCCGAGATGTACTCATCGACCGCCGCCCGCTGGCCGGGCGTGGTGAGTGTATTGACCAGCTCATGCTCGGGGGCCAGCACCAGGAAAGTAGCGCCATAGAGGGTATCGGCGCGGGTGGTGTAAACTTTAATCTGCACCTCGGCGTGGTCCAGCACGGTAAAAGCGACTTCGGCCCCAATGCTCTTGCCGATCCAGTTGCGCTGCATCTCCTTCACGGCGTCGGGCCAGTCGAGGGTGTCGAGGCCCCGGAGCAGGCGGTCGGCGTAGGCAGTGATGCGCAGGTTCCACTGGGGCATCAGGCGGCGCTCGACGGGATAGCCGCCCCGCTCGGAGAGGCCGTCCTTCACTTCATCGTTGGAGAGTACCGTGCCCAGGCCGGGGCACCAGTTCACGTTGGTATCCTGCTGATAGGCCAGGCGGTAGGGGAGCACGGCGGCCAGCTTTTGCTTCTCGGTGAAGAGCTGCCACTGGCCGGCGCTGAACACCTGCCGCTCGTCGGCATCACCGGCGGCGCGGATGCCCTCGCTGCCCTGGGCGGCAAAGCGGGCCGTGAGCGCGGTCAGCGGTTCGGCCTTATTGGTGTCGAGGCTGTACCAGGAATTGAACAGCTTGAGGAAAATCCACTGCGTCCACTTGTAGTAGCTGGCGTCGGACGTGCGAATTTCCCGGTCCCAGTCGTAACTGAAGCCCAGGCTGTTGAGCTGCCGGATGTAGGTTTCAATGTTCTGGTCCGTGGTCAGGGCCGGGTGCTGGCCGGTCTGGATGGCATACTGCTCGGCGGGCAGGCCGAAGGAATCGAAGCCCATGGGATGCAGCACGTTGAACCCCTGCAGGCGCTTGTAGCGCGTCACAATGTCGGAGGCGATGTAGCCCAGCGGATG
>JAYWCH010000278.1:0-1499 GCA_043780755.1 Hymenobacter sp.
AAGTGGATTGAGGAAGAGCAGGCGGCCGAACTTTCGCCCCAGCTCCGTACCTACCTCGACCAGATGAAGGGCCGCCTCAGCCGTCTGGAGGACCTCATCAACGGCCTGCTGGCCTACGCCCGCGTAGGTCGCGTGGCTCAGCCCCCAGCCACCGTAGACGTGGCGCAGCTGTTGACCGAAGTGGCCGAACTGGTGGTGCCAACGGATTTTACGCTGCACCTCGACCCTACCCTGCCGACTTTCGTAACCGACCGGCTGGGCCTGCAACAGGTGTTTACCAACCTGCTCAGCAACGCCGTGAAGTACCACCAGCGCGGCGCCGGGCAGCTCGCCATCAGCAGCCGCGAGGCCGGCCGCTGCTATGAATTCCGGGTGCAGGACGATGGGCCGGGCATCGCGCCGGAGTACCACCAGAAGATTTTTCTGCTTTTTCAGACCCTGCGCGACCGGCACACCGCCGAAAGCACCGGCATTGGCCTGAGTATTGTGAAGAAGATTATTGACGAGCACCAGGGCACGATACGGGTGGAATCGGCCCCGGGGCAGGGCGCCGGATTTATTTTTACCTGGCCCAAGTAAACTCCGCCGTCGATCCGCCTTCTGACTAACTTTGGACTGGAAGCCGCCGCCTTTGGGATGCACACCCGGGCCGATTGCCCCATTTATATTTCTCCCGCTACTGCCATGCGCTCGGTTTTATTAGTTGAAGACGACATTTTTGATACCATGACGGCGGAAAAATCCTTCGCCCGGTTCAACGTACCCCACGCCCTGCACACGGCTTTCAACGGCGAAGAAGCGCTGGATCTGCTGCTGGGGCGCAACGGCGTGGAAGCCCTGCGCCCGCTGCCCGAAGTGATTCTGCTCGACCTCAACATGCCCCGCATGAATGGGTTTGAATTCCTGACGGAGCTGCGGGCCAACCCCGAATTTGAGCACATCCCGGTGTTTATCACCACCACCTCCGGCATGGATGTGGACCGGCTGGCCGCCGCCCACCTCGACGTGAGCGGCTACATCCTCAAGCCGCTGGATTTTGAGAGCGGCAACGATTTATCCGACAGCCTGAGCCTGTTGGAAAAACTGCTGACCTGAGCCCGTCCGCCGGCCCCACGGCGGAAAGCCTGGTTTGCCCGGCCTCGTACAGTATTGGTGAAAGAGCCCGTCATTAGCTGACGGGCTCTTTTTTGTTTTCCACCGGTTCTTCAGCGCTTTACTGTCTGGTAGCCATCATGGATTTATACCATAATCGTTGCTAGCGATAAGTCATGCCGGGCGCGGCGAAGCATCTCGCATGGACGGGTAATCAATACCGTTGTAAAGATCAAATTACCTGAGTACGCAAGATGCTTCGTCTCTGCTTGATGCGCAGAATGCTCGGCATGACCTTTTAGTGATGAAGTCGTTTAGCAAGTAGATTTTTTTGAGCGTCTGTCATGCTGAGCTTGTCGAAGCATCACTACCGCTTCATATGAGCGGTAGAGATGCTTCGACAAGCT
>JAYWCH010000279.1:0-2694 GCA_043780755.1 Hymenobacter sp.
ATCTGCAAATCAGCCGGCGACAGAAACACAGGCTTATCCAGTTCAATTTTTCCCAAAAACATGAGAAAAAATATTATTCACATCATTGTGCTGCTGGCAGTTTTGCTGCTGATCAGTCCGGCTTCGGTTTGGGCGCAGGGGCGCTTTTTTGCCGATGCGCCCGACCTGCGGGGCGCCAGCGGCGCGGCCAAAAAGGTGTCCACCTACCGCGTTTATCGCCTCGATCTGGCCGGCCTGAAGGCTTCTCTGACCGGGGCGCCGGTGGAGTTCGTGGCCGACTCGCGCCCCGCCATCAACCTGACCGTGCCGATGCCCAACGGCACGACGGAAACCTTCGCCCTCTACGAATCGCCCATTCTGGCCCCGGCCGTGGCGAAGCAGTATCCTAACATTAAAACCTACACCGGCCGGGCCATTACGGCCGGTTCGTCGGCCGTTATCCGCTTCAGCTTCACCGATGGCGGCTTCAATGGCATTGTGCTGGGCGTGGCCAACGAGGCTACGGTGTACTTTGAGAAGCTGACGCTTGCTGGCGAAAAGAACGCCTACCTCAGCTATTCCACGCTGGATGTGCTACCCAAGGCGGGCGCGCCGGTCCTAAAAAAAAACCCGTGCGGGGTAGAGTCCCGCGTGCTGCCCATTAAGCTGGGCGGCGCCGGGCTGCTGGCGTCTCGCGCCGCGAGCTCGGGATCGAGCCTGCGCACCCTGCGCCTGGCCGTGGCCGCTACCGGTGCCTTCACCAACGCTAAAGGCACTCCTAACAACACGGCCGTCGGCGGCTTTACCGCCGTGGTGCAGTACGTGAACCGCATCGTGGCCGTTTACCGCCGCGAGCTGAGCGTAAGCTTTACGCTGGTGAGCGATGCCTCCATCGTGTACACGGTGCCGGGCGCGGCGCCTTTCCCGACGCCGAGCGACCATTCGGCGATGATTGCGGCGAACCAGAAACTGTTGGATGATAAAATTGGCGACGCCAACTACGACGTTGGTCACGTGTTGGGCTACGGCGGTAATTCCTCCGGTGGCGGCGTGGCGCTGTCGCCGTCGATTGGCACGACGGGCGCCAAAGGCAGTGGCATTACGGATGTGAACGAGGCCGCTCCCGGCCAGTACTTTACTGCGGTCTTTGGGGATCAGGTATTTGCCCACGAGCTGGGCCACCAGTTTGGCATGAGCCACAGCTTCAACAGCTCCATTCCCGTCTGCACCACGCGCTCGCCCGAGAATTCGGTGGAGCCCGGCGCGGGCACTACCATCATGAGCTACGGCTACACCTGTGCCGATAACACGGACCCGGCCAAAAACGACGATTACGAGGCGGGCTACCTGCCGTTTCTGAACTTTCACGCCCAGAATCTGGCCCAGGCCAACGCGCTGTTGGCGTCCGTGACCTGCTACACCACCACGGCGACCAACAACGCCGCGCCCGTCATCAACAGCTTCACCACGGGGAAAACGATTCCTAAATCGACGCCGTTCGTACTCACGGCTTCGGCTACCAGCGCCAACGCGAATAATGTGCTCAGCTACTCTTGGGAGGGTATGGACACCGGCGGCAACGCCGCCACCCCGCCCGGCCCCACCGTGCTGAATGACGAAACCCTGGCTCCGTTCTTCCGCAGCTACGAGCCCGTGGCGACCAGCACGCGTCTGTTTCCGCGGCTGGCGGCGCAGCTCACCGGCGCCAATAAGGCCAAGGGCGACAAGCTGCCCGCCGTGGGCCAGGTCGTGAACCTGCGTCTGACGGTGCGCGACAACGTGGGTGGGGTGAGCGAAGTAAATTCGGCCATCACGGTCGATGGTACGTCCGGTCCTTTCGTCATGACGGCGGACCTGAACGGGACTTTCGCCAGCGGCGCGACTCAGCCCGTGACCTGGAGCGTGAATAACACCACCGCCGCGCCGGTCAGCTGCGCCAACGTAAACATCCTGCTCTCTATCGACGGGGGCCAGACGTTTCCCTACACCCTGGCCGCCGCCACGCCCAACACCGGCAGCGCCACGGTGACCCTGCCGGCCCTGGCCACGACCACGACCACTGCCCGCCTCAAGGTGCAGGCCAGCAATAACATCTTCTACGATATCTCGAATTTCGATTTTACCATCACCGCCGCGCTCAACACCGTGAGCACCGGCCCGATTGCCGGCGCGCCGTTCTGCACGGGTACGGCCGTGAGCGTGCCCTATACCATCACTGGTACCTACGATCCGGCCAATACCTTCCAGGCGCAGCTTTCCAACGCCACCGGCGGCTTCGGCGCGCCGGTCGTCATTGGTACGCTGGCTAATATGGCCACGGCGGGGACTATTTCCGCCAACATTCCAACGAGTACCAGTGCCGGCACCGGCTACCGCATCCGGGTGATTGCGGCCAACCCCGCCACCACCGGCACCGACAACGGTACCGATCTGACGGTGACGGCGCCGCAAACGGCTGGTTTCAGCTACGGAGCCTCGAGCTACTGCACGTCGAGCGGCGTATTCGCGGGGACGAAAATGGCTGCTGGCGCCACAGCCGGCACCTTCACCTCGACTACGGGCCTGAGCCTGAACGCGACAAATGGTGCGGTAGCAGTTGCGACCTCCACGCCCGGTATGTACACCGTAACCAACACGGTAGCGGCCAGCGGCGGCTGCGCGGCGGTTTCGGCCACGACGATGGTGACGATCACCGCGCCGCAAACGGCGGGCTTC
>JAYWCH010000280.1:0-6408 GCA_043780755.1 Hymenobacter sp.
TTCACCAGCTTGGCGGGGGTGATCTCGTCGACGTAATAGGTATTGACTTCCTTAAATAGCGTAGCGAAAATATCTAAATTCTTCGCGATTTCGAAGTACCGCTCATTATCGGAGGCGGCCCGAAAAGAAACCAGACCCAACGTACTCAGAGCCAAGGTAGCGAGCAGCTTTTTGCGGATAGTCATAAAAACGGGTGGCAAGTTGGCGAGTCTACGCGGGCGGCGGCGGAACGGATGTTACAGCCGGGGTTTCCCCCAAACGATGGAGGGCGGAAATTAATTTTTTTTCCACTAACGCCAGCGGGCTTTTTTCCTTTCCCGTGAAGATAATACCCAACAGAGCCACCGCATGCCCGCCGGGTTGCTCCACCAACCGGTATTTATTGAGCCGGTACGCCTCCCGAATGAGCCGCTTGAGCCGGTTCCGATCCACTGCCCGCTTAAAGGTGCGCTTGCTCACGCTGATGAGCACCTGCGGGGGCGCCGCCGACGGGCTGACCCGGGGAATCCAGACGATGCGCAGCGGGTAAACGCCGAAAGAGGAACCCTGCTTGCTAAAAAGCTCTTCGATGAGCTTCTTGCGACACAGGTGTTCCTCTTTCGGAAAACTATAAGAGCGGGATTCTGACATCAATGGCGTTGCCTTACAATCCCATTCAGCCGACTGACCGCGTGCCCGGAGCTGCTTCCCAGGGGAAAGACGGGCCGGAAACGACGCGGTTATCGGCGCAATTCTTAGCGCTTGTGACGGCCTTCGTCGGAGACGGTGAGGCGCTTGCGGCCTTTGGCGCGGCGACGGGCCAGCACGTTGCGGCCGTTGGCGGTTTCCATGCGCAGACGGAAGCCGTGCTTGTTAACACGCTTGCGCTTCGAGGGTTGGTAGGTGCGTTTCATATCAGGTCTTGATTCAGGTTGGGCCGGCAAAGGTACGGATTCCCCCTGGAAAAGACAAGCCCTTTGTGCGGGAAGCTTTAGCTTGCTGCCAATAGTCGATTTTTACCCTTTAATAGCCCCGTAAAGCCTGCTTCCCGATGATTCACTACCACGTTTCCTACGACAATCCGCTCACCTTTTACCTCCAGATTCAACTTACGCTGGCCGTGGCGGCCGAGGCGCCGGCCCTGGAACTGCAGCTGCCCGCGTGGCGCCCGGGCCGCTACGAGTTGCAAAACTTCGCCCAAAAAATTCAGCGGGTGGAAGTGACCGACGCTACTACCGGCGAACGCCTGGCCTACCGCAAGCTGACCAAGGACCGCTGGGAAGTAGCCGGCGCGGCCGGCCGCACCGTGCGCGTGAGCTACAATTTCTACGCCCACCAGATGGACGCCGGCGGCTCCTGGCTCGACGAGTCGCAGCTCTACCTGAACCCTGTGCAGGCACTGATGTACGCGGAAGGCCGCCAGCATGACGCCTGCGAGCTGACCCTGGCGCTGCCCGAAGGCTGGCAGCTGGCCTGCGGCCTGCCGCAGCCGGCGCCCAATACCCTGAGCGCCATCGATTTTGACCAGTTGGCCGATTCCCCGCTGATTGCCAGCCCCACGCTCACCCATCAGCAGTATGAAGCGGACGGGCGGCTTTTTCACGTGTGGGTGCAGGGCGAAGCGGCGGTGGACTGGACCCAGCTGCTGGGCGATTTCCGGGCCTTTACCGAGGAGCAATTGCGGCTGTTCGGCGGCTGCCCGGTGACGGAATACCACTTTCTGAATCAGTTTCTGCCCTTCAAGCACTACCACGGTGTCGAACACCACAACTCAACGGTGATTGTGCTGGGCCCCGCCGAGCTGATGATGACGGAAGGACTGTACAAGGAACTACTGGGCGTGAGCTGCCACGAGCTGTTTCACACCTGGAATATCAAAAGCATCCGGCCCGCCGAGATGCAGCCCTACGACTACAGCCGCGAGAATTATTTCCGCACCTGCTTCATCGCCGAAGGCATTACTACCTACTACGGCGAATACCTGCTGGCCCGCAGCCAGGTACGCACGCCGACGCAATATTTTGAGGAGCTCAATACCGTTTTGCGCAAGCATTACGACGATGCCGGCAGTCAGAACCTCTCGCTGGCCGATGCCAGTATGGACCTGTGGCTCGATGGCTACAAACCCGGCGTGCCCGACCGCAAAGTTTCCGTGTACCACAAAGGCGCCCTAGCCGCCCTGATTCTGGACCTGACCCTACGGCAGCTCTCCGGCCACACCCGCAGCCTCGACGACGTGATGCGGCACCTATACCAGGAATTTGGGCAAACGGGCGTGGGCTACACCGAGGCCGATTACATCCGGCTGGTGAACGAGGTAGCAGGGCGCGATATGCACGCTTATTTCAACCGTTTTATCTACGGCACCGCCCCGCTGGCCGACTCGCTTGACAAAGTTCTTCACACTGTGGGCTGCCAACTGCTGGTGGGCGAAAATGCCTCCGCTTCGGAAAGAATATTTGGTTTCCGCACCGTGGCAAAGAATGAGCGCACTGAAGTGAGTAGCATCTGGCCCGACTCGCCGGCCGCCAACACGCTGACAGTAGACGATGAAATCGTGGCCGTCAATGGCCGCCGCGTCGATATGAACCTGCAAACGCTGCTCAGCAGCGGCGCGCCGGGCTACGAAATCAGCCTGTTCCGCCAAACCCGTCTGCTGACGGTGCGCCTGAGCGCAGTGCCGGACGTCCATTTCGGCCAGCGGTACGTGATTGATCGCCTGGAAACGGCCGACGCCGCGCAACGGCACGGGTTTCAACAGTGGCTGGGCTGGGCATTTTAACGCTTTAAACCCGACCGCTTTACAGCAGAAAACCCCCGCCGGTTAATCCGACGGGGGCTTTCTGCTGTAAAATAACGTGTTAGTTACCCTGTTTGCCGGGGCCTTTGCCGCCGCTGGTCGACATGGGATTGTTGCCCTGCGGATTGTTGCGGATAGGCGTCGTCTTGCGCGGCTCGTTGCCCTGGCTGTTGCCGTCGGTCGTGTTGCCGTGGGTCGAGACGTTGCTCACGTTCGGGTTTTGCACCTGGGTGCTTTTCTTTTTCGAATTGGCCGTGGGGTTCACGGACGTTTTCTTATTCTGCAGGTCGGAATCTTTCTTGGCGAGTCCCATAACGTTGGATGGTTAAGTTGGAGAATACCCTTCTCTACTCCCTTCGTTGTTAAAAGGTTGCGCCAGGAAAATCCCTTTAAGCAACGGCCACGGCGGGCATTACTTTCACCAGCTCGGCGAACTGGGCCTCGCGGGCTTCTACTTCTTCGGCCGAGAGATTGAGCAGGCGCTCGGTGCCGAATTTCTCGACGCAAAACGAAGCCATGGCCGAGCCGTGAATGACGGCGCGCTTCATGTTCTCAAAGCTGATATCGTCGGTCGCGGCCAGGTGACCGATGAAGCCGCCCGCGAACGAATCGCCGGCGCCGGTGGGATCGAACACTTCCTCCAGGGGCAGGGCCGGGGCGAAAAACACCTTGGCTTTGTGGAAGAGCAATGCGCCGTGCTCGCCTTTTTTGATGATGAGAAACTTCGGCCCCATGGCCATGATTTTCTTGGCCGCCTTCACCAATGAGTACTCGCCGCTGAGCTGGCGGGCTTCTTCGTCGTTGATGCTGAGTACGTCCACCATTTCGATAGTCGCGATGAGGTCTTCCAGGGCGATATCCATCCAGAAGTTCATCGTGTCCATCACAATCAGCTTGGGCCGGTTTACGAGGCGCTGGATGACGAGGCGCTGCACCTGCGGCGCCAGGTTGCCGAGCATGAGGTACTTGCAGTCCTGGTAAGCATCGGGGAGAATGGGGTCGAAATCAGCCAGCACGTTCAACTCCGTAGTGATGGTTTCGCGCGAGTTGAGATCCTGCGAATACTTGCCCGACCAGAAGAACGACTTCTCCCCCGCCTTGATTTGCAGGCCCTCGGTGTCCACGCCGTGCGCTTCGAGCAGCTCAATATCGGCTTGCGGGAAGTCGTCGCCCACCACGGCTACCAGGTTCACGGGCTTCACCGAGTAGGAAGCCGACAGGGTGATATAGGTAGCGGCGCCGCCGATAATTTTGTCGGTTTTGCCGAAGGGCGTTTCCAGGGCGTCGAAGGCGACGCTGCCGATAACGAGCAGACTCATTGCGAAATGGTTTGGTGAAGTGATGGGGGAGTAACGAGGGACAGGCAACAAAAAAGTCCCCGGAAGATTCTCCGGGGACTTTTATTGATGGGTAAATAATGGGGCTCGAACCCACGACCTTCGGAATCACAATCCGACGCTCTAACCAGCTGAGCTATATCTACCGTGTTGGTTTTGGTGCTGCAAAGATAGAAGAGGAAGCCCGAACGCACAAGAAAAGTTATCGATTGTGCCCGAACCTTTGGCGGGCCGCGGGCCGGTTATCAGCCTTACCGCCGGCCAGCAGGCTCAAGCTTACCGCATAAAGGCCGACCTTTGCGGAATGGAACCCATTATCATCCCGTCGTTCAACGATTTTAAACTCAATAAACAACTTCTTACGGCAGTAGCCGATGCCGGCTTTACCGAGCCGACGCCCGTGCAGCTGCAGACGATTCCGCTCCTGCTGGCGGGGCACGACGTGCTGGGCATCGCCCAGACCGGCACCGGCAAAACGGCCGCCTTCGGCCTGCCGCTGCTCATGAAAGTGAAATATGCCCAGGGCAAAAACCCCCGGGCCCTGGTGCTGGCGCCCACCCGCGAGTTGGCTATTCAGATCGAAACGCACCTCAAGGCGCTGGCTGTGAATACCGACCTGCGGATTTTTGCCATTTACGGCGGCCTGGGGCCGAAAACCCAGATTGAAACCATTGCCAACGGCATCGACGTGCTCGTGGCCACGCCGGGCCGGCTGATGGAAATCTACCTGAAAGGCTCCCTGGTGCTGCGCGATCTGAAAACGCTGGTGCTCGACGAAGCCGATAAGATGATGGACATGGGCTTCATGCCCCAGATCCGGCGCATCCTGGAAATCATCCCCAACAAACGGCAGAACGTGCTTTTTTCGGCCACCATGCCCGAGCGGGTGACGCTGCTGAGTGAGGAATTCCTGGAATTTCCGGTGCGGGTAGAAGTGAGCCCGCCCGCCAAAACGGCCTCCACGGTAACGCAAACGCTGTATCAGGCGCCCAACCTGCTCACCAAAATCAACCTGCTGCACCACCTGCTGCACCGCGATCAGGAAACGATGACGCGGGTGCTCATCTTCACCCGTACCAAGGAGCACGCCGATCAGGTGGCGCACTTTCTGGAGCGGAAGGCGCCGGCGGGCGAGGTGCGCGTGATTCACGGCAACAAGGGCCAGAACGCCCGGATCAACAGCATGGACTCGTTTCGGGCGGGAGAAGTGCGCTATCTGGTGGCGACCGACGTGGCCGCCCGTGGCATCGACGTGCCGAAGGTGAGCCACGTGATCAACTTCGATGTGCCCATTGTGCACGACGACTACGTGCACCGCATTGGCCGCACGGGCCGGGCGCAGCAAACGGGCGCGGCGCTCACGTTTGCCAACGAGGCCGAAATGGTCCACATCGGGGAGATTGAGCTGTTGATTAACCAGACCATTGAAGTCGTGGCATTACCCGCCGAAGTGGTCATCGAAGAAACACAGTTTGAGGAGCAGCAGGCCATTGGCCGCGAGCTGGACGACCGCCGCCGGAAGCTGGACCCGACTTTCCAGGGCGCTTTTCACGAAAAAAAGGAGTGGATTAAGCCCGGCATCACGATCGACAAGCGCACCGGAAAGCCCTTCGCCGAAGGCAAGAAAAAGAGCAGTAAAGGCTCCAAGGCCAACGTGGGCAAAAAGGGCGGCTCGGCTCCTGGCGTGAAGGCCATCAAGGCGCGGAAGCGGCGGTAGCAGTGACGGGCGCGGGGCGCTAGCGGTGTTGCAGCAGGTGCCCGAAGTGCACGCTGGCAAACGTGAGCGCCCCGCCCCAAAACAACGCGCTCCACAACATGTGCAGCAGGATGCGCTGGCGCGGCACCCCGAGCAGCGTGGCGATGACCGTACCGCCGATGGGCGAGAGCAGCACGGGCGTCAGGAAGGCAATGCCGCCCATGCCGAACTTGCGGAACACCTTGATAATGTTGCGCGAGCGCCGCGAAAAAATGGGCGCCCGCCGCAACCGGCGCTGCTTCTGCCGGTGCAGCATCCAGACCCGACCGACGCCGGAAAACACGAATACGCTCGTCATCATCCCGCCCACGGTGAGGGCCAGCGTGGACCAGAAATCCAGTCCCATCGAAATGCCGGCCAGCGGGCCGCCCAGAAACTTTACCGTGCTCAGCAGGAACACTGACGCGCATTTGAGGACGGGACTAAGCACGTAAAATGGGGAAAGGGGCTATTTATTGGTCAGCAAAAACGCGGGGGAGCGCCCGGCAAAGATACCCCGTTTGGCGGGGCCGGATTCCCCGCACTGGCCGGCCGAC
>JAYWCH010000281.1:0-6384 GCA_043780755.1 Hymenobacter sp.
CGACCGTCAAGTGGCAATTCTCGCTCGACAAGGCCCGACAAAAACTAACCCGCCACTATCAAAAGGTTTATGCAAATAATTCCCCTGACTGAGCACTAGAGCCTGAGATTAATCGCCGGCGGCGGCCGTTCCCGCCGTGGCAGTCAGGGATTACCAGAGCCAAAGAGAGCGCCCGAATTGCTTCAGGCGCTCTCTTTGTTTGCAGCTTACGGGGTCGGATCGGCTCAGTACAAGAACAGGAAGACGGCGAAGAGCGCCACCCAGAGCACGTCGATAAAATGCCAGTAGGTGCCCAGCAGGCGCATTTGCCGGCGATAATACGGGTTACGGATGAACGTGAGGGAGCGCACCGCGTCGCGGTCGGCGTGGACAACACGGATTAGCAAGGCCAGCAAAAACAGCATTCCGCCCAGCAAGTGGGCCACGTGCAACGCCGAAATCAAATAGATAAACTGCCCGCTGCCGTTGCTGGCCTGACCCTGAAACGGGACACCCTGCTGCATCAGCTCGCGCCAGCCCATTACCTGCAAGCCCGAAAAAATACTACCCAGCAACAGTGTGGCCCCCAGACAGCGGCCCAGGCTGCCCAGATCGTCCTGCGCGTACAGGCGCGGGGCCTGCCCAATGGTGTAGCTACTAACGATTAACACAATGGTGCTGAGCGAGAAGTAGCGCGGCAGGGCGTGGGCGCCGGTGGGTATCCCGCTCCGCAGCCGGGTGGTGATGTAGGCCGCCACGAGCATCACAAACATTATTAGAATGGCGAGCAGCGCCAGGTACATCACCATGAGCAGCGGCGGCATCCGCTCGATGCGGGCGAAGGGCGAGGGACGCCGGCGGGCGCCCACCTGTCGGTTAGGGTCGGGTTCGGAATTCATCGCGCAGCGCCAAAGGGTGTATTTCTCCTAACTAAACGGAAGACGATTAGTTACGCCGGGCCCGAATTTGATGGCGTGCAGACGGCCGCTACCGGAAGAAGGATCCGATTTTGCCCAGCACGGCATTGAGCGTGATTTTGGGCGTGCGCTGCACGCCGAACGTGACGTAGGTTTTGCCCCCAACCCGCAGATCGAGCACCCAGCCGAGCTGCCGGGCCAGGTCGTTGAGCTGCTGCAAGGGATCGGAGCCGGCCGATTTGGGGGCTTTGGCGGCGCTCGGGTCTTTGGGCGGGCCGGCCGTGAGCTGATCGAGCACCTGCTGACTGGGAATATTCACAATCAAATACGTGCCGGCGGCGGCCAGCTGCAAAGCGTGGCCGTTCCAGGTGATGACCAGCTGGGCATCGATTTCGAGGGTACTAGGCACCGGGCGCGGAGGGGCTGGACGGCAGCTGAGGGGCAGTGGCCGGCTGCTCGCCGCGCGTGCGGATGCGCAGGGAGCCGTTCAGTTTCCAGGTGGCGGCGGGGGCCGTGGGGTTGGCCGGGTTGGGCACTTGCAGCTCCATTTGGTCGAAGGCGCAGGTGAGCTCTACGCCGCCCGAAAGCTTGGTGAGCAGCGCGGCGGCCATGTCGGCCCAGTTGGGGGAAGAAGATTCGGGCATGATGGCGGGGAGCGGAGGGGTGAGGAGCCGAAAAGTACGGCCCTGCGGGAGCAAACGCAAGGGCGCGGCGCGGGTTGCCGGGCAACCCTGCGCCCCGTGGGTTGCGTAAGTCGCGGACTTCCGCATTTTTTACGTTGCCTGGCCCCTTTTCACTCATGCGCATCCTGTTCTGCCGGCCGGCCGGCCTGGCCATGTTACTGCTCCTGCTGGCGGATACCGGCCGGGCCCAATCGGCGGCGCCCGCCCGGGGGCCGGAGGGGAAGAAAACCATCGCCCCCGGGCCGCCGTTCGGCCTGCGCCAGAGCCAGAGTCTGGAGTATCAGCTGCGGGATCCCAGGGGCAAAGCCACCGGCTCCTGGCGCTACCGGGTGCTGAGGATCAGTACCGATACCGCCGGCAAAAAAAACAGCGCCGTAACCATCACCACGGCCGCACTGAAGAGCGGGCTTTATGATGTTGATAATTTGATAGTTCAGCAGGAAGATCTGACGTATTTCCATCGCCGCGACACCACTTTTACCGACGGCCTGGGCGAGATCAATTACGACGGCCTGAAGTCGGCCCGCGACCGGCTGCTAACTTACCAGGGCACGCCGCTGGCGTGGCCCGACCGCCCCACCGTGGGCAGCCGCCTGGCCGATGGCGGCGTCGTGGTGCAGGTCAGCAGCCCGTCGGTGGCCATTGCCAAGGTGAAAACGACGTTGCGGCAGCGCCGGATTGTGGCCGGGCCCCGGCCGGTTACGGTGCCAGCGGGCACGTTCAGCTGCTATTCGGTGGAGAGCCAGCGCGAGCTGGCCACGGCCGCCCGCACCGACCTCGTGCTGAAAAGTATCGGCCGGGAAGTCGATTATTACGACCCCGCCGTGGGCATCATCAAAACGGAATATTTTGATAAAAGCGGCAAGCTGGTGCAAACCCGGGTGCTCACCCGGCGCTGAGACGGCGCGGGAGCGCGGGCGGATTTCTTCCGGCGGCCCGCATCAGAAGCTGAGGCTATCGGATACCTTTGCCCCCGTCCTTTCTCCGTCCTTCCTCCCGCCATGAAGCTGATTGAATGCCCGCGCGACGCCATGCAGGGCCTGGCTGATTTCATCCCCACCCCCTCCAAAATCGCCTACCTCAACGCCCTGCTGGCGGTGGGCTTCGACACGCTCGACTTTGGTTCGTTCGTTTCGCCCAAGGCTATTCCGCAGCTGCGCGACACGGCCGAAGTGTTGGCCGGGTTGGATTTAAGCACCACTAAAACCCGGCTGCTGGCCATCGTCGCCAACCAGCGCGGGGCCGAAACCGCCGCCCAACACCCCGAAATCAGCTATCTGGGCTTTCCCCTCTCGGTGTCGGCCACCTTTCAGCGCCGCAACACCAACCAAACCACCGCCGAGGCGCTGGCCGACGTCGCCGCCATGCACGAGCTGTGCGAGCGCACCGGCAAAACCCTGGTCGCCTACCTCTCCATGGGCTTCGGCAACCCCTACGGCGAGGCCTGGAATCCGGAGATCGTGACCGACTTCACACGGCAGCTGGCGGCGCTGGGCGTCCGGATTGTGGCGCTTTCCGATACCATCGGGGCGTCATCGTCGGCGACGATTACGCCCTTGTTTTCGGCTTTGATTCCGGCTTTTCCCCGGATCGAATTCGGGGCGCACCTGCACACCACTCCCGACACCTGGCACGAAAAAGTGAGCGCCGCCTACCACGCCGGCTGCCGCCGCTTCGACGGGGCCATTGGCGGCATTGGCGGCTGCCCCATGGCGGCCGATGCGCTGACGGGCAACATGGCCACCGAGCATCTGCTAGATTTTCTGGCCGAAAACGGGCAGGAGTCGGGGCTTGATCGGGCGGCGTTTGCGCGGGCGCGGGCGGCGGCGGCCACGGTCTTTGCTTTTCATTAATCCTCCCCGAATTCTCCCTGCCGATGCTCCCGACCGTCGATCTTTTCATCCCCTGCTTCGTCGACCAGCTTTACCCCGCCACCGCCATGCACATGGTAAAGGTACTGGAGCGGGTCGGGGTTAAAGTCAACTACAACCCCGATCAGACCTGCTGCGGCCAGCCGGCTTACAATGCTGGCTACCAGGTTCAATGCCGCGCCGTGGCGGAGAAGTTTCTGGTGGATTTCACGCCGCCGGCTACCGTGGGCGGACCGCGCTACATCGTCAGTCCCTCAGCCTCGTGCGTGGGCATGGTGCGCAAAAGCTATACCGATATGTTTGCCGGCACGCAGCAGCAGCCCGCATGTGGCGCCGTGCAGGGCCGCATTTACGAGCTGACCGAATTTCTGGTGGATGTCCTCGGCATCACGGCCATTCCCGGCGCCCGGCTGGCGGGGCAGTACACGTATCACGACTCGTGCGCGGCGCTGCGCGAGTGCGGGATTCGCGCCGCGCCGCGCCTGCTGCTCGACGGCGTAGCCGGCCTCACGCGCCTGGAAATGGCCGAAACCACCACCTGCTGCGGCTTCGGGGGCACTTTTGCCGTTAAGTTTGAAGCCATTTCCGTGGCCATGGCCCAGCAGAAAGTGGAGTATGCCCTCGAAACCGGCGCCGACTTCATTGTGAGCACCGACGTGAGTTGCCTCATGCACCTGGAATCGTACATTAAAAAGGAAAAGCTGCCGCTCAAATGCCTGCACGTGGCCGATGTCCTGGCCAGCGGCTGGTGAGCCCGGGCGCACGAATGGGCGGGCGGCCGGGCCTCAGGTCCTACTATTCGACGGGCCAGCTTTCGCAGCACCTGCTGCTGCTGGCTTGTGTGACGGGCGTGGCCGGGCTGCTGGCGGCGCGGGCGCTGGTGGCCCTCGGGCCGGTGGTCGGGGTGGTTGCGGCGCTGGCCAATCCCGATTTACGACGCGACTGGCCCCGGTATTTTCGCAACGGCGCGGCGATGCGCGGCGCGACCCTGGTCGGCTTTTTACTCCTGACTGGACTCTATACCAGCGAGTTGGCAATCTGGCGACACGAGTTATTTCGGAGTCTGACGTGGCTGGGCGTGCCGCTGGCTTTTACACTGGCCGTGCCGCTCTCGGCGCGACAGCGGCTGGTAGTAGGCAGCCTGTTTGTGCTGGGCACGGCGGCCGTGGGGCTGGCCACCCTGGGCCAGTACTTGCTGCACCCGGTGCAGGCCAACGAGGCCATTCGCATGGGGCAGAATATCCCGATTATCACCCGGGTCTTTCATATTTCGTTCGGGATCATGCTCGGGCTGGCCTTTTTCTGGGGGCTGCTGCTGCGGCGTAATCGGCTGGCTGGGGACGGGTTGCGGGTGGCGCTGCTGGGGACGGCAATCGGCATCGCGCTCACGCTGCACGTGCTGGCTTACCGGACGGGGCTGCTGGTATTTTATGCGGGCTTGCTGGTTTATGCCGGGGGGCTGCTGGTACGGCGCCACTGGGCCCTGGGCCTGGGGCTGCTCGCGCTGCTGGGCGCGGGGCCGTGGCTGGCGTACCACGGCCTGGAATCGGTCCGGCAGCGGACGGACTCGACCGTCTGGGATGTGCAGCAGTTCACGGACGGGCACGATATCAACAGCTATTCCCTGGCCCGGCGGCTCGCGGCCGTGGAAACAGCGGGCACTATCATCCGGCAGCACTGGCTGCTCGGCGTGGGCCCGGCCGACACCCACGCCGCCATGCGGGCTCAGTACGACTGGAAAAGCTTCGGGCTACGGGCCCCCAACCAGATTGAAGTCCACAATCAATACCTGCAAACCCTGCTGGGGGGCGGGCTGCTGGGCCTGGGACTGTGGCTGGCCGTGCTGCTGTGGCCGCTCACCCAGCGGCCGCTGCGCCGTAATCCTGCCATCAGCTTTTTTATACTGATCCAGGCCACGGCGATGCTGGTCGATGCGGTGCTGGACCTGCAATTCGGACTCAACCTGTTCGTGTTCGCCTACGGCTTTCTGGTAGTGGCCGGCGAACGGCGGTGGCAGGACACACCCGATGCCGGGTTCCCCGCGTCGGCGCGGCGCGGGGAAACCAAGCTGGAAAACCCGCATTCAGCCCCGAAATAAGGGTTTTACAACGCCTTACGAATCCGGTCCTTAAGTCCTTCCGAAGCTTCGAGCAGCGGCAGGCGCACGGCGGCGCCGCACACGCCCAGGGCTTCCAGCGCGGCTTTTACCCCGACTGGATTGCTCTCTTCGTACATCAGCGGGTTGAGGGGTAACAGGTGAAAAAGGCCGTCGCGGGCGGTGGCGAAGTCGCCGGCCAGCGCGGCGCGGGTCAGGTCGGCAAAGCGCTTGGGGAAGGCGTTGGCCATTACGGAGATAATTCCCTGGCCGCCGTGGGCAATGAGAGCGAGGGTGAGCATGTCATCACCCGAAAGCAGCAGAAAATCGTGGGGCTTGCGGGCGGCGATGGTCAGGCACTGCTCCATCAGGCCGCTGGCTTCCTTGATGCCGATGATGTTGGGGTGCTGGGCCAGCCGCAGGGTGGTTTCGGCGGTGAGGTTGGAGGCCGTGCGGCCGGGCACGTTGTAGAGAATGATGGGCAGCGGACTGGCGTCGGCCAGGCGGTGATAGTGGGCGATGAGGCCGGCCTGGCTGGGCTTATTGTAGGCCGGGCTGGCCGATAGCACGGCGGCAACCCCGCTCAGATCGGTGGTGCGCAGGGATTCCTCGGCCGTGGCCGTGTCGTTGCTGCCAATGCCGTACACCAGCGGCACGCGGCCGGCGACGTACTCTTTGGCGATGCGCAGCAGCTCCGTTTTCTCGGCGGCCGTGGTCGTCGGTGATTCGCCGGTCGTGCCATTCACCACGAGGTAGTCCACGCCGCCATCGATGCAGAAGTCGAGCAGACGGCGCCAGCCGGCGTAGTCCACTGCCAGATCGGAGGTAAACGGGGTGAC
>JAYWCH010000282.1:0-15481 GCA_043780755.1 Hymenobacter sp.
TTTCCCACCGATGTTGCCGAGCTTTTCGCCGGCCCAAACAGGTAGCGGTAAGCCGCCGGAAATTCGCGGCGCCAGAACCACTCCCGGTGCTGCCCGTCGGCGGGCGCGTGCAGTGAGAGGTTGGCCGCGGGCACGCCTTCGGCCCGCAGCTCGTCGCGCCAGGCGGTCATCAGCGGCAGCATGGTTTCGGATTCCTGCGGGCCGCACACGAAGTAAAAGCGGGTAGTGGGCGCGGCGGGATGCTTTTTGGCAAACGCCCGGAGCGAATCATTGCAGACCCAGAACGCGGGCGAGAACGCGCCCACCCGCCCAAAGACCCGGGGATATTTCAGCGCCGCGTACACCGCGATCAGCCCGCCCAGGCTGGAGCCGCCCACGCCGGTGTGGGCCGCGTCGGGCCGGGTGCGGTAGTGGTTATCGAGGTAGGGCTTGAGGGTGAGGGCCAGAAAATCGACGTAGGCGCCGCCCTGCCCGCCGGCTTTAATCGCGGCATTGGGCCAGGGAATGTACTCGTCGGCCCGGTGCTGGGGGTCGTTGTCCACGGCCACGACGATACTCCCGACCGGGTCCTGTCCATTGGCGCGCAGGCGGTCGAGGGTTTCATCAACGCCCCATTCGCCGCTGAAGCTGGTGGCCGCGTCGAAGACATTCTGGCCGTCGGCCAGGTACAGCACGGGGTAGTGCCGGCGGGGCTGCCGGGCATAATCGGCGGGCAGGTAGACCAGCACGCGTCGGCTCCGCCCGAGCTGCGGGATCAAAAAAGCCGCGCTCAGCACGTGAACCTGCGCCGTGGCCGAATGCGGCGGGGGCGCGACCGGACCGGGCTCGCTCCAGGCCAGGACCTCAAGAACGAGCGCAGCTGCTTGGCTTAAATCGGCCCGGCGGTTTGCCAGCGGCTGCTGATTGGTGCCGGCTTCGGCTTTGGCCCAGCTGCCTCGGGTGAATTTGTATTCAATCGCTCCCAGGCTGGCCGGCAGACTGATCTGGTAGCGGCCGTCGGCCGTTTTGGTCAGGGCGTAGGCCGGGTTGTGGGGGTTCCAGGCGTTGAAGGAGCCCGCCACAAAGAGCGTATCGGCCGGCGGCGTGCCGGGCGGCACGCGGATGACCGTCAACTCGTGCTGCTGGGCCGCGACCGGGCCGGCCAGCGACAGCACCAAAATCAGGGTTTTCAACAGACTCTTGCTGTTCATCATCACCGAATGGTTTCGCCGCTGCCCGCACCGCGCTCCGAGGCATCCATTTTCCGCAACGTGTACACCGCCCGGACCGAATCGACGCCCGGCAGGCCGTTGGACTCAAAATCCAGCAGCGCCCCTTTTAGCTGCGGGCCCTTAACAAAGTGGCGGTATTCTTCGGCCGACTCGCGGACCATATACAAAAAACTCGAGGCGGGCATCTTGAGCCGGGAGTAGAAGTTGCGGCCATCGCCCACGGCCCGGCGGGTGCCTTCGGCCACAGCGCTGGTGCCGAGCAGCCGGAACTTGGTGCCGTCGCTACCGGGCAGGGCGCGGTTGCTCAGACCGTCCACGAATACTTCGCGCCGGGTCATGAGCTGCTCCAGGCCCAGGGTTTTGAGCAGGCCCAGGTTTTCCTCGGCCATGATGAGCTGCTGCACGGACTTGCCGGGGGCGGCTTCGGAATAATACACCAGCACCGGCTTTTTGATTTTGATCTTGCTCACGACCAGCGGGGGCGGTGCCTCTTCACGGTCGCCCGCCCGGGGCGTGACGATGGGCGCGTAAACCGGTGGCAGCTTGGGCGCTTCCTTGACGCCGGGCGTGGGCTTGGGCTTAACCGGCCCCGTGCCTTTGGGCACCGGCTTGCGGACGCCGGGGCGGGTCTGCGCCAGGGCGAGGGTGGTGGTTGCCGCCAGCAACGCTATGAGTAGTAGGGATTTTTTCATCTTCTAAGGAAAAGCCAAAAGTAACTCGGAGTTATCGGCCCCGCAAGGTCATTTTGCCGGCGGGAACCCGGCTGCAGTACCATTCCCCCGAGCTTACCCGCCAACGATTGCGGAACCGAACCGGAACAACGGGCGCGGAACCAATAGCTGACCCGACAGCTACCCCCGAACCTCGGCCTTGGCGACCCGAAACCGTTCCCGGTCGGCTGTTTAAAGGTAAATCCGGACCGGCATAGTTCCGGACCACCAGTCGGCCGGCCGCCCCGGATCAGTTAACCTGGGGGTAACGCGGGCCACCCGGATGGGTGCCCGCGCCCGGGCGCAAATCAGGTTTTGGCAACCGTCGGAGCGGGCAGAATTACCCGGATAAAGTCAGTCTGCTGTCCGGACCGCCGGCGCTGAACGAACTGCCCTACCCCCGCTGTCAGCCGCATTTACACGCTCGCAATTTGATTTATCGTACTTCTATTAATTATATTATTTCTATATCTTGACCGGGGAGAAATTCTGGCTGTTTACTTTTTGAAAGACCCGAAAAATGCGCCCGTCAGTGGTCACTATTGTACATATTTAAGTAACTTGCGGCGTCGTAAAGTGCCTTTACTTTACATTTTCTATCCCCTCTTATTATCCAACTTTTCCGTTTGCAATGAAACATCCTTATCTAGCGAAACTACTGTTTCTGCTGCTGCTCGCGGCCTTTGGTTTTCCCTCGGGAGCCTTCGCTCAAACTGGTTCGGTGAGTGGCCGGATTACGGACAGCACAAACGAAGCAATCCCGGGGGCGACGGTTATTGTCGAAGGCACGTCGCTCGGCAGCTCCTCCAACGGGGACGGCACTTATAATATTCCCAACGTGACGGCCGGGCCGCACACCCTGATTATTTCCTTCGTCGGCTTCAACTCGGTACGCCGCTCCGTGACCATCGTCGGGGGCCAGAATACGGAGGTATCCACGCGCCTGACCGAAAACACGACTCAACTGGCTGAGGCCGTGGTCGTAGGCTACGGCACGCAGCGCCGGCAGGACGTCACCGGCTCGATCTCCACGATTACTTCCAAGGAATTCGTGCAGGGCCAGGTCACCAGCCCCGACCAGCTGATCCAGGGCAAAGTGGCCGGCGTGCAAATCACGATGGGCAACGGTTCGCCCGGCGCGGGCGCCGAAATTCTGATTCGCGGCGGCTCGTCGCTCTCCGCCTCTAATAAGCCGCTGATCGTAATCGACGGTGTACCAGTGGATAACACCACGATTTCCGGCGCCGGCAACCCGCTCTCGCTGATCAACCCCAGCGATATCGAAAGCATTACGGTGCTGAAAGACGCTTCCTCGACCGCCATTTACGGGGTGCGGGCTTCCAACGGCGTTATCATCGTAACGACCAAGAAGGGTTTGCCCGGCGAAGCGCTGCACGTTAATGTATCAACCCAGCAATCGGTTGCGACGGTCGTGAAATACGCGCCGGTGCTTTCCGCCGACGATTTCCGGACCCTGGTCAACACCGCCGGCAACGCCCAGCAGAAAGCCCTGCTCGGCACGTCGGATACCAACTGGCAGAAAGAGATCTACCGCCCCGCCTACACGACCGACAACAATGTGAGCCTGCTGGGCTCGGCCGGCAAAACACCGTTCCGGGTATCGACGGGCTATCTCTTTCAGGAAGGCTTGCTCAAGCGCAACGACCTGAAGCGTTATTCCGGCTCCATCGGCATCACGCCTTTGCTGCTCGATGACAACCTGCGCATCGACATCAACCTGAAAGGCACCTGGCTGGATAACAACTTCTCGAATCAGGGCGCCGTGGGCGCCGCCACCGCGTTTGATCCTACCCAGCCGGTGACGTCCACTGACCCCCGGTACGCGCCCTACAACGGCTACTACGAGGCGCTCAACACCGACGGCTCGCTCAACACCCTGGTTTCGCGCAACCCCGTGGGCCTGCTCAACTCGCGGCGCGACCGCAGCACGGTGAAGCGCAGCATCGGCAACGTGCAGTTTGACTACAAGATTCCCGCCGTGCCGGGCCTGTCGGCCAACCTGAACCTGGGTTACGACATTCAGCGCGGCAACGGCACGGTGTCTACCCCTGCCAACGCCGCGTCGGACTTCAACCGGGGCGGCCTCAACAACTTCTATAAGCAGGAGCTCAACAACACCCTGCTCGAAGCCCTGGTGAAATACCAGCACGAAATCTTCGGGCAGCGCTTCGATATTCTGGGCGGCTACTCGTTCCAGAAATTCCAGAACCGCACCTTTTTGCAGAATGACAACCGCGCCGACGGCACCATCTTCGTGCCCTACACGCCGACCTACGACAACCAGGACAACACCCTGAATACGCAGGTGCTGCTCTCCTACTTCACCCGGGCCAACTACAATATCAAGGACCGCTACCTGTTCACGGGCACGTTCCGGATTGATGAGACGTCGAACTTTGCCCCCGGCAAGCGGACGGGCTATTTCCCCTCGGGCGCTTTCGCCTGGCGGGCCAAGGGGGAAGATTTCCTCAAGAATTCCAAGACGGTTTCGGACCTGAAAGTGCGCCTCGGCGTGGGCCAGACCGGCCAGCAGGACATTGGGGTGAACTCCGGCTTCCTGCCGGTTTCGACCCTGAGCCAGAACACGTCGCAGTACCAGTTTGGCAACCAGTTTTACCAGACCCTGCGCCCGTCGTTCTACAACACCAACCTGACCTGGGAGACGACGACGACCTACAACGCCGGCCTGGATTTCGGCTTCCTCGATAACCGCATCACGGGTACCGTGGACGTGTACCAGCGCGACACCCGGGACTTGCTACTGTTCAGCAACGTGGCGGCGCTTTCCAACCTGACCAACGCGGGCTTCCTCAACGTGGGCAACCTCACCAACAAAGGCGTGGAGCTGACGACCAATTTCCAGGTCGTCCGCAGCGAGAAATTCGGCCTCACCCTGAACGCCAACGCCACCTTCAACCAGAACCGCATCACCAAGCTCACCCTGGTCGATAACCCGAATTATGTCGGGCAGGAAACCGGCGGCATCGGCGGTGGCGTAGGTAACACCGCGCAGATTAACGCGGTCGGCTACTCGGCCAATACCTTCTACCTCTACAAGCAGATCTACAACGCGAACGGCCAGCCCATCCAGGGCGCTGTCAGCGACCGCAACGGCGATGGCACCATCAACGGCTCGGACCGCTACTACGGCCATTCGTCGCGCCCCAAGGCGGTCCTTGGCTTTGGTGCCACGACCAACTACGGCAAGGCCTCGCTGGCCTTCACCATGCGCTCCAACCTGGGCCAGTACGTTTACAATAACCTGCGGGCCCAGAGCTCCTTCGTGCAGGGCTCAACCAACGCCCTGTACAACGTGAGCACCGAGCAGCTGACCTCCCATTTTACCAGCGGTTCAACCACGGTGCTACAGTCCGACTACTTCCTCGAAAATGCCTCGTTCCTGCGCATGGAGAACATTACGCTGGGCTATAACTTCGGCAGTGCCCTGCGGGAAAAGACAAACTTTAACGTCTCCTTCGCGGTTCAGAATCTGTTCGTTATCACCAACTATAAGGGGATCGATCCGGAGGTTGTTAATGGTATTGACAACAATATCTACCCCCGGCCGCGCACCTTCACGATGGCGCTCAATCTTGGTTTTTAATCCTTCTCTTTCCGAATCGTTTTATGCAAACTAATTTTAGAAGTACATTGGGCCTGTGGGCATTAGCTGCCGCACTGGTGCCCATCGCCACCACTTCCTGTACCAAGGAGCTGGACCAGGTCCCCTCCTACTCCGCCAACGCGGAGGTGATTTACAAGGATCCCGCCCAGATCCAGCAGGCCCTGGCCCGTCTTTACGCTACGCTGGCGGTGAGCGGCCAGAGCGGCCCCGCCGGCAACCCCGACATTACGGGCATCGATGAAGGCTTTTCCAACTACCTGCGCCAATATTGGCTGGCCCAGGAAGTGACCACCGACGAGGCCATCATTGCCTGGAACGACGGCAACCTGCCCGATTACAATACCCTGACCTGGAACGCCAACAACGAGTTTGTGCGGGCCATGTACGACCGGATTTTCTACCAGATTTCCCTCTGCAACGAGTTCATCCGCCAGACCACCGACGACAAGCTCGCCAGCCGGGGCCTGACCGATGCCACGGCCGTCACCATTCGCCAGTACCGGGCGGAGGCGCGCTTCCTGCGCGCCCTCTCCTACTACCACGCGCTGGATATGTTCGGCAGCGTGCCCTTCGCCGACGAAACGTCGGCCGTGGGTGGCACCCTGGCCAAGCAGATTTCCCGGCCGGAGTTATTCAGCTACGTTGAGTCGGAGCTGAAAGCCATTGAAGGAACCTTGCTCGCGCCGAAGGCTATTTACGCCCGGGCCGACCAGGGCGCCTGCTGGACCCTGCAAACCAAGCTTTACCTAAACGCCCAGGTGTACACCGGCACGGCCCGCTTCACCGATGCCGTGACCTACGCCAACAAGGTGACCAAAGCCGGCTACACGCTGGCGCCGGAGTATCGCCTGCTGTTCCTGGCCGACAACAACAGCTCGGCGGCCCGCAACGAGATCATCTTCCCGATCACGTTCGACGGGGCGCGCACCAAAACGTACGGCGGGATGCCCTTTATCATCCACGCCGCCGTGGGCGGCTCGATGCCGCTGACGGACTACGGCGTGAGCTCGGGCTGGAACGGCAACCGCGCCAAAGCCAACCTGGTGAACCTATTCCAGAGCGCGGCCGATACGCGCAACACCTTCTACACGACGGGGCAGTCGATTGATATCAACGATATCTTCACCTTCGCCCAGGGCTACACGGTCACCAAGTTCAAGAATGTGAGCTCGACCGGCGTACCCGGCTCGGATGATAAGAGCCGCGGTGGTTCCGGGGATTTTGTGGATACCGACTTCCCCATGTTCCGCCTGGCCGACGTGCAGCTGATGTACGCCGAAGCCGTCTTGCGCGGTGGCGCCGGCGGCGACGCCGGTACGGCCCTGCAATACGTCAACGCCATTCGGGCGCGGGCACAGGCCCCGTCCCTGGGCGCCCTCACGCTGGATAACATCCTCGACGAGCGCGGCCGCGAGCTGTATTGGGAAGGACACCGCCGCACCGACCTCATCCGGTTTGGCAAGTTCACGAGCGGCAGCTACGTGTGGCCTTTCAAAGGCAGCGCCGACCGGAAGACCGTAGCGGGCCAGGGCGTGCCCGCGACCCGGAACGTGTTCCCGATTCCGACGACGGATCTGGTGGCCAATCCGAACCTGCAACAAAATTCCGGTTACTAATAAACTTTTTTCGGCCGGCTTTCCTTCGGGGAGGCCGGCCATTTAATCGTTTTTAAACCCTTGCCTTTTTTATGAAAAACGCATTCTCCCTAGCCACCGCAGCTGGTTTGCTGCTCGCCCTCAGCTCTTGTAAGAAAGATGACGTTCAGTTAAAAGCTGACATGAGCGGCACCCCCACCCTCACGGCCAGCGCCACCAACGCCGGCACCCTGATGAGCGCCAACGCCACCAAGGCCGCCGTGGTCTACACCTGGACGCCCGTCACGTTCATGCTGTCGGACGGCTCGAAGCCCGTGCTGCCGGTTACTTATATCCTCGAATTTGCCAAAACCGGCACCAACTTCGCCACGGTGAGCTCCATCGCCGCGGGCACGGGCACCACCCGCGACACGCTGAAAGTAGCCGATCTTAATACGGTCCTGGTGAAAGCCGGCCTCACGCCAACGGTCGCCGGCACGGTGGACGTGCGCCTGCGGGCCAGCTACGCCGGCAACCAGAGCGACCTGCTTAGCGCCGTGACTCCGCTCACGGCAGTGCCCTACTCGCGCGATCTGTTCTTCTACGGCAGCAGCATCGGCGCCCTCGGTGGTTCGTCGCCCTACATCCGCGAGCAGGCCGGCAAGCCCGCCCAGTACGAAGGCTACATCTACGTACCCGGCGCCAGCAATAACTTTAAGCTTTCCAACACAAACACCGCTTCGGGAACGGTATTCGGTGCGGGCGCGGGTAAAGGTTCCCTGGCCACCGGCAGCACCACGGACCTTACCCTTACCGGCCCAACCATGTACCGCATCCGCGTAAACCTGACGGCCAACACCATCACGGCGGACGCCACCACAACCTGGGGCGTAATTGGCTCCGCCACCACCGGCGACGGCAGCGGCTGGAATCAGTCCATCCCCATGACGTACAGCGTGGCCGATAAGGTCTGGAAGCTGTCCAACGTGAGCCTCCCCGGCTCGGGCAGCAACAACGAGTTTAAATTCCGCGCCAACGACGCCTGGGACATCAACCTCGGCGAATCCAAGAGCGTCACCGGCGCTTCAAAGCTGGAAGAAAACGGGGACAACCTGAAGTCCGGCGGCACCGGCAAGTACGACATCACGCTGAATCTGAACGATCCCGAAAAGTACACCTACTCGGTGAGCAAGAAATAATCGTTTCGACTAAGCCCAAAAAAATCCCCGCCCTCACCCGGCGGGGATTTTTTTGCGCCCGGGCACCACAAATTCAACGGGGAGGACGACTGATCGTGGTAGAGACGCGACCCTTCGCGTCTGGCGTTAACGGCCACCCCAGACGGTGTGGACGCCGAGATAGGAAGGGCGAACTAATGGGTGAAGAAACGCGACCCTTCGCGTCTCGCGTCCGGGCCGTCCGGGTGCTCGTCTAACGCCAGACGCGAAGGGTCGCGTATCTACGCTAGTCTGGTGAATTCCGTAAATACGGCTAGTAAATCCAAAAAAAGAGGCCCCGCTGTAGCTACAGCGGGGCCTCTTCACATACTTAAAATCAGGCTATTCGATCACTACTTTGCTGCTCGTTTGCTGACCACCGACGTCCAGCTTCACCACGTAGATTCCGGCGCGGAGGTTGGCTAGTTTGTAGGTATGGGCGCCGCTGCCCTGGGCTTCGCGCAGGCTGCGCACCTGCTTGCCCGTGGCGTCGAATACGCTCAGGGCCACTTGCTGCTGCCCCTGGGGCACGGTGTAGGTCACGGCGACGGCAGCGCCGGGATTGGGGTACACGCCAAAGCGGAGGGCGGTAGCTACTTCGCTGCGGCTCGCCAGTACCCCGGTACCGACTTGATAGGTCAGGAACTGGTTGCCGGGGATGGCGGTGAAGTCCTGATTAGGGGCCAGCGCCGTGGTTTGCCCGGCGATGGGGGGAAACGTATCCGAGGTGAATACGCCACCATCGTTGGTGTAGGCGAAGAACATGTTGACCTGGCTGTTGGGCGCCAGGCCCAAGGCGGCCAGATCAAACTCAAATTCAATCCCGGTATTGGTCGTATTGGTCGCCAGGCTGGTCGAGGGCAAGTAGGCTACCCGGGCACCTAGCAGCGGGGCGGCAGTAGCCGAGGCGGTAGTGGGCACACCGGTTTTAGCAACTCCACCCTGGTAGGCATCCGGCACCGGCGCAGCGTTGCCTTTGGTATAGTCGGCGTAGCTGAAATAGGCGTTGCTGGTAATGTCTTTGTCGAAAGTCAAACGGATACCGTAATCAACTTCAAAGTCCATGGTGGGCGTAATTTTCAGGGGGCTGTCGCCCGCTGCTCCGCCGGCCAGCTTGGTGCCGGCGGCCACGCCTTTCTGACCAGGCACATTCAGATAGCCAACAACGGCCGGGTACGAAGCCGATTGCTCGAACGAACCCACCACGGCGATGTACAGCTTGGTGGCCGACGTTCCGACATACAGGGTTTTCAACCCTTTGTCAGCTACCGAGTGCGTGCCCGAGTAGGAGCTCACCATCTGGTACTTACCCTGAGTATTAGCCGTGGCAATTTCGGCTGCGTCCACCTTGCCGTCGAGGGTTATTTGCGCCTGGGCGCTGAGCGTAGCGGCCGCCAGGGCACTGGCAGCGGCGAGAGTAAATATTTTTTTCATTGGTACTTAATCGATGAGGAAAAATAAAAGTGTGGGCAGGATGGTCATCGCCTGATTCAGCGCGAACGAGAATAAGAGCGGACTTGAGCAAATGTAATAAATCAAGGTTTATAATACCTAAAGAACCTTTAAATATATTACATCCGTGAATAAGTCATATATTCAATCTTTTGAGTAGATTAAATGAGTGTGATTCCCGGGTTGATCGTTACTTTCGCCATCCCTCCCAACTCAACCCTTTTTTTTATGATTCTGATTGCCGACGGCGGCTCCACAAAATGCAGCTGGTGCCAACTCGACGGAGCCCATAACCGCGTCTATTTTAACACGGAAGGCTACAACCCGGACTTCATGGATACGGCGGCCATCGTGGCGTCCCTCAGCCATCACCTGCCCGATACGCTGCCCCGGGAGCAGGTGCGCGAAGTGCATTTCTACGGCGCCGGGGTATCGTCGGCGCAAAAGGCCGAGGTGATTGCGGCGGCGCTGCGCCAGGTATTTCCCCAGGCCCAGGCCATTGTAACCGAGGATTTGCTGGCCGCCGCCCGGGCGCTGCTGGGCCACCGGCCGGGCTTTGCCGCCATTCTGGGCACGGGCACCAACTCCTGCCTCTACGACGGCCAAAAGATCACCTACAACGTGGATTCGCTCGGCTACTTCCTGGGCGATGAGGGTTCGGGCTCGTTCTTCGGTAAGCGGCTACTGCGCGACTACCTGCGGGGCCTGCTCCCCGAGGGCCTGCAGGACGTTTTTCGCGAAACCTACGCCCTGGGCTCCCGCAACGACATTCTGGACCGGCTCTACAACCAGCCCTTGCCAAACCGCTACCTGGCCAACTTCGCCAAATTTGCCTACGACCACAACAACGTAAGCTACTGCCGCGAAATCGTGCTTGACGGCTTCGAAACGTTTTTCCAGAATCTGGTCCTGCATTATCCTAATTACCAGGATTATACTTTCAACTGCGTGGGCTCGGTGGGCTATAATTTCCGCGATGTCCTCACCCAGGTGGCCCGTGACCACGGCATGGAAGTGGGCAAGATTATCCGCTCCCCCATCGATGATCTGGTCAGCTTTCACGAAAGCTGAAAGTCGGTTACCCATTGATTTTTTTCGCACCAAAAAGGCCGTCCCAGTACTGAGGCGGCCTTTTTGGTGGTAATTATTTCCGGCTCAGACCGGCATTTCTGGCGGCTTTAGTGCTGCACGACCAGACGGGTAGTCTGGATGAGCGGGCCGGTCGTCAGGCGCACGAAGTACACGCCCGCGGCCAGCTGCTGCACGGGCAATACCAGTTCGTGCGCGCCGGCCGCCTGCACCGGGCCGCCGCTGATGGTGCGCACGGTGGCACCCAGCACGTTCTGCACGGTCAGGGTCACGGCGCCGGCCGTGGGCAGCTCGTATTGAATGCGGGCCGTGCTGCTGCTCGGGTTGGGAGCGGCGCTCAGGCGCAGGATGGTCGTGGCCTGGGCTTTGGTGGGCAGGAGGGTGGCTTTTTTGATTTGCCGGGACGTGTACACGGCGTACTCGCCGGGCTGCAGGCTCAGGGGCGCGTTCACGTTGGTGACGGTGAGGCTGTCGCCGCTGAGGTAGTTATACCATTTGCCGGCCGTCTGGAAAGCCGGGTCGATGGTAGTGGCCGTGACGTCGAAATTGCCGATTACGGTCACGCTCAGCGTGGGGCCGCTGAGGTGGATGGACTTGGCCGCGCCGGCCAGCTGCTGGGTGTAGGTGGTGGGCGCTTCAAACACGGGCTCGCGCTTTTTGAGGGCGATCAGGCTGCGGTAGACGTCGAAGAGCTTGCGGCGGTTGGGGTCCGCGTAGTAGTTCCACACGGCGGCTTTGGCGCTGAGCTTGCACTGATCGTTGCCGTAGGGCGTGGGCACCGACCCGTCGGTGCACTGGAAAATAGATTTATCGTAGCCCAGCTCCCCGAATTCCCAGACCATTTTCGGGCCCGGCACGGTGAAGAAGAACGCCGCCGCCTGCTCCTGCCGGGCCAGCGCGGTGGTCAGATTGCGCGTGCTGTAATTACCGGCGGCATTGCCGAATGTGAGGGTTTTGTACATCAGCCGCTCCTCGTCGTGGCTTTCCATGTACGTCACCAGGTTGGGCTGATTCCAGCCCCGGCCGCCCTGCGACGGGCTGCCGTAATAGCCGTAGCTAAAGTTGGAATCGCCCAGGTAGCCCATCGTGGCTTCAATGTAGTTGTGATTGGCATTGCCCCAGAGCATAAAGCCGAAGTCGGATAACACCTTGCCTTCGCTGTTGTCTGGAAAATGCTCCAGGATGGGATACAATGTCGGATCAACACTAACCAGGGTCTGGTAATAGTCTTTCCAGATGTCGATCCGGGACTGATCGTAATTACCGTAAGTGGCCGGCGTGGTCACTTTCTGGGTGAAGCCCCCGGCCAGATCGAAGCGGTAGCCGTCGATCTTGTATTCCCGGAGCCAGAACGCCATTACCTGCTTGGCAAAGTACTTGGTGAACGGACTCTCGTGGTTCAGATCATTGTACACGCTGTAGGGATGCGGGGCGCTCTGATTGAACCAGGGGTTATCGGCCGACGGATTGCCGCCCTGCTGGTAGAGCTGCACCATCGGGCTCTGGCCGGTGGAATGGTTGAGGACCATGTCCAGGATTACGGCGATGCCCCGGCGGTGGGCTTCGTCGATAAATTGCTTGAGGGCGAGCTTGGTGCCGTAGTATTTGTCGGGGGCGAAGAAGAAATCCGGGCTGTAGCCCCAGTTGTCGTTACCGTCAAACTCATTAATCGGCATGAGCTCAATGGCGTTGATGCCCAGGCGCTGAATGTAGTTGAGCGTATCGCGCAGGGTCTGATAGTCGTGGCGGGCGGTGAAGTCACGCATCAGCAGCTCGTAAATCACGAGGTTGGTGCGCTTGGGACGCTGGAAATTGGTGGTCGCCCACACGTACGGCGTCTGGTTGGTCTGGAGCACCGAGACGATGCCCGTGGTCTTCCCGAAGGGATAAGGCTTCAGGTTCGGGTAAGTGACTGCCGGAATGTCGCGGTCGCTGTTGGGATCCAGAATTTTTTCCGAGTACGGATCGGCCACGCGCAGGGCGCCATCGACGAGGTACTGGTAGGCGTACTCGTTGCCCGGCGTGAGGCCGTCGATTTGCACCCACCACCGGTTGCCGTCGGGCGTTCGGTTCATGTAGTAGCCGGCGACGGGCTGCCAGTTGTTGAATTCGCCCAGCACGTAGGCAAACTGCTTGTTGGGCGCCGTCAGGTTGAGAATGACCGACGTGCCGCCGGGCAGGTAGGTAATGCCGTCCTTGGCCCCGGCCGGCAGAGCGGCCGTAACCACGAGCGGCCGCACCACGATCACCAGCGAATCAACTGCTTGCGCGTTGCCGCTGCTGGCCGTGAACCGAACCACGTTCCGGCCCGCCCGGGCGACCGTGACGGTGGTCGTGAGCGTGGTGGCGCTGGCCTGCTGGGCCACCTGCGTGCCATTGAGCGCAAAAGTCAGCGTCGCGGCGGCGGAGGCAATTCCGGTCACGCTGATCTGGTCATTGAGACTGGCAAACGAGGGGTTGCCGCCAGCCGCCGGGGCGGGACTGGTGATGCGGGCCGACAGGCCCGGCTGGGCCACTTCGACGAAAATATCGCCCCCGTCAGCGGCCCGGGCCACAATGGAGCCATTGGCGTTTTTAAAAATCATACCTAGCCGGTAGATCGTCTGGCCGATTGGCACCGCGTAGAAAGTCCGGGGTGTGAAGGAGATACGGTACAGGTTGGGGTTGGTCGCGTCGCGGGTCATGAGCGCGGCAGGATCGGCCTGCCCGAAGGCAGGACTTTTCACGTTGTTCCAGGTCGTCGGTGCGTTCGGATTGGTGATGGTCCCGGTCCAGATATAGACGTCGCCGGTGAAACCCAGCAGTGCGGCATTGCCCTGGCTGGCATCGAAGGTGAGGGTGACCGGTGTCGTTTCGGTAAACAGGACCGGCTGGGTCGTGACGACCTGGGCCCGGGTAGTCCAGGCCAACAGAGTAAAAAACAGGAGAATAAAGGGTCGAAATGAGTGCATTTAATTCTAAATGAATGGTGGGAAGGATTAAACAGAAAGAATAAGCGGGAATTGCTGGTCAGCGGTGATGGCCAGCATTTCGGAGCGAAAGATACGTCACGCCGCCGTCGGGCAAATCGCCCGGATGGGCTTTTGCCGTCAATTTTTAGTCTGATGCTTTTGGACTGAAACGGAATTTCCGGCCTGACAGGCCGCCGCTTTTTCGGATCGGGCCGCCCCGGACCGGGCCGGATTGCCGCGCGAGCGGTTACTAACCGGATTTGCGGCCCGCAAGTACCAGATCGGGAGCAAACCCGTTCCGGCCCCTCAGCCGTACTTTTACAAGTCCAAAACCCCAACACGCGGTCTGCCGGGTCCACCCGAGCCGGGGATCAGCCGTGTAAAATCCTGATATATGAACGTAGGAGATAGAGTGCGCCTGCTCACGGGCACCGAAGAAGGAATAGTTACCCGCCTGCTCGACAGCGAGTTGGTGGAAGTAGCCATCGATAACGATTTCACCATTCCCGTGCTGCGCCGGGAAGTGGTAGTGGTGGCGCAGGAGGAAGATAAAAATTTCGACCGCACGGTCCCCGATTACCGCCCCGGCCAGGTGCCCGGTAAGATCGCCAACGCCAGCAAAAAAGACCGTAGCGCACCCAAACCCGTAGCCGCCAAACCGGCCGTGCCCACGCTGGCCCAGGCCCTAGCCGCCGTAGCCTCCAACCCCGCCGGACAGGCCAAAGCGGCCGGCGTTGCACCACCGGCGGTCGGCCGGCCCGCCGCGGCCAAGGGCTTGTTTCTGGCCCTGGTGCATCAGTCGCCGGAGCTGCTGGCCGTCACCCTCATCAACAACACCGAGGCCGACGTCCTTTTCACCTACGGCGAGGAAACCAGCGCCCGCCCCTACCGCGCCCTGGCGGCCGATAAGCTCGGTCCCAAAGCCACCACTAAACCGCTGTCGTTCCTGCACCTGAAGGATTTTGACACCTGGCCAGCGGCCGTGGTGCAGCTGCTGCCCCACCGCCACAACGGCGAGGCGGCCTACGAGCTGCTCACCAAGCGGCAGGGTTTCAAGGCCAGCACGTTCTATTCGAGCAACCGCCCGGCGCCCGTTATTCAGAAGGACGCCTACCTTTTTCAGCTGGATGAAAAAGCCGCCGCCGCCATTGCGCCCGAGCGCCTGACCGAGGCCGCCCCGGTGCTGGTGCCGGCCGCTCCGATCAAACCAGCCGGGGTGGATATCGCCGCCCTCAAAGCCCAACTCAGCGGCGATGCACCCGCCAAGCCCGCCGCCGTGCTGGCCGCCGTCACGCCTGCCCCCGCCGCGCCGGTCGTGGCCCCGGGTCACGAATTCGACCTGCACCTGGCCGCCCTGCGCCCCGACCTCCAGGAAGAATTATCGAACACGGCCATTCTGCGCCTGCAGCTCGACGCCTTTGAGGACGCACTGAGCCGGGCACTGGCCACCAACATGCACGAGATTGTTTTCATCCACGGCATGGGCAATGGCGTACTGCGCAAGGAAATCCATCGCCAACTGAGCCGCAACAAGGACATTAAGTTTTTTGAGGATGCGCGCAAGGAAAAGTTTGGTTTCGGTGCCACGCTGGTGCGGCTGAAATAATCAGTCGGTTGAGTTGTTAAGCCTG
>JAYWCH010000283.1:0-3699 GCA_043780755.1 Hymenobacter sp.
TTCAGATTTACCTGGAAAACAACTACCGCTTTCCCGTTCAGACCGAGACGATTGATGAGATTCCGCCGCAGTTTCAGCGGCGCGATGTCTTGTTTAAAGCCAGCATCCGGCCGGGCGAAACGCAGATTATCAACTACCAGCTGCGGCCCACCAAGCGCGGGGAGTACGCGTTTGGGGCGCTGAATATCTACGCCGCCTCGCCGCTGGGCCTCGTGCGCCGCCGCTTTCGCTACGATCAGGACAAGGTGGTGCCGGTGTACCCGTCGTTTTTGCAGATGCGGCAGTACGAGCTGCTGGCCATCCACAACCGCCTGACGGAAGTGGGCGTGAAACGCATCCGGCGGGTGGGGCACAGCCTGGAATTCGAACAGATCCGGCCTTACGTGGCCGGCGACGATCCGCGCAGCATCAACTGGAAAGCCACTGCCCGCCGGGCGGGCAGCGGCGCGGCCGACTCGCTGGTGGTGAACCACTTTCAGGACGAGCGGGCGCAGCAGGTTTATTGCCTTATCGATAAAGGCCGCGTGATGCGCATGCCCTTCGACGGGCTGAGCCTGCTCGACTACGCCATCAACGCCACGCTGGTAGTGAGCAATATCGCCCTGCTCAAACACGATAAAGCCGGCCTGATTACGTTCTCGAATAAGCCCGGCGCCGCGCTGGCCGCCGACCGCCGGCCCGGCCACCTGCTCAAGCTGCTCGAGATTCTCTATCGCCAAAAAACGAAGTACCTGGAAACCGACTTCGGGCTGCTCTACGCCACGGTCCGGACCCGCATCAAACAACGCAGCCTGCTGATTTTATTCACCAACTTTGAAACGCTGCACGGCCTGCAACGACAGCTCCCCTACCTGCGCCGGCTGGCCAAAGACCATCTGCTCCTCGTGATCTTTTTTGAAAACACCGAATTGAGCGAATACCTGGACGCGCCCGCCCTCACCACTGACGACGTTTATAACCAAACAATTGCCGAGAAATTCACCCAGGAAAAACGACAGATTGTCCTTGAATTGCAGCGCTACGGCATTTATTCCCTGCTCACCGCTCCGCAGGATCTGACGGCCAACACCATCAATAAATACCTGGAATTCAAAGCCCGGGGCTTGATATGATCAAATTAACCCGCTATTTATCCGGTCTTTTGCTACTGGTGATGAGCATTTTGGCCGGGCGCCCGGCCGCCGCCCAGGCCACCCGCAATCTGCTGCCCGTACCCGCCGAAATGCACTGGGGCCAGGGCCGGCTGAGCCTGAAAAACCCGCTGCGCCTTGAACTAACAACCTCGCCCGACCCGGTGGTCCGGGCCGCCGCCAGCCGCCTGCTGGGCCGCCTGCGAGGCCCGGCCGAGCCCGCCACCGGCCCGGTCCTGCAGATTCGCTACGGCCGGACCGGCCACGCCGAACAGTTCGACGAGGAACGCTACAGCCTGCGCGTGACGCCGATGGGCGTGAGCATCGACGCCCCCACCAGCCTGGGCGTGCTGCGGGCCCTGGCCACGCTGGAACAGCTGCCCGTCACCGAAAAAAACCAGCGCTACCTGCCGGAAGTGGATATTCAGGACCAGCCGCGCTTCGTCTGGCGGGGGCTATCGCTCGATGCGGCGCGGCACTTCCTGCCCGTGGCCGTCATCAAGCGGAATCTCGATGGCATGGCCGCCGTGAAAATGAACGTGCTGCACTGGCACTTGTCCGACGACCAGGGCTTTCGGGTGGAAAGCCGGGTGCTGCCTCGCCTGCACCAGATTGGCGGCGCCAACGGCTACTACACCCAGGCTGAGGTGCGCGAAGTGCTGAGCTACGCCACAGCCCGCGGCATTCGCGTGGTGCCCGAATTTGACGTGCCAGGCCACGCCACCAGCTGGATCGCGGCCTATCCCCGACTGGCTTCTAACGACTCAACCTACGCCGTGCCCACGAAATGGGGCGTCCTGAATATCGCCCTCGACCCAACCCGCGAAACCACGTACTCGCTGCTCGATTCGGTGTTTACGGAAATGACGGCGCTCTTTCCGGATCCGTACTTCCACATCGGCGGCGATGAAAACGACGGGCGGCAGTGGCGGCGCAACCCGCGCATCGCGGCCTACATGCGCGCCCACGGCATGGTGAAAGCGGACGGCAAAACCGTGGACAAGCACCAGCTGCAAACCTATTTCAACCGCCGCATCTTAGCCATTCTGCAAAAAAACGGCAAGACGATGGTGGGCTGGGATGAAATCCTCGGCCCCGATCTGCCCAGGGAAGCCGTCATCCAGAGCTGGCGCGGCAAGAAGGATCTGATCAACGCCGCCCGCCTCGGTCACCCGGTGCTGCTGTCCAATGGCTACTACCTCGACCTGAATTTTACCGCCGCCAGCCACTACGCCGCCGACCCGCTGCCGGCGGATACGCCCCTCACGACGGCCGAACAAAAGCTGGTGCTGGGCGGCGAGGCCGCGATGTGGACGGAATTTGCCGATTCCATTATTGTGGAGTCGCGCATCTGGCCCCGCGCCGCCGCTGTGGCCGAACGGCTCTGGTCGCCCCCGGCGCTCGCCCAGAACGTACCCGACCTGTACCGCCGGCTAGCCGCCGTTTCCACCGAGCTGGAAACGCTCGGCCTGCGCCACCGCGCCGCCCCGGAAGCCCTGCTCGGGCAGCTCGCCGGCACCCAAAAGGTAGCACCGCTACGGACTTTGGCCGAAATTATTGAGCCGGTAAAGGAGTATAAGCGCCACTTCCAGGGCTTCGCCTACACCACCCAAACGCCCCTGAACCGCCTGGTGGACGCCGCCCCGGCCGAATCGGAAGTGGCCCGGCGCTTCGGCGCGCTGGTTGATAGCGTGCTGTCGGCCAAAGTAGTGCCCGGCCGACCGGCCGTGTCGCCCCGACGGCTGGCAGCGCTGCGCGGGCAGCTCATGCAGTGGCAGGCCAACGATACCCGCCTGCAACCGCTGCTCCTCACCAACCCAACCCTACGCGAATATGCCCCGCTCTCGACCCAGCTTACGGCCGTGGCCACGGTGCTGCTCGAACGCCTGACCCAGCTCCAAACCGGTCAGGCGGCGGCTCCCGGCTGGCTGGCCGGCGCCCGCGCCACGCTCGACGCGGCGGCCGGGCCGGCCGGTCAGGCGGAGCTGGCCATCGTCCGCGCCGCCCGCCAGCTGGTGGGGATATAGACTTTGATCTTTGCCATTCGGATGATTGCTTTGGTTAAATCTCCCCCCCTGCGCCTGCTCATTCTCCGGCTGGGCCTACTGCTGGCGCTGGCGCCGTTCCTGGCCCTGACGGCTTTCAACCAGCCGTTCTTCGACGACTTCCGCAATGCCTACTGGATGCGGGCCCACGGCGTAGGTGGCGTGCAAACCTGGCTGTATCAGACTTGGACCGGGCGCTACACTTCGACGTTCTTTATGACCGTACTCAACCCCGTGGCCTACGATTGGCTGGGCGGGGTGAAGCTGGTGGCGGCGCTGCTGTTCGTGGCGCAGTGGGCCAGCATCGCCGGCTTGCTGCGGGTGCTGGCCCGGACGGCGCTGCGGGGAACCTGTTCATGGGGCACGGCCGGCTGGACGGCGGGGCTGCTGCTGGCACTGTTCTGCAATGCCGCGCCCGCACCATTCTCCTTTCTGTACTGGTTTTGCGGCGCGGTGGCCTACCAGATTCCACTGCTGGGCCTGCTGAATTTCACCACCCTGGCCCTGCAAGCGGGTTGGGGACC
>JAYWCH010000284.1:0-20453 GCA_043780755.1 Hymenobacter sp.
ATGAGATCGGCTACGGCTTCGGCCTGGGCCAGGTCGAGGGCGCCGCTCAGGAATGCTCGCTTGGTAAACTCTCCGGCTTCGGCCAGCCGGGCGCCCTGGCGTAGCAGCAGGGTCAGTACCTGGCGCACCACGTAGTCGGAGCCGTGGCAGCTGATTTCAACCACGTCTTCCCGGGTAAACGAGCGTGGGCCGCGGTAAAGCGCCACCACCACTTCGTCGAGGATGGCGCCGTCGCCGGGGTCGCGCAGGGTGCCGTAGTGCAGGGTGTGCCCGGCGGCCAGCCCCAGGCTTTTTTTGGAAAAGACGGCGGTAGTAATGGCAATCGCGGCCGGGCCGGAAAGGCGCACTACCGCCAGCGCCCCCGCGCCCGGTGGCGTGGACAGCGCCACGATGGTATCAGAAAAAAGGGTCGGAACCACGGACTCGTGCGGGTTATTCGGTTACAAAAAGATTACGGCTTACCTCGGCCGAAATCAAGGTCGTTCGCTCCCGGTTCACGCGGATTTCGAAGGAGTTATCAAAGGATACCTTATCCAGCACTTCAACCAAAGCCCCGAGTTGAAGACCCACTTTATCGAGGTATTGCAGGAAGGGCGCGGACGTGTTTTTGACGGCGGCCAGAATGCCCCGCTCGGCCACGTTCAGGTCGGCCAGCAGGCGGTGGGTGGGGCGGCGCATGGCCCCGTCCTCGGTCGGAATGGGATCGCCGTGCGGGTCGAGGGCGGGGTGGCCGAGGAAGGCATCGAGCCGGCGCATGAGTAGCGGCGACTGCACATGCTCCAGCTCCTCGGCTACTTCGTGGACTTCATCCCAGTTAAAGCCCAGCTGCTGTACCAGAAAAACCTCCCACAGCCGGTGCTTGCGGATGGTGAGCAGGGCCAGCCGCTGGCCCTCGGCTGTGAGCTGCACACCCCGGTAGCGCTCGTAGTCCAGCAGGCCCTTGTCGGCCAGCCGGCGCAGCATGTCCGTGACGGAGGCGGCGCGGGTCGCCAGCGCCGCCGCGATGCGGTTGGTGCTCACGCCCGCCGTGTCCGGCTCGGCTTCGGTCAGCTTATAAATGGCTTTGAGGTAGTTTTCCTCGGTGTGACTCGGCATCTAGTTCAATTGAATTCCTTTAAAACTTCATCAGGGCCGAGGCCCAGGTAAAGCCACTGCCGAAGGCCGCCAGGCACACCAGATCGCCGCGCTTGATGCGGCCTTCCTGCACGGCTTCGCTCAGGGCGATGGGCACCGAGGCGGCTGTGGTGTTGCCGTAGCGTTGGATGTTGCTGAATATTTTATCGTCCGACAAACCCATTTTCTGCTGCACGTACTGGGTAATGCGCAGGTTAGCCTGGTGCGGAATGAGCATGTCGAGGTCGGCGGGCTGGTAGCCGTTCTGGTCCAGCGCCTCCTTAATTACCTGCGGAAAGCGCACCACGGCGTGCTTGAACACGTTCTGGCCATTCATGAAAGGATAGAGCTCCTGCGGATTATCGAGAATAAACTGCACGCGGTTGTCCCGGTTGGAGCTGGGCTCTTTCACGATCAGCTCCTCGGCAAATTCGCCCTGCGAGTGCAGGTGCGTGCTGAGAATGCCCTGACCTTCCTGCGGACTGGGCCGCAGAACCACAGCCCCGGCGCCATCGCCGAAGATCACCGAAACTCCGCGCCCGGCGGGCGTTTTATCGAGGCCGGAGGAGTGAATCTCGGAGCCCACGACCAGTACATTGTCATACATGCCGGTGCGCACGAACTGGTCGGCCACCGACAGCGCGTAGATGAAGCCCGAGCACTGGTTACGCACATCGAGGGCCGGGGCGTTGTTGGTCATGCCCAGCTCGCGCTGCATGATTACGCCGGAGCCGGGAAAGAAATAATCGGGCGAGAGCGTGGCGAAGACAATGAGCTGCACGTCGTCGGGCGTGAGGCCGGCCATTTCCAGGGCTTTACGGGCGGCGTTGGCGCCCATGTTGGCCGTGGTGTCTTTGCCTTCTTCGAACCAGCGGCGCTCCTGAATGCCGGTGCGCTCCTGAATCCAGGCGTCGGAGGTATTCATCAGCGGCTCCAGCTCGGCGTTTTTAACGACCCGGGCCGGGACGTAGTGGCCGACCCCGGCAATGTAAGCGTGACGTAAAGTAGCCATTGGAAAACGAAGGTTGAAGTGGGGATTTGGGGAGGATAAACGCGGTCCGGGGCGCAGTAGATTTAACCCGCCGCGCGGCGGGGCGGACGTAAAATAGGGGCAAAGGTGGGGGTTAAATGAGGGAATCCAGCAGCTGCCACAATTTTTCACCTTCCCCGGCCCATTGTACGTCGTTGGGTACGCCCCTGGGATAGAAATGGCCACTCCGTAATTGCGCCACCAGCCCCGGCCCGTCAATAGCCCGCCCGAAGTCCAGCGTCAGGCCCGCGCCGTGGGCCTGCACCAGCGCCTGCCACAAGGGATTGGGCGGGCAGAGCACCGGCAGCCCGTGGGCCAGGTACTCAAAAAGCTTGGTTGGCCGGCAGCGTTCGGTACTCGGGTGGGGCCGGTAGGGCAGCAGGCCGAGGTGACTCCGGCGAATGGCCGCCACGATATGCGCGTGGGGCACCAGCCGGTCCCCGCCGATCAGGGTCAGCCATTCGGAATTTTGCGCCACTGCTACCTGCAATTCCCGGAGCAGCGCCGGCTGCTGGCAGAAGCCAATGATGGTAAGCTGCGCGCCGCCGGGCCAGGCCGCCTGGAGCTGCGCGGCCAGCGCCAGGGCTTCCCACACGCCATTGAGCGCCGAGATGGTCCCCGAATACAAGAGTTGCAGCGGCTCCGCCACGGCGGGCAGCGGGCGCGGCGCGGCGGGCTGCGGTTCCCCCGGGGCGGGCTGGTACTTGTTTTCCAGGACGATGACGCGGCCCGCCGGCAAATCCCGCAGGAAGGGCAGCTCTGCGGCGTAGCTGGCCTCGGCCAGAATCAGGCCGGCGGCGCGGTGCGCGGCCCGGGTTTCGACCCAGCGCAGCCCGGCGGCCAGCGCGCGGCGCGTGAGCCCCCGGTAAACGCGCTGCGTGGTCACGTTCAGCGCGTAGTTCTCGCGGATGTCGTAGATGAACTGCCGGTCCCGGCCCAGCCGCTGCCAGAGCAGCGTGAGTGGCAGTAGCTCCGGCGCATGCACGATGATCACGGCGGGCGCCACCCGGCGCAACAGCCGCCAGTAGCACCACTGCGCCGCCAGCCGCCCCGGACTCAGCCGCCCGCCATTGAAAATCGGGTGCGGGAAAACTCCGTCGGGAGGCCGCTGCCGGGCCGGATCCGGGCTCCCGGCGAGCGGCCCGGCGCCCCGGCCGGCCACGTGAACCTGCACCCCTGGTTGGCTGCGGAGGGTTTCGGCAAACTTGCCCCGCATGCGGGGGTCGTCCACCGGCTTCAGCACGGAAGCCAGCAATATGATCAAAGGGGAAGACCCGGAACCAAGCACGCCCCAAAGATGGTAGTTTTGTAGCCGTCGGTTCGGCGCTGGTATTTCCCGGCGGCTTTTCCCGGCAATTTTTTTCTGCAAGCAATCGTATGTCTGAACTCCAAACCCTGATTGAGCGCGCCTGGGACGACCGCGCCCTCCTGCAACATGCCGATACCAAGGCGGCCATCGACCACGTCATCGAAGAGCTGGACAAAGGCCGCCTGCGCGTGGCCCAGCCCACCGCCGACGGCCTCGACTGGCTGGTAAACGACTGGATCAAAAAGGCCGTCATCCTCTATTTCCCCCTCCAGCAAATGGAAACGCAGGCCGTCGGACCATTCGAGTACCACGACAAGATGCGCCTCAAAACCGACTACGCCGGCCAGAAGGTGCGCGTGGTGCCGCCCGCTACGGCGCGCTACGGTGCGTTTCTGGCCCCTGGTGTCATCCTCATGCCGAGCTACGTGAACATCGGCGCCTATGTGGGCGAGGGTACGATGGTCGACACCTGGGCCACGGTGGGCTCCTGCGCGCAAGTGGGCGCCGGCGTGCACCTAAGCGGCGGCGTGGGCCTGGGCGGCGTACTCGAGCCGGTGCAGGCGGCGCCGGTCATCATCGAAGACGGGGCATTCATCGGCTCGCGCAGCATTCTGGTAGAAGGCTGCCGCATTGGTAGGGAGGCCGTCATCGGCGCGGGAGTTACCATCACCGGCAGCACCAAAATCATTGATGTGACCGGCCCCACGCCCAAGGAGTACCGCGGCTACGTGCCGCCGCGCTCGGTGGTCATTCCCGGCTCCATTCCCAAGCAGTTCCCGGCCGGCGAATACCAGGTGCCCTGCGCCCTCATTATCGGCCAGCGCAAGCCCAGCACGGACCTGAAAACGAGCCTGAATGATGCTCTGCGGGATTTTGGCGTATCGGTTTAAACTCCGTATGTATGCGGGATGGTCAGCTTTTAGCAAAAAGTCCGCAATAAAAAAGCCCGCTTCGGCGGGCTTTTTTATTGCGGACTAATCCGAGATTTTCCTTAAATCCGAATTTTAAGCCGTTCTCAGCTTATCCCCGAACAGCGCCTTTACCTTATCCACTTTGGGGCGGGCCACATACTGGCAGTAGGGCTCGTGGCCGTGGAGGTTGAAGTAGTTCTGGTGGTAGTCTTCGGCGGGGTAGAAGGTGGGGGCGGCGGTGATTTCCGTCACAATGGGATCGGGGAAGGCGTGGCCGTCGTTGAGCTTCTGCTTGTATTCCTCGGCGAGGGTTTTCTGCTCGTCGTTGTGGTAGTAAACGCCCGAGCGGTATTGGGTGCCAGCGTCGTTGCCCTGGCGGTTGAGGGTAGTCGGGTCGTGGGTTTTCCAGAAGATTTCCAGCAGCTCCTTAAAGCTGATCACGGCCGGATCGAAGGTGATGTCGATGACCTCGTTGTGCCCGGTCAGGCCGCTGCACACTTCTTTATAAGTCGGATTTTTGACGCGGCCGCCGGTGTAGCCGGACACCACTTTCTCAACGCCTTTTAAGTTCTGAAAAACGGCTTCGACGCACCAGAAGCAGCCGGCTCCGAATGTTGCTTGTTCCATGGGTAGGGAGAATTATAAGTTGATTACGCTAACAACGCCGCACGGACCACGCAGGTTATTTTCCGGTTGCGACCGGTTTCAATTGCCCGAAACCGCGACCAAAAGATCGCCACCGCGCTACTTGCGGAACCGTTCCGCCACCACCAGCTCCTTCGAGCCGGCCGTGTACTGGTAGAAGCCTTCGCCCGATTTCGAGCCCAGCCGGCCGGCCATCACCATGTTCACCAGCAGCGGGCAGGGGGCGTATTTGGGGTTGCCCAGGCCCTCGTGCAGCACCCGCAGAATGGCCAGGCACACATCCAACCCAATAAAATCAGCCAGCTGCAGCGGGCCCATGGGGTGGGCCATGCCCAGCTTCATCACGGTATCAATTTCCTCCACCCCGGCCACGCCCTCAAACAGTGCGATGATGGCCTCGTTGATCATGGGCAGCAGAATGCGGTTGGCCACAAAACCGGGGTAGTCGTTGACTTCGGTCGGGGTCTTGCCCAGCTGTTGGGCCAGGTCCATGACCTGCCGGGTCACGGTTTCGGATGTGGCGTAGCCCCGAATGACCTCCACCAGCTTCATCACCGGCACGGGATTCATAAAGTGCATGCCGATCACCTGCGCGGGGCGCTTGGTCACGGCCGCGATTTTGGTGATGGAAATCGACGAGGTATTCGAGGCCAGAATGGCGCCCGCGGGCGCGTACTGGTCCAGATCGCGGAAGATCTGAAGCTTCAGCTCCACATTTTCGGTGGCGGCTTCCACCACCAGCTCCACGTCGGCCACGCCGGCCTCCAGGGATGTAAAAGTGCGCAGCCGACCCAGCGTGGCCGATTTATCGGCCTCACTCAGCGTGCCTTTGGCCACCTGGCGATCCAGGTTTTTGGTGATCGTGCCCACGGCCCGGTCCAGGGCCGGCTGGCTGATGTCGATGAGAGCCACGGCAAACCCGTGCTGGGCAAAGACGTGGGCAATGCCATTGCCCATGGTGCCGGAGCCAATAACGGCGACGTTCATAACGAGAAAGATTGGGTGGGTGGTAAAGTAGGGAAAAGTGGCCTGCCGGCCCGCTGGGGCAAAGCTACGCTATGAGTGCGGAGAGGCGATTTTGTTTGCCATTCCACAAATATTTTCCGTTTGTCCGATCTTTTTACCGCTGGCCGCGTACAAAGCCGCAGAGATTCTTCCTTTTCCTTCCACCTTCCTTACCACTTCTTTAGCCATGGGTAACTTGTTGTACATCATCGCTGTAATTTTGATTATCATCTGGGCTGTCAGCTTTTTCGGCGGCTTCTACACTGGTGGAATCATTCATACCTTGTTAGTGATTGCGATCATCGCCATCCTGCTCCGGGTCATCAGCGGTCGTAGCGCGGTCTAGCGCTTCGGTCGGGTTAGCTAAAAACACAAAAAACCCGCGCTGGTCATTCCAGTGCGGGTTTTTTGTGTTTGAGGATCAGGATTTTAGCGTCCGATGTCAAACAGGAAGCTGAAGCGCAAAACCAGTCCCGGATACAATGAATAGATGCTGCTGTCGAAATTATAAAGTCCAACGATATCTACGGCGGCGTTCTGGCTGATTCTGGAACGGTAGCCGACACCGGCGAGCGGCGTGGTCACGGTGCGGTTCTGCCGGCCGAAATACCCGGTGTTGGCGTCCTGGTAAATGAGCTGGGCATTGGTCACTTCGTACTCCGCGTGCAGGAAAAATTCCTTGTATACGATGTACTGCGCAAAGCCCTTAAAGCCCAAGCTACTCGTACTGATGCTGGTCTGGCCGCTGGCGGTGAGTGAAATTCCGGAGTTAGCCGGGACGCTGAAGCTGCTGTAAGCGTAGGAAATGCCCGGTCCGATCGCCAGCTTTTCGGTGAGCCGGAAGCCCAGGGCCGGCGCGGCGCTGATATTGAACTGGCTCAGGCCGCCGGAGGACGAAAAGCCCAGGCCGAAGTTGGTGTAGATAAACTTTTTTTTGAGGGGTTCCTCCTTCTGCTCGCCGTTCTGGGGCAGGTTGCGGTTGGGGAAATTCAGGCCCGACGGGCTATTGAAGGTGGGTTGAGGCGCGGGGGCGGCCGTCGATTCGGGCGCCGGGACGGGCTCGGGCGTAGGGGCGGGTTGCGTCGGCGCGGGCTCCACCGGGCGGGGCGGAGCGGGCGGCGGGCCGGGCGGGGCAGAATTCAGGACCGGCTTGTCCTGCGCCTGGGCGCGGTGGACCGGTAAGCAGGCTACGCCGGCAAGCAGGAATAGCGGAAGCAAATGACGTTTCATGGGCCGTGAGAGGCGAATAAGTGATTAAGAAACGAGCTTGTACATTTTCTGACGCTGGGTCTTCAGCGTTTCGTCGGCCAGGTATTCTTCGTAGTTCATCCGCCGGTCGATGATGCCATCGGGCGTTAGCTCGATAATGCGGTTGGCGACGGTTTCGATGAATTGCAAGTCGTGGGAAGCAAAAAGGAGCGAGCCGGGATAATCGCGCAACGCATTATTCAGAGCCGTGATGCTTTCCAGGTCCAAATGGTTGGTTGGGTCATCGAGAACCAGCACGTTGCCGCTTTGGAGCATCATCTTCGAGAGCATGCAGCGTACTTTTTCGCCCCCGCTCAGGACGTTGCTTTTCTTCTGCGATTCCTCGCCCGAGAACAGCATCCGACCCAAAAAGCCGCGAATGAAGCTTTCGTCCTTTTCCTCGGAGTATTGACGCAGCCAGTCCACAAGGTTTAATTCCCCGGAGGAAAAAAACGAGTTATTTTCTTTGGGGAAATAGCTCGGCGTAATGGTCGTGCCCCAGCGCAGGTCGCCGGTAGCGGCGGTGGCGTCACCAAAAAGAATGTCGAACAGGAGCGAGGCGGCGCGGTCGTCGCGGCCCACGATGGCCACCTTGTCCTTCTTATCGAGCGTAAAGCTGACGTTCTTAAAAATCGTCTGCCCGTCCACTTTGGCGCTCAGATTCTCGACCGACAGGAGCTGGTTGCCCGGCTCGCGCTCCGACTTGAAGGCGATGTACGGGTAGCGGCGCGAGCTGGGCTTGATGTCTTCCAGGGTCAGCTTCTGCAGCAGCTTCTGGCGGGAAGTCGCCTGCTTGCTCTTGCTGGCGTTGGCCGAGAAGCGGCGCACGAATTCTTCCAGCTCCTTGCGGCGATCCTCGGTTTTCTTGTTAGCATCCTGGCGCTGGCGCAGCACGAGCTGGCTGCTCTCGTACCAGAACGAGTAGTTGCCGGGGTACATAGTGATCTTGCCAAAGTCCAGATCGGCCATGTAGTTGCACACGGCGTCGAGGAAGTGGCGGTCGTGGCTCACCACAATCACCGTATTCTGGAAGCCATCGAGGAAGTTTTCGAGCCAGAGCACGCTCTCGGCGTCGAGGTTGTTGGTGGGCTCGTCGAGCAGCAGCACGTCGGGGTTACCAAACAGGGCCTGGGCGAGCAGCACCCGCACTTTTTCGCTGGCGCCGAGGTCGGCCATGAGCGAGTTATGCTTGTCTTCCACAATGCCGAGGCCGGAGAGCAGCTCGGCGGCTTCGTACTCGGCGTTCCAGCCTTCGAGGTCGGCAAATTCGCCCTCGAGCACGGCGGCGCGTTCGCCGTCAGCATCGGTAAAATCTTCTTTGGCGTAGAGCGCGTCCTTTTCCTGCATCACCGCCGCCAGGCGCTGGTGGCCCTGGATGACGGTTTGCAGCACCGGCTGATCGTCGTAGGCAAACTGGTTCTGGCTGAGTACGGCCAGGCGCTGGCCGGCGGGCATCTCCACCGAACCGGTATTCGGTTCCAGCTCGCCGGAGAGGATTTTGAGGAACGTGGACTTGCCCGCGCCATTGGCTCCGATGAGGCCGTAGCAGTTGCCAGGCAGGAATTTAGCAGTAACGTCTTCGAACAGGATGCGCTTGCCGTAGCGCAGGCTCACATTGGTGGTGGAAATCATTCAGTCAGAAAATAGTAACACACAAAAACCGACGCACTGGCGCGCGGCAATTCGCAAAATTACGCCACAGGACCCGGGCTGGAATCGGCGCCGGGAAAAGTAGTGGCCCGGTGGGGTGAAAATAACTAACTACCCCGCCAATTAGTGCCCCCGGGCGCCGAAATCCCGGCCCGAACTTCCGGAATCAGAATCAGTATACAACCATTAGTAAGCTGGGCGGCGCGCTTTCTCATCTTTTAATTGGTCCATATCCTATGTATGACAATCAATTGACTTCCGAAAAAAATGGCCTCCGCATGGGCGCGCTCACGGCGCTGGTGCTCATTGGCTACACCAGCATCGCCGCGCTGGCGGGCTTCCTGGGCCAGCTGGAGGCCGGCGCCCTCGACATTCTCATCCTGGTGGCGGGCGTGGTGCTGGCCATCAAGCGGTTTAAGCGGGCCCGGGGCAATGAGCTATCCTACTTTCAGGGATTCAGCACGGGAATCCTCACGGCCCTCACGGCTTCAGTTTTGCTCGGCGCTTTTTTCTGGCTCTTGGGCGGGATAAGTAAGTCGGCCGTGCAGCAAATCGAGGCCCGCGACCTTTTCGGGGCCGATCTGGGCGTGCTCATCGGCGGTCTGGGCATCATTCTGCTGGGCACGATGACCGGAGTCGTGAGCTCCCTCGTGGCGATGCAATACTTCAAAAGCGATAGTGATCACCCCGTTGTGAGCACGGATTAGCGACTGGCGGGGGTGGTTAGAATTCTGAAGAACGGCCCTATTCGGGGCCGTTCTTTTTGATTGGTGGCCGGGAAAAATATTTTATAAAATTTTTATGAAGAAAAATAGATTAAACAGAAACTAATTGATAAATTGCATGCGTTAGCAGCGAGTCAAAATTCAGTAAGTCTTGAAATAATTTTGCTTATTATGAAAAACTCAATAAAATCAGGAATTGTCTTTCTCCTTGCACTGACTTCGTTTTCGGCGCAGGCTCAGATGGCGGATCGCCTTTCGGATCATCCCGTCATGGCCAAGAATGATCCCCGCGACGCCATGACCATTACCCGGGAGATGACCAACCGACTCCGCCTCAACGAAGCCCAGTTCCTGAAACTGTTGCCGCTCAACCGCACGAAGCTGGCCGGGCTGAGCACGATCAACCGGGACTATAAAAAAGACGAGGCGGCCCGCACCACCAAAATGGCGGAGCTGGAAGCCCAGTACGAAGACGAATGCCGCCGTATTCTTACGCCCTCGCAACTGAGTCAGCTGCAACAGAGTAAGGAGCAGCCGACTACCACGCCCGGCAGCACGGGTAATGGCGTAGGCTAAACACCTTGAAACTAGCAGAAAAGGCGCGTCAGCTATGACGGGCCTTTTTTAGTGCCCGATTTTGGGCGTAAACGGATCGGTCAGGACTTCCGTGACGGTGCCGATGGGCCCGAATCGCAGACTGAGGCAGGCGGCGCCCGAACGGGCGTGGCGCCCATCGCACTGTGTGCCGGGCTCCAGGTAGTAGTAATAGACTTTCTCGGTGCCGGCGCGCAGCTCTTCCTCGTCGGGAGGGCCGAGCAGGGCGGTTACGTCGTTGGCCCGGGCTTCGTAGAGCTGCTCTTTGGCGCGGACCAGCGCGGGTACGGCAGCCCGGCGCTGGTTGCGGCAGGCGTAGGGATCGGCCCGCCAGGCGGCCCCATCAAAGCCCGGCAGCTGAATCAGGGCGTGCCCGCAACCGCCCAGCAGGCTGCCGGCCGTCAGTAAAAAGCCCAGGCGTACGGCGCGGGTAGAAAAGCAGCTGATTGGCATGGGAACGAAGTTTTGGAGCGGGTTAACCCGCCGCGAAGATGGGACGCTGGCCGGGGCGAGGGCCCCCGCGACGCGGGTATTTCTCAACAAAGGTGACCCGTAGAACCATAGCCCGGCGTTGAAGCCGGGTCGGAAGGCAGCAGCCTACGGAATAACCAGAATGGCGAGGGATCGTTAAAAGCGCTCCGGTCCCGGTTACGACCGCGGGTCGGATACCATCCTTCATGTTTTTCTGCTTTCTCCAATGCGTCTCAATTTTCGCTTCATCATCGCCATCATTGTCGCGGCGGTCAGCCTTTTTAGCTATTATTTCAACACCTCGAAGAACGAAGTGACCGGCGAAACGCAGCACGTGAGCATGAGCGCCGATCAGGAAATCGCCCTTGGCGTGCAGGCTGCACCCCAGATGGAGGCGCAGTACGGCGGCGAGAGCCCGGACCCCCGCGCCACGGCCGCCGTGCAGCAGGTGGGCCGGAAAATCATTGCTAGTACCAAAGCTGGTCAGACGCCCTACAAATTTCAGTTTCATCTGCTGGCTGATGACCAGACGATTAATGCCTTTGCTTTGCCCGGCGGGCAGGTTTTTATTACCCAGGGACTGCTGAAAAATCTGACCTCGGAAGCACAGCTGGCCGGGGTGCTGGCGCACGAGGTGGGCCACGTAGTGGCCCGGCACTCGGCCGCGCAGGTGGCCAAGTCCAACCTCACGCAGGGGCTGGCCGGCGCCGCTACTATTGCTTCCTACGACCCCAATAGCCCCGGCAGCTCCATCGCGAAGGCGGCCATTGCGGCGGCCATTGCGAAAGTAATTGGGTTACGCTTCAGCCGGAACGACGAGCTGGAAGCCGATAAGCTGGCAGTCGATTTCACGCCCCATGCCGGCTATGATCCCCGGGCCATGATTCAGGTAATGAAGATGTTGCAACAGCAGGGCGGCCGTGGATCCACGCCCGAGTTCATGAATACGCATCCTGATCCGGGCAACCGTATTGGTTATTTGCAGCAGGAAATTGCGGCGGATTACCCCCAAGGTGTGCCGGCCGGACTCAAGGAATAGATGGGCGGGCAGCTCAAAAAAATGAGGCGGTTTCCCGAAAGGAGGCCGCCTCGCTTTTTTGGCTGGCGGGAAAGCGTGGGCTTAAAAGTTGGGGGGCGTGAGGTTTTTGAAGTGGCCGTTGAGGCGCACGCGCTCTTTAAGGCGCTCGGTTTCCAGCACGACGGGCAGGATATTGTCGAGGTGGTCGCGGACGATCTCCTGGCGTTCCTGCTCGCTGGTGGTGGCCAGGAGCTGGTATTCCTGCTCGGTGCTGAAGCCGATGTGGTGGGCGACGTCGAAAATACAATAATCGGGAGCCAATTCGAGCAGGAGCTTGCGCAGGCCGAGGGCTTCGTAAAGCTGCCGGACCTGCCCGGTGATAATTTCGCGCAGCACCGGATCGGCTATTTTATCCTGCACCACTTCTTCAATCTGGGCCCCGGCGTAGAGTTTGCCGGGCGTTTGGCGGAAAAATTTATTGATGCGGAATATGCCCACGGCCTTGGTACGAATGTCGAGCTCGCCGCTAGAATAAGTCTGTTCTACGGCCAGCAGGCGCATTTCGGTGCCGATTTCACCCAGCGAATTATCCAGGTAGGGCGGAATGCCGAAGGTCGTATTCTGTTCGATGCACTCGCGCACCAGTTGGCGGTAGCGGGGCTCGAAAATGTGCAGATTAAGTTTTTCGCCGGGGAAAACCACCAGGTTAAGTGGAAACAGCGGGATTAAGCGGGCCATGGGCAGCGGAACTGAGAAAAGAAACTTTAACTGGGAGGTCAACAAGCAGAGTACCCGGTTGGGTTTGACCCCGTCCCGGATCGGGCGTCCGGCGGCGCCGGTCCCGGAGGAAAGGTAGGAGCGAAAGGCGAAAGCCCGCGGCCGAACGCTACTTTTGCGCCGATGGCCGCTGCACCGCTGATTCCCAACGTTCCCCAATTGCTCAAAATCACCGTCCGGCTGCTGTTGCAGGTGGCGGCGGCGCTGTTTCTGGCCTCGGTGGCCTGGGTGCTGATCTACCGCTGGGTGGCGCCGCCCGCCACCTGGCTCATGCTGGACCGGCGGGCCCACGCGCCCGTGGGCCTCGGCTACTACGGCATTCAGGAGGAGCCCCGGCGCATTCGCTACCAGTTTCGAACCCTGGATGAAGTGGCCCTGACGGTACCCCTGGCGCTGGTAGCGGCCGAAGACCAGCGGTTTCTGATCCACCACGGCTTCGACTTCGAGGCGCTGGTCGGGGCAGCGAAGCGCAACTGGAACGGCGACGGCACCCACATCGTGGGCGGCAGCACCATTTCGCAGCAGGTGGCCAAAAACGTCTTTCTCTGGCAGGGCCGCAGCTACGTACGCAAGGCGGCCGAAGCGTATTTCACCGTCCTGATCGAGTCTTTGTGGAGCAAGCGCCGCATCATGGAAATGTACCTGAGCGTGGCCGAAATGGGCGATTGCACCTTCGGCGTGGAGGCCGCCAGCCAGCGCTACTTTGGCAAGCCGGCGAGTGAGGTCAGCGCGGCCGAGGCGGCGCTGCTGGCCGGCGTGTTGCCCAATCCGCTGCGGTTCCGGGCTTCCAACCCGGGGCCGGTGGCCCGGGCCAAGCAGCTAAGGGTGCTGCACAACATGCGCCAGCTGGGCGGCACGTCCTACGTGGCAGCCATGATCCAGTAAATCAGCCGGTTATCCTGGCGGCCTCCGGGGTTATCAGGCCAATGCCGGCGGCGTGGGCGGCGGCCGTGGCGTAGTCGGGCACCAGAAGCATGGGCACGCCGTCGCGCAGCAGCTCCTCGGCCAGGGGGCCCACGAGCAGCGCCCGGGCGGGCACTTGCACATCGCGGATGTAGATGGCGCGAATGCGGCCGGGGTAGCGCCGCACCACTTCCCGGTAAATGCCGGCGTCCTGCTGGCCGCTGTCGCCGAGGAGTACGAAGGGCAGCGGGGCGTACGTGGCGAGCAGGTCGTCGATTTCGTGGAGCTTGTGGGCGAAGTGAATCGCGGCCGAGCCCGTGGCGCCGGGCTGGGGCGGGGTTTTGGGCCACGAAATACTCAGATCGCGCAGCAGCAGTGGGCCGGGGGGGATTTTGTGAATGCCCAGGAAATCATCCAGCACGTCGTATAAATTCCAGGGGCTGCTGCTAACGTAGAAAAACGGGTTGTCGGGCCGGCCCGAGCGGCCGCGTTGCAGGCGGCGGTAAAAGTCGGCCACGCCCACAAACGGCAGCTTGGAATGCGCATTGCTGAACAGGGTGCGGGCCAGCATTTTGAGGATATTGGTGGCGACGGTTTCGAATACCGTATCGTCCAGGTCGCTGATGACGCCGAACTCGGCGTCGGGCGGCGGTACGAGTACGTGGGCCGAAGCCCGCACCGCTGCCCGCGGTCCCCGAAACGGCGCCGGGAGTCGCGCCACCCGCACCGTTACCGGATACCAGAGGTAGGCTACGGGCGCGGGCAGGCTCCGGGGCTCGATGATGAGCGTGAAATAGCCTTCGTCGTCGGTCGTGACGAGGTGCTGACTGCCATCGGGCAATTCGGCCACCAGGTCGGCCCCGGCCACTTCACGGCTATTGAAGCGCCGGACCATGCTGCGGAAATTGCGCCAGCGCGAATCCGTAGCAGTCTGGGGCGTGAGGCCCCGGTCGGCCAGCAGGCGGCCTTTGATGTAAAATTTCGTGGCCGTGCCGTAGCTGCGGTAGGTATCGAGCCGCAGGGGCCGCCGCTTCCCGGTCCGGACGCTGAGGCGGGCGAGCAGGTGATCGGTCCATTCGGTGAAAGCAGAGAAGGCGGCAAGCAGCGTCATGGGGCAAACCTACGGCCGGCCGGCGGCAATGCGACGCGACGAACACCCCCGGTGTATTTGCGTAAAGTGCGCAGGCCCGACCCCACGGGCCTCAGCACTCGGTTCATGCCCACTACCCCGCGCCCCAAAACCCGTAAAAAAACCCTCGTTCCGCAGGATGAGGCCCACATTGTGTACATCGATCCGGCCCGGCAAGCCCGGATGGCCAGCCTGCGCTACGCCACCGACCAGGGCCCCGGCCTGACCCGGCAGTCCACTCAGGCCGGGAGTTTCATTTATTACGACGCGCAGGGCCATAAAATTAACGATGCTGAAACCCTGGACCGCATCGTGGGCTTCGTAATTCCGCCGGCCTGGACTGAGGTCTGGATTGCCGCCTCGCCCGCCGCGCACCTGCAAGTGACGGGCCGCGACAGCACCGGGCGGAAGCAATACCGCTACCATCCGGCCTGGGACGAAATGCGCAGCCTGACCAAATTCTCCCGTCTGCGCACTTTCGGTGCCCGGCTGGGGCCACTGCGGGCGCAATTCACCAAAGACCTGCGCCGCCCCGCTCTCGACCGGGAAAAAGTGGTGGCGCTGGTGCTGAGCCTGATGGATCAGTCTTTTATCCGGGTGGGCAATAAGGAGTACGCCCGCAAAAATAAAAGCTACGGCCTGACCACCCTGCGCGACCGCCACGTAGCCGTGGACGGGGCCGAAGTCAATTTTACTTTCGTGGGCAAAAAAGGTGTGCCCCACGATGTGCGCCTGCACGATGCCCGCCTGGCCCGGCTGGTGCGCAAGTGCAAGGAAATTCCCGGCCAGCACCTGTTCCAGTACTATTCGGCCGATGGGCGGCGCCACGCGCTCGATTCAGGCGATGTCAACGAATACCTGCACCGCCACACCGGGCTGAAGCTTTCGGCCAAAGACTTCCGCACCTGGGGCGGCACCGTGAAAATGGTGGGTTGCCTGGAAGCCGTGCTGCGCGAAGAACCCGCGCTGGACCCCGCAACAGTGGTTAAAAAAGCCGTGAAGGAAGTGGCGGCCGGCCTGGGTAACACGCCCCTGGTGTGCGCTAAATACTACATTCATCCCCAGGTGGTGGAACTGTTTAAATCGGGTCAGCTCATTGATTTCCTGCGGGAGCACGACGCCCCGGCGGCTCCCGACGACCTGCTCTCGCCCGTGGAGCGGCTGGTGTTGAAGATGCTGGATCACGCCTGAGCGCGGCTCGTCGGCTCGGGGCTAGTCGTCGTTGAGGCGGTCGTAGGGACGGGCCTTGGCCTTGGGCTGATGGGCGCGGGGCGCTCCGGCGGCGGTCAGTTCGGCGGCGTCGTCCCGGAGGCAGATGCGGCGGCTACTGCCGCGCAGGTACAGGCGGTCGTGGCCCGGCCCGCCGTAAATTACCAGGGCCATGGGCCGGCCCGAGCTCGTGGTTTCCAGCTCAAAAACATCATTGCCGCCCAGGCCATACAGGCTGATCGAATGGGTTTCACAGGTGAAATAAGTCCGCCGGAAGCGCAGCGAATCTCCGGCTCCGGGCTGCTTTAGTCCGGTCGAAAATACATTTACAGTGGTAGAATCGGTATATCGGTGCACTACAAACCGTTCGGGTTGGGCCGTGCCGCCCACCACGGGGCGGCGGGCCAGCAGCAGGTAAAAAGCGGCGGCGGCCCGGGGCAGCGTCTGACGCCGGGCCCGGAGGGCCGCCCCGAGGCGCGGGCCTTCCAGGGCAAACACGGCCGGCGGCAACCGGCGCAGGGCCCGCTCAATGAGCGTATCGGGCAGGCGGCGTTGGAGGTCGGCGGCCAGGCGCTGGAAATCGGCGCGGGTCATCTGCGAGAGGGCGCGCTGGTCGATGAAGCGGGCCTGGTGGACGAGGCCCGGCAAATAGCCGTAGTCGGCCCGAAAAGTGTGAAACTGGGGCGCAATAAACGGCCGGGCCGCCAGCCAGGGAATCAGGCCATCATCAAATCGAAAATAGACCTGATCGCGATCTTTGGGGATGCCCTGGTAGCGCACCCGGCTGCCGGGCTCCTCGAAAGCTGCCCATTGCCACTGGCGCTCGTGCCGATCCCAGTCGCCGAGCCATACATCGAGCAGTCGCGCCCGCAGAAAAGCCGGCTGGTCGATGCCGTGCGTTGGGTCGGCGTATACCTGTTTCAGCATCGCCTCGCTGCCCAGAAAAGCGGTTGCTCCGGCTAGGTCCGGCGTGCGGGAAGCGAGAGCAGTATATTTTTCTTCCAACAAAGCCAGCTTGCCCTGAAACCGTCCGGACATCGATTCCAGTCCGGTTTCGTCGGCCCGCACGTACACCAGGCGCGGGCGGGTGTGGGGTACGCCGGCCGCCTGGGCCAGCGGCGGCACCGTAAACGCGCCGTAGGGGATGGCCGCTGACGTGGCATCACGCACCACATTGAGCACGAAGGAATGCCGCAACACTTTCGGCAGGGTTTTGCTGGGCTCTTTGTCGATGGCGCGCAGGGCGTATTCGCGCCCGTTGGTACCATTCAGGGTCATACTGATGCTTTGGTAGCCCCCGCCGGATTTGCCGGGGACCAGGCCGCCGGGCGCGGCCGTGGGCAGGCGCAACACCGGCACCCGCGCCGGCGCGGCCCACACGCGGCGGTAGTGGCGGCCCCAGAACCAGTAGTACACGCCAGAATGCGCGTTGTACTGCCGGCCGGCCGTGGCCAGCACCGAGTCGGCGGTGGCCGGCAGGGCGGCGGTGCTGCCGGGCCCGATGCGCGCATCGGGCTGAAAATAATGGCCCCGGACGCAGCCGCCGGTGCTCAGCACCAGTCCCGGCAACACCCAAAAAAGCATTCTAAAAACGGGTAGCCGAACGGAAAAAGGAAGCATTCAGGGAATAACAAGGGGCAAGAATGAGCCTTTAACGCAGGCCCGTCGTAAAAGTGAGCCGGGGTGTCGGGCCGGCGGGGCGGCCCCGGGTCCGCGCCCCGGGACCGGAGGCGAAATCCGGTTTTCCGGCCCATTCAAGCCGGGCTTGATTCCAAAAAACGACTTCTTATGCCTGGGCGATTTCCCTTCACCGCAGTTGCCCAGGCTGGCTGGTGGGGCGGCGCGCTGCTGGTCGCGGCCGGCTGCTCGGCCCCTTCGAAGTCCGGCCCCGCCGCGCCGGTCTGGGCCGCCGATTCGGCCACGGTGCGGCTAGCGGCCGGGCCGCAATACGAGCGGGGAGCAATCTGGCGGTTTTTTTGGGGCGCGCACTACCGGGATTTGTGGACCACGCCCGTCACGGTGCCAGTGCTGCGCCTGGCCACCGCTGAGCCCGGCGGCCTGCGGCCGCTGCAAGGCGGCGGCAGCTACCAGAGCCGCACCCTGCGCCTGCGCACCCCCGACGCCCGGCAGTTCGTCCTGCGCTCGGTGGATAAAGACGCCAGCGCGGCCCTGCCCGCCGGCTGGCCGCGCCGCCTGCTCAGCGGCCTGATGAAGGACCAGACCAGCACCGCCCAGCCCTACGGCGCCTACGTGGCGGCGCCGCTGGCCGAAGCGGCCGGCGTGCTGCACGCCAACCCGCGCCTGGTGTACCTGCCGGCCGATCCCGGCCTGGGTCTGTTCGGGGCCGGCTATGCCAATGCGCTCTATCTGCTCGAAGAGCGACCGGAGGGCGACCAGCGGGCCGCTGCCTGTTTCGGCCACTCAACCCAGATTGTGAATACAGCCCACGTGCTGGCCGCAATCTGCCAGTGGCCGGCCGATCGGGTTGCGGCCCGGGCTTACCTGCGCGCCCGCCTGCTCGATATCTGGCTCGGCGACTGGAGCCGGCGTCCCGACCAGTGGCGTTGGGCCAGCTTTCTCCGGGCCGGGCAGGTCACGTACCGGCCCATTCCCCGCGACCGGGATCAGGCATTTTTTCTGTTTGATGATGGCCTTTTTACCCGGATCATTGCCGGGTTTATCGCTAAATATCAGAGTTTTCATCCCACCCTGAGCGTCGGGGCCGTCGACGGCCTGGGCCGCACCGCCCGCGTGCTCGACCGGACGCTGCTGGGGACGCTCAGCGCCGATGATTTTCGCCAGGAGGCCGACTCGCTGCGGCGGCGGCTCAGCGATGCGGCCATCGGCCGGGCGCTGGCGGCCGGTCCCGCCGAAACGCGGGCCGCCATCACCGCCCGGCTGGCGCCCTTGCTGCGCGTCCGCCGGGAGCAGCTGCCGGTCGTGGCCGGGCGGTACTACAAAATCCTGGCGGCCGAAGCGTGGCTAATCGGCACCGATCGGGCCGAGCGCTTCCTGATCAGCGGGGCGGGCGTCGGCCGGGTGCGGGTTCAGCTGCTGACTCACCGCCCCAATCAGGCGGACAGCCTGCTGGCGGAGCGGATTTATGATCGAAAAGATACCCGCCAGCTGAATCTCTACGGCCTGGCGGGCGATGATCGCTTTGAGCTGACGGCGCCCCTGCCCGCCGGCTTGGCCATCAATATCTATCCCGGCGCGGGCTCCGATCAGGTGCGGAGCGCGGCGGCCGACAACCCCACCGTCACCTGGTACCGCAATTTGCGGGGGACCGCCCGCGACCCCGCCGGCGTCACGGTCCGCCCCGACCCGAATCCGGGGCTAACGGCCGATCGTTTTGGTTGGCTCACGCGCTACCACCTGCGGGATTGAGCCGCCAAACCATTCTGCCAGCGGGTCGCGGCCATCGAGCGTGCCCGCGCTGCTCAGCACCCGAAACCGGGCAAACATTTCCTCGGCGTACCACTGTTCGCGGCGCGTTAGTACCATCACTTCCCGGTGCCGGGCGTCGTGGTAGGCGAATTCTTTCATGGCCTGGGCCGATTCCCAGACGCTAAAAGTCGCCTGGCGGACCACCGGTAACTCGCCCAGGCCGATGGCCGCCAGCACGCCCGCCGCCCCGGCCAGCGTGGCGCTCGTGGGCTCGACGAACTGCCAGAAGCGCGGCGTTTTCCGCCACCGGATGCTGGCCCGGGTGAGCACGGCCATGGGCGCGTGGTCGGCCGGTCGGGGCGCGGGAGCGTAGTCGAACGGCGTTTTGCCGTCCCACAAGCCCTGGGCTTTCAGCGGTTCCAGCACCAGGGACCACATCTCGGCGCTGCGTTCCTGGTAGACCGACCAGAGCGGGTGGTGGGCAAAAAAGTGCGCGGCGGCGTCCTCATCGGCCCACACGCCCAGCAGGGCGTAGCGCCGCAGGTTGGGCCAGAGGCCGAAGCCATTGCGGGCACCGCTGCCCAGGAGCTTAAAAAACGATAGTCCCGGCACTCGTTGCAGCGGCGGCGGCGAAGTGCCCATCTGGGCCAGCCCCCAGCGCTGGTTGCCGGGCTTGAGAGTGAAAACGGTGAGCGTCGTATGCGGCATAAAGCAGAAGGGCGGGTCAGCTGGCGGCCCGCCCGCAGGTTGCAAGCAACAAAAAAAGGCCGGAATCGCTTCCGGCCTTTTTCATTGAGTTGAGCGCAATACCAGTCGGACGGCCCGGACAACGGAGGGTAGATTTCCTCGGCCGGCCCGTGATCTGACGAGTAAAACCGGTTTAAGGCTTTACTACGGCGTGTTCGTCGGGGCCGGGCTGGTGGCGCTCGCCGGTCACCACGGCTTTAGCGTAGGCGTAGGCTCGCAGCAGGGTGGAGTTGGGCGAATCCCAGAATTCGCCGGCCGTGATGGTCACTTTCAGCAGGGCGATGTTGGGGTCATCCTGGCCTTTGGGAAACCAGCCGCGCAGCGACTCGCTCCACAGTTCCTTGATTTTGGCCGGGTCCGTGACCACGGCGGCGGTGCCGGTGATGGCCACGTACAGATTATCCTCGGGCTTGGCGTAGGCCAGATTTACGTGGCGATCCTGCTGCACTTCCCCGATCTTGGACGAGTCCTTTTCGCTGAAAAACCACAGCGTGCCGTCGGCTTTCGGATCGTGGGTGTGCATGGGCCGCGAGTGCAGCGACCCGTCGGGCTCAGTGGTGGTCATCATCGCAATGCGGATGT
>JAYWCH010000285.1:0-11323 GCA_043780755.1 Hymenobacter sp.
CATGCGCGTTTTCATCACCGGAGCCAACCGGGGCCTGGGCCTCGAACTAACCCGTCAATACCTGGAACACGGCGATCAGGTATATGCCGCCAGCCGCCAGCCCGCCGAGGCGGGCGAGCTGCACCGGATGCGACGCCAGCATCCGGACCGCCTCACGCTGCTGCCGCTCGACGTGACCAGCGATGAATCCATCGCCGCCGCCGTGCAAACGGTGAGTGCCGCCACCGACGGCCTGGATGTGCTCATCAACAACGCTGGCGTGTACCCGCACGCGGGCTCCGGCGACGCCCACCAGCGCCTGGGCCAACTTACTCATCACGACGCCCTGGAAACCATGCAGGTTAATGCCATTGGCCCACTGCTGCTCTCGCAGGCGCTGCTGCCACTGTTGCGCGCCGGGCGCAAGGGACGCATTATCAGCATCTCATCTGGTCAGGGCTCCCTGACCTGGAAGGCCAACGGCGACCCCTACCACTACAGCGCCAGCAAGGCCGCCCTGAACATGTACATGCGCAGCCTGGCCGCCGAAATCGGCCACCTGGGCCTGATTTCCGTCCTCGTCGATCCCGGCTGGATGCGCACCGACATGGGCGGCGACCACGCCACCCAGGAGCCGGCCGAGTCGGCCCGGGGCATCATCCGCCTCGCCGAACAGCTGCACGCCGAAGAAAACGGCAGCTTTGTAACCTGGAACGGCCAACCCGTACCATGGTAGGCCGGGACGCTGACGGGTTTTCTAGCACCATTTCGCAGTTGCTGGAAATTTTCTCGTTGAGCGGGGGCCTCACCCCCGGCCCCTTCCCTCGCTTGATGCGGGACATGGGGAGAGGGGCCGGGGGTGATTCCCCCCGATAGAATGTCCATAAACCTAATTGCCCAAGGGTGATTTTCTTCGGAAAGTCACCCTTTTTTGGGGTACGGCTTATCGGTAGCGAGCCCGAGTTTAGCTGCGTCAACCACATATCTGCCAGCGTATTAAAAGGAGATTAAAATCAATCCGGAATTCTGAATCTCACCGTAGGAATAAGAGTGCCCCACCCGAGCCGGGGGCTTTATTACTCCAACCCCCCTTTCCTTTTTCCTGATATGCGTACGAAATCTACTTTCCGATCCGCGCCCTGGCGCGGCACCTGCCTGGGGCTGATCGCGCTGGGACTTTCCACCGGGGCGGCCCGGGCCCAGACGGCTTATGGGCTGCTCACGGCCTCGGCTACAGATCAGCGGCTGGTGACGTTTGAGGTCACGGCCCCGGGTACGTTCACGGCGGCCACGCCCATCACCGGCCTGGGCCCCGGCCAGACGCTGGTGGGCCTCGACAGCCGCCCCAATACGGGCGAGGTTTTCGCCCTTGGCTACAACCAGGCCACCACCCAGGCGCAGCTGTACACGGTCAACATGGGCTCTGGGGCACTCACGACGGTAGGCAGCGCACTCACCCTAAACCTGGGGACCAACGCGGCCAGCCCCGGCGACGTACGGCGGGTGGGGTTCGATTTCAACCCCACCGTAGACCGGATTCGGGTGACGGGCGCCAACAACAGCAACTTCCGCCTGAACCCCACCACCGGGGCGCTGGCGGCCACCGATACCAACCTGACCTACGCCGCCGCCGATGCCAACGCGGCGCAGACGCCGGGCATCGGCGCCGTGGCCTACACCAACAGCTACATCGGCGCCACCGCTACCACGCTCTATGATATCGACGAAACCTACGTCCGGCTCACTACCCAGAGCCCGCCGAACATGGGCGCTTTGAATACGGTGGGGCCACTGGGCATCAGCTCCAACGTATTGGTTGATTCGGACCTGGACATTTATTTCAACCCCGCCACCGGCGCTAACCAGGCTTACCTCTCCGGGGCCACGGCAACGCCTTTCAACGGCACCAATCAGCTTTATACCCTCAACCTGACTACCGGCACCACTACGCTGGTCGGAGCGGTGGGGCCCACCGGAGCTAGTGCCATTCCACTGACGGACATTGCGTTGCGCATTGTTCGCACCGCCCCGGGGGCCGTGACCGGCAATCTGGTTTATGGCCTGGCCGGCACCAATCTGCTGACGTTTGATACGGCGCTGCCCGGCACGATTCGTACTTCGGTGGGCCTTACGGGCGTGCCGGCCGATCAGGTCGTGGTGGGGCTGGATATTCGTCCCGCGACCAACGTTCTATATGGGCTTGGCTACCGCGCGACCGATCAAATGGCGCAGCTCTACACCGTCAACGCGACGAATGGCAGCGCGATCGCCGTGGGGTCGCCGGTGATGCTGGCCCTGGGCACGGGCGCTGTCGGCTTCGACTTCAACCCCACCGTGGACCGCATCCGGGTGGTGGGCGCCAACCGCGCCAACTACCGCCTCAATCCCCTCGATGGCACCATTGCCGCCACCGATACGCCGCTGGCCTACGCCGCCGGCGATGCCAACGCCGCCGCCACGCCCGCCGTGGTCACGGTGGCCTACACCAACAGTTTCATGGGCGCCAGCAGCACCTCGGGCACCACGCTCTACGACTACGACGCCGGCCTGAACGTGCTGACGACCCAGCTACCGCCCAACGACGGCAAGCTAAATACCATTGGCAGCTCGGGTCTGACGCTGAATACTATCCCGAACGTCAGCCTGGATATTTACAGCGCCACGGCCGGGACCAACACGGCCTACCTGGTCGCCAACTCGGCCGCCTCGGTCAACAGCAGCCTCTACACCGTGAACCTGACCACCGGCGCGACGACCCTGGTGGGGGCGGTCGGCAACGGCCTGACGGTGCGCGACATCGCCGTAGCCAACGCCACGGGCGTGGTCACCACGGTGCGGGATCGCGCCGATCTGGCCACGGGCCTGAGCGTATTTCCCAACCCCACCCGGGGCCGCGCCAAGCTGACTTTCACCCTGGCGCATTCAGGCCGCGTGATGCTTACCGTATTTGACGCCGTGGGGCGGCGCGTGACAACGCAAACGTCGGCTCTGCTGCCGGCCGGCCCGCAATTCCTGCAATGGGAAGCTGCAAACGCCAAACCCGGCCTGTACCTGCTGCGCCTCACCGTGGATGGTCAGCCAGCCGCAACCCGCCAGCTGGTGGTGGAATAAAATTAATTCTTCGCCCGAAAAAAGCCCTTCCAACTACTTGGAAGGGCTTTTTTGGTTTTGATTAATTTTACGCTGGACGAAAGAAGGGGCCGATTGGGGCCGGAGTAACGCCTAGCTGCTTACGGCGCCCGGCACAGGGCCGCGTCCCGGGTGACAAAAAAGATTTGCGGGATATTCTGGATTTATGGCGTTTCTTAGGGGTGATTATTGCCGGGGGCGCCCGCCGCCCGGGCCGCTATTGCTTATTGCTGAACGCTTATTACCTGACCATGACCGCTAAAAAACAGCAGACCTCGCTCCGGGATTTGGCGCAACACCTGAATTTATCCACCTCCACCGTATCACGGGCTCTGACCGACCACCGCGACATCAGCGAAGCCACCAAGGCGCGGGTGCGGCTGATGGCCCAGGAGCTGAATTACCGGCCCAACCAGCTGGCCGCCGCGCTCCGCCGGGGACGCAGCCAGACGCTGGGCGTGATTGTGCCGCACATCAAAGGCTACTTCTTTCCGGCCGTGATGAACGGCATTGAAAAGGTCGCCACCCGCGAAGGTTTCAACGTCATCATGTGCCAGTCGAACGAAGACCTGCGGCGCGAACAACGCAATATCGGCGCCTTACTGGCGGCCCAGGTCGAAGGGATTCTGATGTCCGTTTCGGCCACCACTTTACTTGACACCCAACACCTTGAACAAGTCCGGGACCAGGGCACGCCGCTCGTTTTCTTCGACCGGGTGCCCGATATTCCCAACAGCATGGCCGTGATTCTGGATGATTTTCAGGGTGCCTACCAGGCGGTCAGCCACCTGATTGATCAAGGGTGCTCGCGCATTGCCCACCTGGCCGGCCCGCAACATCTGAACACCAGTCGCAACCGCTTGCTAGGCTACAAAGCGGCGCTGGAAGCCCACGGCCTGCCCTTCGAGGAACAGTGGATTTACTCGCTGCCCGCCCTCACGCACGATGCCGGCCGCCTGGGGATGCAGCATTTGCTGGCCCTTGATCCTCCGCTCGACGCCGTTTTTGCGGCCTACGCCATTCCTACGGTGGGTGCGCTGGAAGTTTTGCGGGAAAAAAGCCTGCGAGTCCCGCAAGATATTGCGATGGCCTGCTTCAGCAACGAGCCCTTCACCACCATGACCCAGCCGCGCCTGACCGTCGTGGACCAGCGCGCCGAGCAGATGGGGGAAACGGCCGTCCAGCTCTTTTTACAGCTGCTTAAGCGCGGCCCGGCGTACGCCCCGCCCCACCTCATCCTCAAGCCCGAGCTGATCATCCGGGATTCGTCGCTGCACCGCTCGCAGGAATCCCGGATGGTACGCTGATTTTCAGCTTGTTTATTATAGGTCGCAGTAGAGACGCGACCCTTCGCGCTGGCGTTAACGGGCAGCCCGACGAGTGTAGAGACGCGAATCGCGTCTCTACACTCGTCGGGCAAGTTGCTTCGTAACGGGAATAACCGCTACGGCTCAACCCTGGTAGGCCAGGTGGGCGTGATCGCGCAGTACGGTTTGCAGGAAGGGACCGTCCTGCAGGTCGGTTTGGATGCCGGTGAGGGATTTTACTTTGTTGGCGAGCTGATTGAGTAACTCGTAGTTATCGCGGGCCCGGGCTTGCTGCATCAGCTGGCGGATCAGGGTGACGTCGTGATCGGCCAGACTGGCTACCTGCGGAAATACCACCTGATAACCAGCCAGATAATCGCTCCCCGGGGCCAGCCCGGCGGCGGCACCGGGCCGGACGCGGACGCTGATAACCGTGGTGCCCGCGGCCAGATCGCCCAGGCGCTGCCCCCGGCCGTTGGCCGCAATGGTGATCACGGCCACCAAGCCGCCAAACTGCAGGTCGACAATCCGCAACAACCAGCGCAACAGGTAGTCGCCCAGGGTGGGCGCGGTGCCGTCGAGGCGGACGACTTTAATGTGGCGGGCTTTTTTGCCCAGACTTTGCCCGTTAAAAAAAATCTCGCAGAGCAGCTGGTAAAAAACGAAGGGTACGGCAATGACCAGGAGCGAGATCACCAGAAATTCCCGGGACGAGGACGATCCCCGCCCGAGAATTCGCCCGATCACAAACAGCAGCGCCACCGCCGCCGCGCCCAGCACCAAATAATCGAGCAGCGCCGCCACAATGCGGTCGCCCAGACTGGCGACTTCGTACTCCAGCGTAACGTTTTGCGCCGTGTGGACGCGGATGGTAGCCATGGACTGAGGGGAATTGAACAAGTAAACCGCTGATGTTACACAGCCAGTTGAGGAAGATGTGGGAAAGACGCTTTAGCCGGGTCAGAAACTACCGTTTCCAGGCTGTCAGACAATCTGGTGCGTAACATCAGTGGACCGATAAACCCCGCACCGGCTTTTTGGCGGGCCGGACCCGACGAATCTGGCTACGAACTTAACTCCGGACCAGACTTTTCGGTTAGCTGAAGGTGCTTGAATGGCGCCAGCGCGGCCCGGTTCCTATATTTACTGGGCTGATTTATACCGTTAACTCTTTCCCTGGATGCGAGAAGCCGTTTTTTTGCGCCAGAATCAGGCGCGCTGGCAGCAGTACGAACAAGGGCCCGCCGCCGGCCCCGAAGAGCTGGCCGCCCGCTTCGTGGCCCTCACCGACGACCTGGCATACGCCCAGACCTTTTACCCCGCTTCCCCCACCACCGTTTATCTCAACGGCCTGACCGGCAAGGTTCACCAGCGCCTCTACGCCAACCGGCGCGAGGGCGGCGGGCGCTTCGTCCGGTTCTGGGCCGTGGAGCTGCCGCTGGTCGTGGGCCGGCACCACCGCACGCTGGCCCTCACGGCGCTGCTTTTTCTGGTCTTTACCGGCCTGGGCGCCCTTTCGGCCGCCTACGACGACTCCTTTGTCCGGGTGGTGATGGGCGATGCCTACGTGAATCAGACCATCGAAAATATCCGCAAGGGCGACCCCATGGCGGTTTACAAGCAGGAAGGTGAGACGCTGATGTTTCTGGGTATTACCCTCAATAATATATACGTGGCCCTGAATATCTTCGTGCTGGGCGTCACCCTGGGCGTGGGCACGCTCGTGCAAATGTTCCGCACGGGGCTGATGCTGGGCTCGTTCCAGTATTTTTTCTACCATTATCAGCTGCTGGGCGCCTCCGTGCTGACCATCTGGATTCACGGCACGCTGGAGATTTCGGCCGTTATCGTGGCTGGGGCGGCGGGTTTCGTCATGGCGCAGGGGCTGCTGTTTCCGGGCACTTACAGCCGGGCGGCGGCTTTCCGGCAATCGGCCCGCGATGGGCTGAAGATGGCCATCGGACTGGTGCCCATTTTTATCGTGGCGGGCTTTCTGGAAGGATTCGTCACGCGCCATACTGAGATGCCAGTGGTGGCCAGCCTGGCCATTATCGGGAGCTCGGCGGCGTTTATTGGCTGGTATTTTGTCGCGTATCCCCGCCGGCTGCTACGCCGACTGGCACGGCCGGTTTCGGTCGAAACGGCGGCGGCTCCCTTCTGAAATATTCACCCCCTTCTTTCCATGCGTCTCACCTTTACTCAGGAGTCCGATTTTCGTCAGGAACGGGATTTCGGCCAGAAGATCTCGGCCACCTTCGATTTTATTGGGGCCCACTGGCAGCCCCTGGGCCGGGTGCTGCTCTACCTGGTGCTGCCGGTTGCCGTGGTTAAAAATCTGATGTCGGTCCTGTTCCAACTGCCACACGCCGGCCGGCCTGGTAGCCAGGCCGTGGGCAAACTATTCGGTTTACAAGGCTTTGTGATGAGTACCGCCCTTACCACGCCGGCTTCCTGGCTCGATTCGGTGCTCAGCAGCGTCTTATTTACCTTATTGGTTATCAGCATCTACGGCTATCTGACCCTGGTCGTGCGCCGTCGCGGCCCCAGCCCGGTCGTGACCGTGGCGGAGGTCTGGGCCGTGGTGCGCCGCGAGTTCCTCAGCGCTTTTTTTTCGACCTGGGGCCTCTCGCTGATTGTTATTCTGGGTTTCGTGCTGGGGATCGTACCCGGCCTCTACCTGAGCGTGGCCTTCAGCCTGTTTTTCATGGTGAAGCTGACCGAAGGCACGGGATTCAGCACCACAATGAGCCGCTGCCTGAGCCTGATCCGCGGCAAGTGGTGGTCCACTTTCGGGTTGATCATGCTGATGGTTTTGATTTTTTACGTGGTAATCGCGGGCGTGGGGCTGGCCGTGGTAATGCTGTCGGGAGGATTGCAGGCGATTTTGCACGCCGGCCAGCAGCAGTCGTCATCTTTCTCGATTGCCGGCGTCATCCTCAACGGGATGGGCCTGCTGCTGATCTACCCGCCCCTGCTACTGGTGCTGGCCTTTCAATATTTCAACCTGGTAGAGCGCAAAGACGGCGTGGGCCTGCGCCAGCTGGTCGACACGCTGGGCCAGGGCGCGGCGCCGCAAGTCCACAACGCGGCCTACCGGCCCGATGAGGAAGGCGAATACTAAACGCCAGGCCGGCCGAAATCAAACCCGGAGCTGCTGGGACGTATCAACCTGCCGGATTCCTGGAAAACGGCAATAGACTTGTTCCTATAATTAAAATCCGAGATGCAGAGCGTAGCGAAGCATCTCGCGTGGACGAGTAATCATCTGCGTTAGATAAGGATTACTTGTCCACGCGTGATGCTTCGCTACGTTATGCATGACTCGTCGCTATTGTCATTTGAGAATAGCGATAGTTTCTAAATCGGCTGAAGCTGCTTCTAGCATCTAACACAACTCCCTGTTTAACAGCAGCTAACACCAGTAATTCGAATCAACCTAAACCGCAGTTAGCATCACCGGAAGTGCACAAATTATTAATCAGGCTAAAAAACGGGGCGGACTTCCCCCGGCTCTCCCGGCGCTGGCTGCTGCTACTCGGCCTGCTGGCGGCGGGCGCGCCCGCGGCCAGCAGCGCGCCCGCCCTAGCCGCTGCCGATTCCCACCGCCCGCAACCCCTGCCGCCCGACCGAAACGCGCTCCTGCCCGCCCGCCGTCCAGACGCCGCCCGCCTGCGGGAGCTGGCCGGGCAACGGGAATTTCGCTACGCGACGCCCGAGGCGACGAACGACGCCTGGGACGCTCTCCGGCGCCGGTTCTGGCGCTGGCTAGGCGGGCTTATCAGCACGCCCACGGCCCGGTTTACAGGGAAGTACGGCTTGTACAGCGTTGTGCTGGCCATGCTGGTATTCGCGGTTCTCAAGCTGCTGCAAGTCGATATTACCGGCGTGTTCGGGCGGACGCCACGCCGGGGGCCGCTGACTTACGATACCGTCCCGGAAAACATTCACGCTGTGGATTTCCCCGCCCGCATCGCCGCCGCCGAGGGGGCCGGCAACTTCCGGCTAGCCACCCGCCTGGGCTATCTGGAAGTCCTCAAACAGCTCACCGATCGCGGCCTCACCCACTGGCAGCCTGACAAAACCAACCACGCCTATCTGGCCGAGCTGGCGGGCGGCCCCCTGCGCGAAGCCTTCCGCAGCGCCACCCGCGAGTTTGAGTACGTGTGGTACGGAGAGCTGCGCCTCAATTCCGCTCTCTACCAGCAGGCCCGCGCCAGCCAGCGGGCCGTGAGCCGGCAGCTGGCCGGCGCGACCACAGCCGTGGGATTTTCTTCGCCTAACCCGCTGCCGGCCTGATGCTTCAGCTACCTACTTTCCGCCTGTACTTACTGGGGATGATCCTGCTGTTTGCCGGCTACATCACCCTGGAATACAACCGCCCCCAGCCCCCGGACTGGACGCCGAGCTATGCCAACAAGGATAAAATCCCGTTTGGTACCTACGTGCTTTACGACCAGCTCCCGCGCCTGCTCGGCACCGATTCCATCGAGGCCGTGCGTCTGCCGGTGTACAATCAGCTCACGGGCCAAAGCCTGGAGCAGACCCCGGCCGCCGGTCAGGAACCCAGCGCCCGGCCGGATTCAGTCGCCGCCCCGCAACCGCCCGAGCGCACCCGCGCCCCGCTACCGCTGCGGCCCGGTCCGGCGAACTACTTGTTTATCAACACCGATTTCGAGCTGAGCCGACCCGATGCGCTGGCGCTGCTGCAATTCGTGGCCCGTGGCAATGATGCCCTGGTAGCGGCCGAATCGTGGAGCGGCGCGGGTAACGTGCTGCGCGACAGCCTGGGTTTATCGCTCAAAAATGCGGATCTGCCCACCCGTCGCAGTGCCGCCGGCCTGCTGGTGGCCGATTCGGTGGAGCTGCGCTTCACCAATTCCCGGCTGAGTCCGGGCCGCCTGCGCGTCAGCGGCGGCGCCGGGGCCCAGCGTCTCGTGGTGGATTCGGGCCGCGTGGGCCGGACGCTGGCCACCGACGAGCAGGGCCGGGCCGTGTTTATTCGCCTCGATCACGGCCGGGGGCATTTCTACGTTTGCAGCACGCCCGCGGCCTTCACCAACTATTACCTGCTGCGAACCGGGGGCGCCGGCTTCGCGGCGGCGGCCCTGGCCTATCTGCCCGCCCGCCGCTCCTGGTGGGACGAATACCAGAAGCAAGGCCCCGTGGGCGAGCAGTCGCTGCTGCGGGTGGTGTTTGCCCACGAGGCGCTGCGGGTGGCCTACTACCTCAGCCTGATCGGGGCGCTGCTGTTTATGCTGGTGGAGGCGCGCCGCCGCCAGCGCATTATTCCCACCCTCAAACCTCTCCCCAATACTACGCTGCTCTTCACGCGCACCGTGGCCGGGCTCTACCGGCAAGGGCGCAGCCATGAAGTCATGGCCGAGAAAAAAGTCGGTTTGTTCCGGGATTACCTGCGCAACCGCTTCCAGGAAACCAACCCGGATTTTAGCGATGCCGACTTCCGCGAGCGGCTCAGCCAGAAGTCGGGCCTGCCCCGGCCCCGCGTGGATGAGCTGCTGCGCCTCGTAAATTTCGCCCGCACCGCCCCCCGCATCACCGACCGCGAGCTGTTGCTGCTGAGCAAGGCGCTGCGTGATTTTAAACGGGAAGTCAACCGCTGAAAACGTTTTTGCATTGTGCCGGGATTAGCGCTTTTTAGCAAATTGCACTATACCACTATTCGCCTCCCACTGGCTTTAAACCCGGTTTTTCACTCATTATTTGCCGCTTAATCCTGCTTTTGGCTCATAGTAATCCGCTCTGCCGCCGCCCGCTCTTATGGAAAACGAACAGCTCGATCCCGCCCTTTATCCTTCTTCATCTGGCCCAGCCGACAGCCTCGCCGCCTCCGTCGCGCCCGCTTCGAACGCGGCCAGCACGACCAACTCCGACGGGCCGGCCGACCAGCCGGAAACACTTCCGGCCGAAACCCCGGCCGCGGGCGAAACCTCCTTTGCCCCGCGCACCGACTTTGCCCGCCTCACCGCCCAGACCGACGCCATCCGGGCGGAAATCGGCAAGATCATCGTTGGGCAGACTGATTTGCTGGAATTGCTGCTCACGGCCGTGCTGGCCGATGGACACGTGCTGCTCGAAGGCGTCCCCGGCGTGGCCAAAACCCTCATGGCCAAGCTACTGGCCCGCACGCTGGCCGTGCCGTTCAGCCGCATCCAGTTCACGCCCGACCTGATGCCGTCGGACGTACTGGGGACGTCCTTGTTCCGTCAGAACAAGGGGGATTTCGAGTTTCGGGCCGGGCCGGTTTTCGCCAGCGTGGTGCTGATTGACGAGATCAACCGCGCCCCCGCCAAAACCCAATCGGCCCTGTTTGAGGTGATGGAGGAACGCACCGTGACCCAGGACGGCACCACCTACGCCATGACCGAGCCCTTTCTGGTGCTCGCTACCCAAAACCCCATCGAGCAGGAAGGCACCTACCGCCTGCCCGAAGCCCAGCTCGACCGCTTCCTCTTTAAGCTGCACGTGGGCTACCCTACGCTGGCCGAAGAGGTGCAGATTCTGAGCGGCCACCACGCCGGCCGGGGCAGCGCCCACCTCGAAACCGTGCAGCCCATTCTCTCGGCCGCCGACTTGCAGGTCCTACGCCAGCAAGTGCGCCAACAGCGCGTAGAGGCCAATATTCTGGACTACATCGCCCAGCTCGTGGGCCAGACCCGCACGCACAAGTCGCTGTACCTGGGTGCCTCGCCCCGCGCCTCGCTGGCGCTGCTCAACGGGGCCAAGGCCCTGGCCGCCCTGCGCGGCCGCGACTTCGTGACGCCCGAAGACGTGCAGTTTCTGGCTCCCAGCGTGCTGCGCCACCGCATCCTGCTCACGCCGGAACGGGAGATGGAAGGCGGCACCCCGGACGACGTGGTGAAACAGATTATTCAGAGCGTCGAAGTCCC
>JAYWCH010000286.1:0-3027 GCA_043780755.1 Hymenobacter sp.
TCGGTGGCGGTGGTGCCGGTGTGCGGACCGGGCTCTTACGTGCTCACGGCCACGTTCAACGGGCAGGTGCTGCACCAGCGGGTGGTGCGGGAGTAGCGCCCCGGCCGCCGGGCGAGCGGCTCAATAAGTTGCCTAAAACCGGTCGAAGGAGGAGTTTTCCTCTTTCGACCGGTTTTTTTGCGCCCGCCGGTGCCGTCGCGCCGGGCGGCGAAGCGGAGTTATTTTTATGATTCTTCCAATAACAGAGCCAGAGAAACCAGCGCGGCAGCATCGGGGGCTATTGCTAGGAAAGAGGTATTTCTCGGCATCTCAGGGGTTGAGAATTATTAAAATAGCAACTATTAAAGAATTAATTAATCCTGTCAGCACGCTGCTGGGAGGAATTAAAAAGTCGACGCAAGTTTGAACGATAAACTGAGCATTTGAATTAGCTAAATAGGTGATTATGTGTATCTGAATAAGTGTAATAATGCACGTAGTAAATAGTATTACCCCACTAATAAGCGGCGTCGTTGCGCCGATTTTTATTTCCTGGCCAATGAATTGAAACTAATTTTTAAAGGATGAGACTGGGCTGATTACCTCCGGGTAAGCGGCCAAACAGCTAAAATCCTGACTTTATTACCTCCTTCTTCTAATTGTATTTCTGAGCTATGAAACATACAATCTTACTTTCTTCGATCTCATTTTTTAGCCATCGGCTGGGCCGGGTCCGGCGCGTCGGGCAGATCCTTTGTCTGCTGGTTAGTTTTTTGCTGCTGAGCGCCCAGGCGCCGGCCAAAGTCATCATTACAGTTGGGTCTAGTGCATTGGCCACGTATCCTTCCATTGGAGCGGCAGTTGCGGCGGTAGAACTACTCTCTGCCCTCGGACAGCCCTATGAAATTCAGCTGCTGGACGCCAGTTTCACGGAGAACGTGACGTTTAATAAAGCCTACGCGTTGCCCAATACGCTCACGCTGCTGCCCGCGCCGGGGTTGACTTCAGTTATCACGGGAACGCTCACTTTCGGGACCAACAGTACCAACACGATCGTGAGCGGCAATAACGGCACGGCCGCCGGGAATCTTACGCTCAAGCAGACCAGTATTTTGAGTCCGACGGTAGTTTTCAGCGGTGATGCTTCCCACAATACTATCAGTGAAGCTGTGGTTCTGGGTTCGGCTATCGGGGCGGCCAGCGGCGTGGTGGTCATGGCGGGTGATGGCATCAGTACCGGAAGTGACTTTAATACCCTGACCTTAAGTTTGATCGGTAATGCCTCGGCTATCGAGTTGCCCGTCAACCTGGTATACGCGGCTAATCCGAGCGTCGTCAGCCGAAACGACAATTTTACCCTGAGCTATTGTAAGTTGTTCAATTTCATGGGTGCGGGCCTGTTGGTAGCGGCGGGCAACGGCAACCAGTGGACGATCAGCAACAACAGCTTTTACTATAACTCGGTCCTCCCGGCTACGACCGCCCAAACGGCCATCGACTTCCATCCCGGCCTCACGGCCAATCAGGTGCTGATCGACAGCAACGTCATTGGCGGGCAGGCGGCCGGCGCCACCGGCGGCGTCTGGACCAACTCGGGCACGCAGAATTTTCGCGGCATCGCGGTGAACTGCGGCACTGCTGCTTCGCCAGATAATAACGTGAGCAATAATACGATCAGCCAGATCAGTCTGGTGGGAATTGGTAGCCAATCCTTCACCGCCATGAGCATGGACGCCGGGCGAGTTGTGCTGGCCGGCAACGTAGTCAATAACATCAGTAACACTGGCACCGGGGGTAGCAATAGCCTCGTTAGCACGGGTACCACGATTCTTGCCGATGCCAATACCGTGGTCAGTAGCGGGCAGCTTATGGTGATTTCGAACGGCCTGACCACTTTTTTGGGTAACCTGAGCAACGCCGGAATTATCAACCACACCGGCGGTAATATGCTCATCAATGGGTCTTTCACTAACAGCAGCACCGGGGTCTTTACCCAGACCCTGGGAGACCTGGAAATTAAGGGCGACATGCTGAATACCGGGCTGTTTACTTGTTCAACGGGTACCGTGCGGCTGACCGGTCCTGGTGCCCAACTGGTAAGTGGCGGGTTGTACTTCAACCTGGAAGTCAACGGGGGAACCACTAAAACATTGACCAACGACGTCGAAATCTACAACGGCGTGCAGATGATTAGCGGCCTGCTGGCTACTGGTCCCAACTATCGCATTAAGCTCGACCCGCTGGCTAATCTGGCCGAAACGGAAACCAGTTATGTGCTGGGCCAGGTCGATGTGACCCGCACGCCCACCAACGGCGTTCTGGAAACATTTGGTGGCATCGGTCTGTCGATGCAGCCCGCCGTGGCCTCTACGCTCTCCGGCGTTACCCGCGTGATTCGGACTACGGGTACCGCCCCGGTGGGTGCGGCCGGCCACCAGGGCATCCTGCGCTACTTCGATATCAGCGCCGATCTCATTACGGGGTTGGATCTGAATATGACCATGAGCTACTTTATCCACGAGCTGAACGGCATTGCGCCCGTCAACCTGCGGTTCTTTAAGTCGATCAACAGCGGGGTGACCTGGCAGATTAAGGGCCTGAGCTCGGCCGGAACCGGCCTGGCCGTGCTGAACAACGTGACGGGTTTTTCGCGCTGGACGCTGGCCGATATAAACTTGCCGCTGCCGGTGGGGCTGACGGCCTTCACGGCCGCGCGCTCGGGTCCCAACGCCGTGTTGAGCTGGACCACGGCTTCGGAGCAAAATAACCAGGGCTTCGGAGTAGAAGTCTCGCTCGACGGGCAGACCTTCCGCGAGCTTGGCTTCGTGGCCGCCCAGGGCACAGGCTCGTGCACGACGCCAACCACCTATCGCTTCGTCGACACTACGCCCGGCAAAATGGGTGCCCACTACTACCGCTTGCGCCAGCAGGATCGCAATAGCGAATCGACGCAGTACTACGGCCCGCGCTTGCTCACGTTTGGGCTGCTGCCGGCCACGCTGGTGGCGTACCCCACCCCATTTGGCCCGACGGGCCTGACGGTAAGCC
>JAYWCH010000287.1:0-5117 GCA_043780755.1 Hymenobacter sp.
GCCCGGTGGTTTTGCACCAGCACACCGTTGAAAAAAACGGTGGCGTAGGCCGGCGTCAGCAACGCGCCCCCGGCGGCAAAAACGGGTGCCGTCCACACCACGTCGTAGGTCTGCCACTCGCCGGGCTTCCGGGCGGGATTGGCCAGGGGAATGGCCTGCTTGTAGAGACTACCAGCCATGCCGTTGACGTAGGTCTTATTCTGATACGCATCCAGAATCTGCAGCTCATAGCCCAGATCGCCCTTGCCCAGCGAGGCCAGAAAGACGCCGCTGTTGCCCCGAGCCTGCCCCGTCCCGCTGATATTGGCCGGAATCCGCCACTCCAAATGCAGCTGGTAGTTGCCAAAGCTGCGCTTGGTTTCGATGTTGCCCTGGTCTTTCTTCACGGTGAGCACCCCGCCGGCCACGGTCCAGGCCGCCGGCGCACTGCGGTTATCGGCCGACACCCACTGCTCAAGATTTTTGCCATCGAACAAAACCAGCGCATCGGCGGGCGCATTGCCGCTGATTCTGGCCGGGGCGACCACGGGCGGGATGGGTCCCGCCACCTCGGTATCCTCCGGTTTGGCGGTCGTGGTTTGGGCGTGGGCCGCGCCCAGACTACCGGTGACGAGGAGGAGGGCGACGAGGTGTTTTTTCATGGGAATAAAAAAGGTGATGGTCAACTGCTGCTCCGTTCCAGACTATCTGATTGTCTGGAGACGGCAGTTTCTTAAGCCGCTAAAGTCTATTGCAAGCAATCGGAGGGACCCGCAGCTTAACCGCAGTTATGGAGATTCAAGTCTTTTGTCATCCTGAGCTTGCAAAGGACCTGATAACGCCGCCCAATATTTCCTGAACCCAGGCGATTCAGCCGTAATAAGGTCCTTCGCTCTGCTCAGGATGACTCGTCAATATTGTTGTCGGAGACAAAGTCAAGTCGCTAAAAAAACAGGTTCCTGAACCGGCCCCGGGAAAAACCCAACCAATCAGATATCACACAGCAATATTGCTTTGCGCAGCGACGCCAGCTTATCGGGCAGCCGGGGGATGAATTCCTGGGCCACGTAGCCGGTGTAGCCGGTGGCTTTTATGGCCCGCATGATGGCCGGGTAATTCAGCTCCTGGGTTTCGTCAATTTCGTGGCGGCCGGGCACGCCGCCCGTGTGGTAGTGCGCGATGTAAGCCTGATTTGCGGTCAGGGTGCGGATGACATCGCCTTCGTCAATCTGCATGTGGTAGATGTCGTAGAGGAGTTTGAACTGCGCCGAGCCCAGCCGCTTAGCCAGTGCCACGCCCCAGGCGGTGCGGTCGCACTGGTAATCATGGTGGTCTATCTTGCTGTTGAGCAACTCCATGACCAGCACCACTTTGTGTTGGGCGGCCAGGGCCAGCAGGGGCGTGAGGCCCTGCACGCAGTTGGCCAGGCCGGTTTCGTCGTCCATTCCCCGGCGGCTGCCGCTGAAGCAGATCAGGTTTTTGTAACCGGCCAGCGCCACTTGGGGAATCATCGCGGCGTAGCTTTTTTGGAGCGCGGCGTGAAAGCGCGGGTCGTTGAAGCCGTCGGTGAGGTTGATTTCGGCGCCGTTGCACATGGGCGAATCGAGGCCATATTTTTTCAACGTCGGCCAATCGGCGGGGCCCACCAGATCGATGCCGGTGATGCCCATGCCCTTGGCGGCCGCGCAGAGCTGATCGAGCGATAAATCCTGGTAGCACCAGCGGCAGACCGAATGGCGAATATTCCCCCGCAGCCCCTCCGCAACAAGGGGCCGGGCGGCGGGCACAAACGCGCTCAACGTCCCGGCGGCACCCGCGACGGCCGTGCCGGCCAGCATATTCTTAATCATCGTGCGACGGGTGGGGAGCGCGGGCATAGGTCGGGTTTTTGCGGCGGGCTAAACCGCCGGGTAACTGCCGGGGCAAACCGTTACTATTTGAGGCTCAGGATGTATTTGGTCATTTCCCGGGCATCGGCTACCGATAGGCCGACGTGCGGCGTCATGGGCACGGCGCCCCAGTGGCCCGAGCCGCCGTTGACGATTTTGCCCGCCAGCATGGCAATATTGGCCTCGGAAGCCGGGTACTTGCGCGCCACCTCCACGTACGCCGGCCCGACTACTTTTTCCCGTTCCTTGTGGCAGCTCGCGCAGTCGGAAGCCGCGATCAGCTTCAGGCCGGCCGCCACGGCGCCGCCCGGATGCTCGGTGCCGATCTTGGAGGCACTGGTGTCGATCTGCGGCTGTTGGGCCACGGCCGAGAGGTTGGCCGCCGTGGTGGAATCCTTTTCGGAGCCGTCCGCGGCGGCATTTTCCGAGTTGACTACATCAGGGCCGTCTTTTTTGTAGCCCGGGTCGCAGGCGGTGAGCAGGGCGCTGAGGGCGAGCAGGAAGGCGATTTTTCTCATGGGAGGCAACGGTTAAATTCCGAGCAAAGAATTGTTGAGCTGAGGGTTAGCGGCCGTGGCGGCGAAGTCGTCAAAAGCTTTTTCGGTTACCCGAATAATGTGGTCGCGGATGAAGGTGGCTCCTTCGCGGGCGCCGTCTTCGGCGTGTTTGAGGGCGCATTCCCATTCCAGCACGGCCCAGCCGGGGAAATCGTAAGCACCCAGCTTGCTGAAGATGGCCTTGAAATCGACCTGCCCGTCGCCCAGCGAGCGGAAGCGCCCGGCCCGATCCAGCCAGGGCTGGTAGCCCCCATACACGCCCTGCCGCCCCGTGGGATTAAACTCGGCATCCTTGACGTGAAACATCCGGATCCGCTGGTGATAGATATCGATATACTCCAGATAATCCAGGCACTGCAGCACGAAATGGGAAGGATCGTAGAGTAGACAGGCACGCGGGTGCTGGTTTACCTGATCGAGAAACCGCTCGTAGGTCACGCCGTCGTGCAGGTCTTCGCCGGGGTGAATCTCGTAGCACAGGTCCACGCCGCACTCGTCAAACGCGTTCAGGATGGGCGTCCAGCGGCGGCCCAGCTCGGCAAAGCCGGCCTCCACCAACCCAGTGGGGCGCTGCGGCCAGGGGTACACCATGGGCCAGAGTAACGCCCCGCTGAAGGTGGCGTGGGCCGTTAGGCCCAGGTTTTGGGAGGCGCGGGCGGCGTATTTGAGCTGCTGCACGGCCCACTGCTGGCGCGCCGCCGGGCTGTTGCGGTAAGCGGCCGGAGCAAAGCCGTCGAACAGCTGGTCGTACACCGGATTAACGGCCACGAGCTGGCCCTGGAGGTGAGTCGAAAGCTCGGTAATCTCCAGTCCGGCCGCGTTGACGATGCCCCGGATCTCGTCGGCATACGTCTGGCTTTCCGCCGCCTTTTGCAGATCGATGAAGCGCGGGTCGCTGGTGGGAATCTGCACGCCCTGGTAGCCCAGGCTTTTAGCCCAGGCACAAATGCCGGCCAGCGTATTGAACGGAGCCTGATCCCCAATGAATTGGGCCAGAAAAATCGCGGGTCCTTTGATAGTAGTCATAGACGGGTCAAACGATAAAGTCAGTCCATTTTTTGTCCGACTGTCCCGAGGCGATCACGTTTTCGATGAAGGCCATGCCCCGGATGCCGGCTTCCAGGCCCGGAAAATCCAGCGCCTCGGCGGTGGCGGGGTGGCCCATCAGATCGGCGTGCAGGGTCAGGGCGAAGTTGCGGTAGATATTGGCGAAGGCTTCGAGGTAGCCCTCGGGGTGGCCGGCCGGGGTGCGGGTGTTGTGCCGGGCGAAGGAGCCCACGTAGCTGGTGCCGGCCCGGCGGATCTCGGCCGGCCGGTCCGGCCACTTCATCAGCAGGGTGTTGGCATCGGCCTGCTGCCATTCCAGGCCGCCTTTCTCGCCATACACCCGGATGCGGACGTTGTTTTCCTCGCCGGCCGCGATCTGGGTGGCCGTGAGCACCCCGCTGGCCCCGTTGGCGAGCCGGAGCAGCACGGCCCCGTCGTCGTCGAGCCGGCGGCCGGCTACTACGGTGTTGATGTCCGCGCACAGCTTTTCGACTGCTAAGCCGGTCACGTATTCCAACAGGTTGAAGGCGTGGGTGCCGATATCGCCCATGGCCCCGGCCACGCCGCTGCGGGCGGGGTCCGTGCGCCAGGCGGCCTGCTTGTTGGGGGTGCCTTCCTCGAAGTCGCTCAGCCAGCCCTGCGGATACTCCACGTATACTTTGCGGATGGGGCCGAGGGCGCCAGCGGCGATGAGCTGCCGGGCTTCCTTCACCATCGGATAGCCGGTGTAGGTGTGGGTCAGGCACAGCCTTTTGCCGCTGGCCGCCGCCACTTCGCCGAGGAGTTTGGCCTCCGCCAGCGTGAAGGTCAGCGGCTTGTCCAGGATGACGTGGAAACCATTTTCCAGGGCCAGCCGGGCCGGCTCGAAGTGGAGGTAATTAGGCGTCACGATGGCGATGACCTGAATGCGCTCGGCTTCGGGAAGCTGCTTTTCCGCCGCGATCAGCTCCGCAAAGGAACTGTAAACCCGTTCGGCAGCCAGACCCAGCAGGACGCCCGTGGCCCGCGACTTTTCGGCGTCGCTGCTGAAGGCGCCGGCCGTGAGCAGGTAATGCCCGTCGAGCGCGGCGGCAAGGCGGTGAATGGCCCCAATGAAGGCGCCCGGCCCGCCGCCAATCATCCCCAGTCGTAATTTATTCATCAGAGAGAATTGTAGAGCGCTACTATACTTCCAGCCGGGCATTGACCTCGGCGTAGCTTATTTCTTCGACGGGAACGGGCGCGTTCCCATCTTTAAACAGCAGCACGAATACCAGCAGCACGGCCCCCGCGATGGCGGCAGGAATCAGCCAGATGGCGGACCAGTCGTGCAGGCCCCCGGGGGTTTGGTGGGCGTCCACGATCCGGCCCGAGAGCAGCGAGCCCAGCAGCATCCCCACCCCGTAGGTGGCCAACGTGATGAAGCCCTGCGCCGCGCTTTTCGACTTTTCCCCGGCCAGGTTATCGGTATAAATCTGGCCGGTGACGAAGAAGAAGTCATAGCAAATACCGTGAACCACGATGCCCGCAATCAATAGCCAGTAGCTGGAACCGCCGTTGCCGTAGGCGAAAAACAGGTAGCGCACCACCCAGGCCAGCATCCCGATGGCCAGCATTTTTTTCACCCCCAGCCGCACGAAAAATACCGGAATCAGCAGCATAAACA
>JAYWCH010000288.1:0-11766 GCA_043780755.1 Hymenobacter sp.
TGAATGTAGCAATCGGCCTCGGGGTGGGCCAGGGCGGCGAGCAGCCGGGCCAGCTGGCCGGGTCCCTGGTGCGCCAGAATCAGGTGGGCAATTCGCATGGCAGTCCGCTGGTTAAAGATTGATCTGACCTTGTTTTTCCGGTCCGGCGGCGGGCACCGGGCCCGACAGGCGCCCGCCGCCGGGTGCGCATTGCCGCCCATCCGTCGCGCAGAGTGTTGGCAAGGGCCACGGGCAGAAATTTATTCAGCCGCTAATTGCCGAAACCGAAGCCGGCCCCAATGGTCGGGAAGCTGGCCAAAGCTACGCCGTAGCCGTTGCCGCAGAGCCAGATACCGAAAAAGTCACCCGTCACGTTGATGGCCTGCATCAGAAGAACCAGGAGCAGGTTCGGGCGGGGTTCGTTGGGCACGTCCAGCGCCCCGCCGCCCGTCAGCCCATTCCAGCGCGGCGCCGGGATCCGACCCGGAAAGTCCGGTACTCACGCCACGGGCTGGTCCGGGAGCTGGCGTTGGAAGTGCGACTGGAGGATGACCGCAATCTTAGCCTTGGTCAACGGCTTGTTGATCAGCCCGGCGATGGGCAGCGAGCCAATCCGCGCCAGGTCGCGCGGGTGCGTGGAAGTAGTCAGGATGATGACCACGAAGGGCGGAGTCGGCGGGCTGGGGTAGTACGCTTCCAGAAATTCAATCCCGTTCATGATGGGCATGTTGATATCGAGCAATACCAGGGCGGGGCAGGTGCTACTGCCCGGATAGCAGGCCTGGGCCAGCAGATCGAGTGCTTCCTGCCCGTTGGTAGCCACCAGAAAATGATCACTCACCCCCAGACTGGTCAGCAACCGCTCGTTGAGGAAGTTAGTGGTCGGGTCGTCATCGATCAGAAGAATGCTGGAAAGCTTTTGCATGAACAAGGGTAAAAGGCCACCTGCAAGCCCCGGATTCGGGGATGGCAGCGGTCAAACGGCCTCAGCCGGGAAACGTAACGGTGAAGGTGGAGCCAACTCCGGCCTGACTATGAACACGGACCGTACCCCCGGCGTTCTCCACGATTTTTTTGACCATATACAGCCCAATCCCCGAGCCCTCCACGTGGGTGTGCAGCCGCTGAAACATCCTGAACAGCCGGCTCTGCTGGGCCGGGGTCAGGCCCAGGCCATTGTCCTGCACTTCGAGCACCATGACCGTCCCCACCCGGTGGCAGCGCAGCGACACTACGGACGGCCGGCCCGGGGCGCAGTACTTTACGGCATTGCTCAACAGATTGTAAACCAGACTACGCAGGTTTTTGGCCGAAAAGGAAACGATGGAAAGCGCGTCGACATCGACCGTGAGCTCGGTGGCGGTAGCGGTCAATAGAGGCACCAGGTCGAGACGGACAGCATCGACTACGGCCGCCAGATTGACGATCTCGGTGGGTTGGGCATGGGCCTGCTGGAGCTGGGAAAGGGTGGTCAACTGGGTAATGGTGGCCTGAAAACGCTCCACCGAAAGCTGAATCATGCCCAATAGCGGCGCCACCGCCGCCGCCTGCTGGCTGGCGGCGGGCAGTTCGTCCAGCAGCGCGTGCAACAGGCCCTCAATGTTGGCAATGGGCGCCTTTAAGTCGTGCGAGGCCGTGTAGATGAAATTATCCAGGTCCACGTTGGTCCGCGTGAGCTGCTGGTTACTGGCCCGCAGCTCCTCATTCATTTCCTGGAGCTGCTGACGGGCGGTAACTTGCTCACTCACGTCGATGGCCACGACGGTGACCCCCGCACCTTGCGCATCGCGCAGGGGTTGGTAAACGAAGTTCCAGTACACCGTTTCGGAACGATTATTCCGATTAATGACCGATGGCATCTCGGTCGCCACGTACGGCTCACCCGTGGCCATCACGCTATTGAGCAACTCCTCAAAACCCTGCCCGGCCGATTCGGGCAGCAGCACAAACAGGGGCGTGTGCAGCGCCTGCTCCTGGGTGCGGCCCCAAAGGGCGCACACGGCCGGGTTGGCCTGCTCAATTACGTACTGCGGTCCCCGCAGGACGGCAATGGCCACCGGCGCCTGTTCGAAAATACGCTGGAAATAATCGCGCTGCGTATCGGCCCAGGCGGCCTGCTCGCGCGCCTGACTGCCGCGCAGGGCCTGTTCCACCGGGGTGCGGTCGTGGTCGGCCGTATCGGTAAAGCTCACTACCAGCCGCTCCCCGCTGCGCAGGGCGGCCAGATGGAAAAAATTATCAAGCCCATCGTGCTGATAGTTAATATCGAACCGGCCGGGCTGGCCCGACTCAAACGTGGTGCAGTAAAAGGCAAAAACCCCCGTTTCGTGCGCGTGCGGGTAGAGCGTCAGGAATGTATTGGGGGGGCACTCGGGCAGGGCGAGCATGCGCTGAGCCGTCGGGTTCAGGTACTCGTAGGCCAGGTCGATGAGCTCGCCCCCCGCGCCGGGCGCGTATATCGGGCGAAAAATAATCACCCCGGTCAGGGACACTAGCAACAGGCTCTGGAGCAGGTCATCAACTACCGGGAGCTCGGCCGACGAATCCGCAAGAACAAGCATATAATAAATCTAGTATAATGACTAATATTATACTAAGGTAAGTCCTTTAAACGCAAAAATCTGCTCGTCCCCAATGCCCAGCTTCCAGCGGCGGAACACCCCGAAAACCAAAAACGCGGCCTACTTATCAGTAGGCCGCGTTGCGGGGAGAACAGGAACTTTGGTCTAGCTGACCCGACGCCGGTCCCGAATTTTTTTCAGACCCAAGGCCACTCCTCCGGCCAGCAGCAGGGAAGCACCCCCATCAATGGGAATCTGCGTGGGGGTTATTGGCGGGCCGCCCGTGCCGGGCTGCGCCTGCGCCGGGGCCACGGTAAGCAGCACGACCAGTGCCGTCCCGCACAAGGCCATTACTAACAGGTAGTTTTTCATTAGGTGATGGGTTAGAGAAGGGAAAGGAGTTCAAGCCAACGGTATCAACCCAGGCCGAAAAAACCTGTCTGGATTGATACCGTGAGTTAATTTTACTCCACTACGATTCGTTTAATCACTTGGTTACCAACCGCCGCTAGCCGAAGAGTGTACACCCCCAGGGCCAGCCGCGAAACATCGAACTGGGCCGTAGCCCCGGCGGGACCAGCCGCCAGCGTGCGTTGCGACACCACCTGACCCAGCTGATTGTAGAGCGTGGCCGTCACCGGCAGGCGGCTCAGCTCGGCGGGCAGCAGCAGTGTGAAGCTGCCGTGCACCGGGTTGGGAAACAGCTGTACCTGCTCGGCCAGGGCGGCGGCACTGGTGGCCAATGCCGAGGCCGGGCCAAAGTACAGGCTGAAACGACCCGGCATGTTGAGGGCCGCCGCCGTGAAAATGTACTGCGACTGCTGGGTCAGGTTGATGCGCGCTCCGGTCTGGGTATCGAGCAGCAGTACCTGGGTGTTGGGGCCGAAATTGACCAGGCTGGCCGCATTCAAAGTGTACGACCCGAGGGCGGGCACGCGCATGTTCAGCGGCACCGTGGTGGAAGCCGTAGGGCTGGGCAGCACCGGCAGACCATTGACCGACAATTCCTCGCCGGCAATCAGGCTGCCCACGCTCAGGCCCGAGGAGTTAGGAAGTTTGTAGGCATCGAAGCGGGCGTCGAAACCCGCCGTGGCACCTTGCTCGAAATACACGAACGCTTCATCGGCGAGGCGACCAGCCGGGCCTTGCAGGCGCAGACTGACCAGCGGCCGGGTTTCGGCCGTGCCCCGGTTGAAGCTCGGCAGGGTCGAGAAGGTCGTCACCCGGGCGGCGTTGGTGAGGGCGAAGCTGCCCGTCGTCTGCCCGGTGCTGACCCGCGTGAAGAAGCCCTGCATGGCCGACACCAGTGGATTACCCACGCCATTGACGTAGCTGCGGTACTGCCCCACGTACGGGCCGGTGCTCCGAAACACGTAGATGGCATCATCCAGATTGGTGCGCGTCACGCCGCCGGCCTGGCTGAAGTCCAGCGGCGAGGGGTACGGATTACCCAAAAACTGCCAGCCACTCTGCGCCAGGGTGCCCCGGGTCAGGCCGCTGCGGGCGATGGGGCCGTTGTTGAGCGTTCCCGTCAGATCGACCAGCGCGCTGGCGTTGATATTCACAGTGTAACCCGTCAGCACGCCCATCGGGTCGCTGGCCAGCGGCACTACAAAACCCTGGTTGAAGGCCGTAGGCGAATCGGCCGGATTCACCACCCGCCGCTCATCGTAGGCGAACACATTTGGGAAGGGCACCACCGAGCCGCTGTTGTCCCCGGCCGTATTAAAGGCCTGGTTGAAAATCGGAGTGAAGCCCGGCGTATTGGTTCCCAGGTCATTAAGCGTGGTGTTGCTCACCGGCGAGCTGTAGTGCCGGTAGCCCGGTCCAGCGTTGAAGGTCGGATCGATGGCGCGCTGCATGGTAGCCGGGCCGTTCACGGCGCCGTTGGTGTTCACGACCAGGGCGGTGCCGGCGGTGGGCGTCGAGAGCAGCGTGAGGAGCTGGCCGTTGGCCGTATTCAGGTTGCCGTTGGTCAGCACCAGCGTCTGGGCAATGCCCACGCCGCCGTTGGTGAGCGTCACGCCCGCCGCGTTGTTCACCGTCAGGTTACGCACCTGCCCGGGCAGCCCCGAACCGCTGATCTGGGCCTCGGTCCCGTTGTACTCATAGCTGGCGTCGGCGGCAAAAGTGCGCGTACCGGTAACCTGAATGGAGCCGGTAGCGCCCGTCGTAGCAATACCGTTGGGATCATAAATCCGCAGCGTGGCGCCGGGCTGCAACACAAAACTACCGGGCCCCGTGATGGGCAGGTAATTGGTGGCCAGTACGCCGCGCGTGCTCAGCACGCCGCCCGTCTGCACGGTCAGCGTCCCATTCACTTTAATCGGACCGTTGAAAATGCCCACGCCGGTGCTGGTGATGGTCACGTTGTTGTACGTCCCGGCCTCGACGGGCATGGGCGCATTCACCGTCAGGTCGGGGTTGATCACGACGTTGGTGGGGCCGCTGGCCGCGCCCGTGCCGCTCCACGGCGTCTGCACGTAGGGGAAGGCGGCGCGAAAAGTCGTGTCGTTGTGCTCCACGCCGGTGGTGAATCTGAGCACGCCCAGCAAACGGGGCGTGAGCGGCGAAGCACTACTCGGCGTGTAGTCGTCGTACCACAAGCCAATAGCGGCCAGCACCACGCCGCCCACGGCCTTGAGCTCGATCTGGTCCACGGCATCTTCCAGCCGGCGCCCGTTAGGGAAGCCGTCCATGTTGGGAATGTTCTGCAGCGCCGTAGTCGTGTTGTAGCGGCCGTCGGCCAGGCCCAGCGCGGCGGCGGCCAGCAGGCCCTGATTGCTGAAATCGGGCGAGTTGCGCGGGGTGGCGGGCACGGCCATGTTCAGCCGCAACATGTCGCCGCCGGGGTTGGTCCGTCCGCCCGCCGTCAGTGGCAGGAAATTGTTGATAAAGGGCTTACCAAGCGCCAGCGGGTTGCCGCCCTTGCCGGTGGCCAGCTGATAAGGCGCCAGATTGGGCACGCCGGTGTGGAAGATGGGTTTGATATCCACCGAGCGCGGCTTGCCCGACACGAGCAGGTAGTTGCCAAACGCCGCGTCAGCCAGCGCCGTACCGGCCACGTTCGAGCTGCCTTTAAGTGGAAACAGGCCCGACTTGGTATTGCCAAAATCAAACCCGCCGGCCGGAATGCCCGGAAAGCCCGCCAGCGAGCTGGTCTGAATATCCAGCGCCGCCAGCTGCGGCACCGCCCCGCCAAACTGGCGCTGATCCATGTACAGCCCCAACTCGGGGTTCGACAAGTAGTCGTCGGTGGCGGGATCTTCCGCGTAAGGGCTCTGCGCATTCCAGGCATCCTTGCTGCCGATGGGGTTGATCACCTCGTTGGTGAGCGGCATGCCCAGGCGCGATACCTGCACGTAGGTTCCGCTGCTGCCGGCGCCCGTCGTCGGGTCCAGGGTCTGCATGGAAGGCCGGCTGGCCGAAGCCCACACGCCAATCACGTAGTCCGGATCGAGAATATTCATAGCGGCCGAAACCGGCTGGCCGGTCTTCTGCAGCGTGGCAATCGGAATGCTCAGGGCAATGGTGTGGCAGTTTTTGTGCGACAATCCATCAAAGCCGTTGGTAGGCCGCAGGTTCGACAAGTCGAAAATGGCGCCCAAATCGGCAAAAAACGGATCATCGGACGGCCCGCAGAAGATCTGCTCGCCGCCACCGCCCGTGGCCGGCGTGATGGCGGCCGTCCGCAACGACTCGTACACGGGCGTATTCAGCCCGGCCGCCCCGCTGATGGAGCGCGGCCCGATGTTGTTGGGCGGCACCACGCCGCCCGTCACGATGGTCGTAAACCCGCCGCCATTCACGCTTTTCTCGCAGATGTACGTGGTTTTCAGGTTCTGCTTGCCCAGCCGGATATTGAAAAAAGTGCTCGGGTCTTCGTTGGTGCGCGTGAAGGTGAAGCGGTACGTAATATCGTCGCCGGTCGTCGCCCCGTTGTTTTTCACGTGCACTTCGTAGTGGACGTTTTCCCCAAAAGTGGAGTAGTTGGGCCCGCCGTGGGGCAGCTCAAACGGAATATAGTTGGCAATGATATTGACCCGGTTCGCATCATTGGGATCGACAAACGTGTACAGGTCGGTGTTGTCGGCCACCGGGTCGTCGGCGATGAGCGGGGCTTCGCGGTGACTGCTGGCTTCCAGCGGTGTGTGCCGGACGGTGCTCCACATCGAGAGCCCGATGGCGGCGACCGCAACCGCGGGCACCACTAAATAGGTACGCAATAATTTATAGGACATCTTTTTCGGACGGTTCAGATTAGAGGAAGGGAATTAGCGGCGAATGGCGAATCCCTGCCACGGCGTCTGCACGTAGGGGAAAGCGGCGCGAAAAGTCGTATCGTTGCGCTCCACGCCCGTGGAAAAGTCCAGCACGCCCCGCAGCTTCGGCGTCACCGGCGAAGCACTGCTGGGCGTGTAGTCGTCGTACCACAAACCAATGGCGGCCAGCGCCGCGCCGCTCACGGCCTGCAACTCAATTTTTACCACTTCATCTTCCAGCCGGCGCCCGTTGGGGAAGCCGTCCATGTTGGGAATATTCTGCAGCGTCGTGCTCTTGTTGAAGCGCGGATCGGTGAGACCCAGCACAGCGGCGGCCAGCAGGCCCTGGTTGCTGAAATCGGGCGAGTTGCGCGGGGTGGCGGGCACGGCCATGTTCAGCCGCAGCATATCGCCGCCAGGGTTAGTCCGTCCGCCCGCCGTCAGGGGCAGGAAGTTGTTGACGAAGGGCTTACCAAGCGCCAGCGGGTTGCCGCCCTTGCCGGTGGCCAGCTGATAAGGCGGCAGGTTGGGCACGCCGGTGTGGAAGATGGGCTTGATATCCACCGAGCGCGGCTTACCCGACACGAGCAGGTAGTTGCCAAACGCCGCGTCGTCCAGCGCCGTACCGGCCACGTTCGAGCTGCCTTTAAGTGGAAACAGGCCCGCCTTGCCATTCCCAAAGTCAAATCCCCCGGCCGGCAACCCGGGGAAGCCCGCCAGCGAGCTGGTCTGAATCCGCAGGGCCGCCAGGGACGGCACCGCGCTGCCAAACTGCCGGTCGTCCATATACAGTGCCAGCTCCGGGTTCGAGAGGTAGTCGTCGGTGCCCGCATCCTCGGTGTAGGGCGTGCGCCGGTTCCAGAGGTCTTTACTGCCGATGGGGTTAATGGCTTCGTTGAAAAGCGGCATGCCCAGGCGCGATACCTGCACGTAAGTCGGCGTGGCGCCCACCGTAGTGGGCCCGCCGGTGGCGCTTAGTGTCCGCATGGAAGGCCGGCTGGCCGAGGCCCACACGCCGATCACGTAGTTGGGATCGAGGATATTCATAGCGGCCGAAACCGGCTGGCCATCTTTTTGCAGCCCGGCAATCGGTACGCTCACCACAATCGAATTGACGTTGTAGTGCGCCAGCCCGTCGCGGTGGCCCTGGTTGATGCGTACGCCCGCTAAATCGAACACCGCCCCGAGATCGACAAAGAAAGGATCATCGGAAGAACCGCAGAATACCTGCTCGTTGCCGCCGCCGGTGGCCGTGGTCACGGCGCTCTGCCGCAGCGCGGTATAGGATGGTTGGTTCAGGCCCACCGTGGTCGTAATGGAACGCGGCCCGACATTGTAAGCCGGCACCACGCCATTGGTCACGATGGTCGTGAACGCGCCGCCATTCACGCTTTTCTCGCAGATGTACGTGGTTTTCAGGTTCTGCTTACCCAGCCGGATATTGAAAAAAGTGCTCGGATCTTCGTTGGCGCGGGTGAAGGTGAAGCGGTACGTAATATCGTCGCCGGTCGTCGCCCCGTTGTTTTTCACGTGAATCTCATAGCGGATATTCTCCCCGAACGTATAGTAGCTGGGCCCACCCTGGGGCAGCTGAAAGGGGATGTAATCGGCAATGAGCACCACCCGGTTCGGGTCGTTGGGCGACACGAAGGCGTACACATCGGTGTTGTCAGCCAGCGGATCATCGGCAATGAGCGGCGCTTCGCGGTGACTACTGGCTTCCAGCGGCGTGTGACTCAGGACGCCCCAAACGGAGAGCGCCAGAATGGCACAAGCCCCACCCAACCATTGGCGAGGTTTGGTAAAGTTTTTCATAGAAAAACAACAGTATTAGAAGTGAAAGAGAATAATTGCATGCGATTAACTAAGAAATAAGGCGCTGATTACTAGATTTTTCGGCCCAATACCACAACCGATTTCGGCCAGCATCGGGTGAAGCTGGTATGCGGAGTGATGGGGGTGAGAAAAAAGGGATGGTCAATTCCCTTTGAAAGGGCGGCAGAACCGGCAAACCGGCGCGGAGAAGGAGGGAAAATCAGCCGGAACAACGGTTGCTAGCGTTCAGATTCGCGGACTACTCCGAACCCGAAGACTGACTTGCTGCTGACAACTACGAGGTTAGGTTTAATCCGGACTTACGATAATTGAAATTATATGAAATAGATTATTACTAGCATATTATTAACTATTACTTATAATTGAATATATTATAATTATGTAACATAAAGCAAAGCTTCCCCGCAAACGAGGGCTTTCCCGCCCCGCCCAGCGGGTCTGATCCTAAGAACCTATCCGAATGGGGAATCAGGGACGAGTCAGACAGGAACAACGAGTCATGCAGAGCGTAGCGAAGCATCTCGCGTGGACGAGTAATTCAATCGTTACAACCGTTTTGTTTACTCGTCCACGTGAGATGCTTCGCTGCGCTCTGCATGACGGAGACCTATTCGGACATGACGCCTATTCAGATAGACACTAAGTTGCCGGCCCGGGGCTCAACGCTCTCGCCCGGAATGTCCGCCGCTCGGCCGATACTGACGACGGCCCACGCTGCTCTGCGCGCCAACGAAAACAGCCACCTCGCAATAAAGCAAAGTGGCTGTAATACTGGTGGGAAGTAAAGGATTCGAACCTTCGACCTCTGGCGTGTGAAGCAAGCGCTCTAAACCAACTGAGCTAACCTCCCGAATAAAAACAAGTGCCAAATGCACCCGCAGGCTCCAAAGATAGAACAGATACTTAATCTTATGCCTAAGTAGCTGTTTATCAGTGTGGGGAATACTGGGTTCGAACCAGTGACCCTCTGCTTGTAAGGCATAGGAATTGGGGGTATTGATAATTACTAATAGCCCCTATCTATACAAAAAAGGGCATTTTTAGCATCCTCTGCCTATTACGGCTTATTGTCGTTACCCCCCTTTCTATTATATTTGTTTAAACCAGCGTTTAAACCAGCGTTGGAATAAACAGATATGGCAACGACGGAACACAAGGAAGGCAAGGCCACGGTCAAAGTCGTTTACTACACCTACAAAACGCTGGCCAATGGGGCTCATCCGTTCATGGTGCGCATTACAAAAGACCGCAAGCTGAAATACATTGCTACCGGACTAAACCTACACCCGAAGTACTGGAACCCGCTCAAAAAGGAAGTGCGCAAAAGTTACCCTGAGCCGGGCCGCGACAAGCTGCTGAAAGCGTTGGTCGAATGGGAAGCTAAGTACAGCGGGGCCGCCGATACGCTGGCTGAGGCCGACGAACAACACGATGCGCCGGCCGTGGCCGCCAAAGCCATTGAAGGCCGCAAGGCCACACGAAGGGTCAAGCTGCTGGCGTATTGCGACGAGTTGAGTACGGGATACCTCAAAACCGGACAGGGCGGAAATTCCATTGTGTACCGCGACCTACGCAACCAACTGGCGAAGTTCATAGCGGCCGAAAGTAACGCGCCTACTCCGCCCACCGGCCGGGGGCAAGCCGACGCCTGGGCTGGCTGGCTAAGCAAGTACGATGTGCCGTTTGACCGGGTAACAGTTGCGTTCTGCCACGAATGGGAAGCCACGCTACGGGCCACCGGTGCCGAGGAAACCACCCTATCCAACCGATTCCGCACGTTGAGAGCCGTGCTCAATCGGGCCATTGCCAACGGCGTCAGCAAAGCGGAGCATTACCCCTTTGCCCGCACCGTGGCCGAAAAGCACAAGTTCAGCATCGGCAAGTTTGACGTGAGCACGGCGAAGCGGGCCGTAAGCCGCGACGAGCTGCGCCGCCTCGAATCGTTGAATCCGGCCACCGACCGGCAACGGCTGGCAAAAGACGTCTTTCTATTCTCGTTCTATGGGGGCGGTATAAATTTCGTGGATTTGGCCCAACTGCGTTGGCGCGACCTGAGCGGGGCCACCGCAGGTACCGGTCATGCCGACCGCCTGCACTACGTGCGCCAAAAGACGGGCGGTAAGTTCTCGCTGCGGCTACTGGCACCCGCCGCTGCTGTTGTGGCTGGTTACCGACCGTTAACTTTTGCCACGCCCGACAGCTATGTATTCCCGGTGTTGGATGCCGCCAAGCACGTCAGCCCCGCCCAGATAAGCAACCGGCTGCACAAGGTGCTGGGGCAAGTGAACAACGACCTGAAAACGCTTGGGCAACTGGCCGGCATTGCCATGCCCCTCACTACCTATGTGGCCCGGCACACCTTCGCTACCACGATGCGCATGAGCGGAGCCGGCACATCGGTTATCTCGCAAGCAATGGGCCACAAGTCGGAAGCGGTTACAGCCGTGTACCTGGATTCTTTCGCATCGGAACTGGTAGACACGGCTTTTGAGGGGCTACTGTAAACGACTGTTACAACTGAGAAGCTTGCCAAAGGTGAATAAAGACTTTATTGACTTCAAGATACAGGTCATAAAGTCGTGTGTTTTTGTGTCCAAGCAGTTTGAGTATTTACGCGGGTTACTTCCCCCAACCGCACCGAATACTAAGCCAGGACTGAGCACACTACAGCTCCCCAATACCATACCCTTCAATAACGCTGCTATGCTCCTTACATCGGTCACCTTACGCAACCTTTACCTGGAATTGCTACAACACCCGGCCCTTGCCGAAGAACTTTCAGGCTACCAAAAATCTAAGCTGTGTGAATATGCTGATAGTGAAGAAATAATCGCCACGCGGGTAGCAAAGGACATGATGGGTATCAACCCCGATTACAACTACCCTGAGGAATACCGGAACGGGCGGGAAGTAGAATACCTATTAAATAAGCACAGCCCGGCTTACCGGGACAGCCAGCTAGTGCTTCAACTATTGACTGAAAAGCCAGTTGCAGGAGTGCCTACACCGCAACCTACGGATAAGAGAAGCACTGACCGACTTACCGTAGATGAACTGGCCTTGCTATACGTCTATATTCAACAATGTATTACTGGCGAAAACGCGGAGGAATATCTAAAAGGAGGGCT
>JAYWCH010000289.1:0-22772 GCA_043780755.1 Hymenobacter sp.
GCCCACGGGCATGAGCTGGCGGGCGAGCTGGTTGCCCCGGGTGCTGCCATCGAGGTGCAGGCAGTGCAGGTACACGCTTTCAATGGCGGCCGAGAGGTAGCGGTCGGCGCCCCGCAGGAGGCTGTCGGCCACGGCAAAGCAGTGGCGCAGCACTTCCACCTGGCCCGCCGAGGCGGCCCGTCGGGTGAAGGCGGCAAAGCAGTCGAGCTGCCGGTAAAAGCTGCCCGCCATGCGCGACGCGTTCAGCTCGGTGGCGAGTTCGGGGAATTCAACCGTTAGCAGATCGGCCGTTTCGAGTGGGGTCATGGGAACTGGGAAAAAATGAAACCGGATAAAAGCGGTCATTCCCCGTCATCAAGGCCAGTGCCACGTCGCCCGCCGCATCGGACCATTAAACCCGATAATTGATTATCAAAGAGTTATAAGAGCTATTCGCTCGCCGCCCGCCCGCGCCCGGTGCCCGGTCGGTGGAGCGTTTCGCTGGATCGACGTGCAAAATGCTAGGCCCGGGGCGGGCGCGAACGCCGCCCCAACGGCTCCCGGGGCCCCGGGCGGCGGTTGGCCCCCGGTTTGGTAGTGGATTTTGGTATTCTTCCCACCCGCTGCTCTTCCCGCTGTTCATGGCCGATCTACTCATCGAGATTACCCGCGCCGCCCGGGCGTACTACGCGCAGGCCGAAAGTATTACGCTCACGGTAACGGACTTCCACGACTGGCGGGCGTCGCTACCCGCCGCCCGGCGGGCTGGGGTCAGCAGCGCCCCGGACTTCACCGCCAGCCGGGCCGAGCCCGCCTCTCTGCGCTACTGCCTGGAGTGGCGCGGCTACGACATGTGGCATTTCATGGCCGGCCAGCTATCCGTGCCGGCCTTCAACCTCTGGGAAGCCAACCAGCCATTCGACGGCGACTTGCCGCCCCACGCCCTGGCCCGTTGAGCCGGCCGGTGCTCAGAGCCCGAACTCCAGAATCTTGCGGTAGAGCGTGGTATGGGCGATGCCCAGCACCCGGGCGGCCTCGGCTTTGTTGCCGTCGCATTCGAGCAGAATGCGCTGCACGTGCTGTTTTTCGAAGTTGCGCAGCGTGCGCGGATCGTCCGAGGGCGCGGAGGCGATCTGGGGCAGGGCGGCGAGCTGCACCTCAATGGGCAGGTCCGGCACGTCGAGTGGCTGGTCGGCGGGTACGAGAATGGCGGCGCGTTCGAGCACGTTTTTCAGCTCGCGGACATTGCCCGGCCAGGCGTATTTTTCCAGTGCCCGCAGCGCGTCGGGGCTGATAGCGAGCGGGCGCCGGCGCAGGCGGGCGGCAAAATACCGTGCGAAGTAGTCGACCAGCGCGGCCACGTCGCCCGGGCGGGCGCTCAGCGGCGGCACGGCAATCATCACCACCGACAGGCGGTAGTAGAGATCGGCCCGGAACCGGCCCGCGTCGGCTTCCTGCCGTAGGTTGCGGTTGGTGGCGGCTACAATGCGCACGTTGACCCGCGTAGGCTTGGTGTCGCCGAGCTTGGTGAACTCCTGGGTTTCGAGCGCGCGCAGCAGCTTGGCCTGCGCCCCGATTTCCAGCTCGCCGATCTCGTCCAGAAACAAGGTGCCGCCGCTGGCTTCCTCAAACAGCCCTTTCTTGTCCCCCGCCGCGCCCGTGAAGGCCCCCTTGCGGTAGCCAAACAGCTCCGATTCGAGCAGATCCTTCGGGAACGCGCTGCAATTGAGCGCCACGAAAGGCTTGTGCCGGCGCGGGCTGGCGTAGTGAATAGCCTGGGCAAAAAGCTCCTTGCCCACGCCCGTGGGGCCTTCGAGCAGCACCGGGGCGTCGGTGGGCGCTACTTGCTGGGCCATTTTCTTGGCCTGTTCCAGCACCGGCGCCTTGCCAATCATGGCCTCGAAGCTGTACTGCTCGCCCACGGTTTTTTCCAGCGCGGCCACCCGGCGGCGCAGACGGGCCTGCTCGGCGGCCCGGTCCACGACCACCACCAGCTGCTCATCGGCGTCGCCCTTGGTCAGGTAGTCGAAGGCGCCGAGTTTCATGGCCCGCACGCCATCGGCGATGGTGCCAAAGGCGGTCATCAGCACTACTTCGGCCAGGGGGGCCAGGGCTTTGTAGCGGGGCAGCAGGTCCAGGCCCCGGCCGTCGGGCAGCTTCACGTCGGAAATGATGACTCCGATATCTTCGGCGTGCTCGCGCAGAGCCTCCAGGCCCCGGTGCGCGTCGGGCATCTGAATCACCGTGTACCCGTCCAGCTCCAGGGTGCGGGCCACGGCCTGGCGCAACAGGGGCTCATCGTCGATGAGTAAAACAGTAGTCTGGGGCATAAACGGGCTTTTTGCCGGGGTAGAAAACCGGCGCAACGGCCGGAAAGGTAGCGGTCGCCCGCCGATTGCCGCCCCCTGGTCGGGCGCCCGGGCGCGGGCTCGCTGGCCGGGACCGGGGATTATTTCTCTACGGCTAAACTTCGATTCGCAACACCTGCCCCGGGCCGGGCCAGCCCGGAATCAGCCTCCTGGGCGTATCTTGCGAGCTATTTGGCCCGGCTAATTATTTCCGGCGCTGCTGATCGGGGTTTTCGCCGGAGTGCCCGCGCCACCCGGCCCTCATTGGCCGGAACCAGATCCGCCGCCGCGCCGGCCGCCCCGCCGGGCGCCGGAATCAACTGCTCAACGCTATGTTTAGTCAACGCCCCGATCGGGTGAAAGTGGCCGGGTTTCGCTCGATCGCCCAGCTCGATCTGCACCTGCGCCCTATCAATATCCTTATCGGCCCCAACGGGGCCGGCAAGTCCAATTTTCTCGAAGTGTTTACCCTGGTGCAGCAGCTGGCCACCGGCCATTTGCAGGAGTACGTGCATTGGCACGGGGGTGCCAATCGCCTGCTGCACAACGGTCAGGGGCGCACGCCCCGGCTTGAGCTGGAGTTTCATTTTTTGCCCCACGGCTACCGGCTCAGCCTCGGCGCCACGGCCGCCGATACGTTCGCCCTGGAGCAGGAAGGCGGGCTTTTCAAAACCGGCCAGAACAACCCAAGCCCGTTCTTTGAGTCGCTGACCGCGCCGGGCGCTACCGAGTCGGACCTCGCCACGCCGGCCACGCGCCCCCGCGGCCCGGTGGCGCAATATGCCTACGACACCCTGCAAAGCTGGCGCGTGTACCACTTCCGCGACACCCGCCCGGCCGCGCCGGTGAAGCAGTCCCAGCCCCTGGGCGACCCCGTGCTGCGCGAAGATGCCGGCAACCTGGCCGCCCTGCTCTGGCGCCTGCGGCACGCCGAGCTGCCCGTCTACCAGCGCCTGGTGCGGACCATCCAACGTGTGATTCCCTTTTTCCAGGACTTTTATTTCGCCGGGCCCTACGATGCCGGGCAAAGTATCGGCCTGCATTGGCGCGATCCGCGCAACCCCGACCTGATCTTCAGCGCGCACGATTTGTCGGATGGCTCGCTGCGCTTCATCTGCCTGGCCACCTTGCTGTTGCAGGCGCCCGGCCCGGGCGTGGTTCTGCTCGACGAGCCCGAGCTGGGCCTGCATCCGTTCGCGCTGCAAGTGCTGGCCGGGCTGTTGCGCCGCGCCGCCGCGCACGCCACGATTATCGTCGCCACGCAGTCGCCCACGTTCATCAACGAGTTCAACCCGGCCGATCTGGTCGTCGTGGACCGGAACGCGGCGGGCGAATCCACCTTCACCCGGCCCGATGAAGCCGTGCTCACGCCCTGGCTGGCCCGCTACCCGCTCGGCGAGCTCTGGCAAAAGAATGTTTTTGGCGGCCACCCCTGAGGTTCGGGCGCGCCGGGGTGGTTTTTCGGCCATTGGTGGAATCAGGAATTAAACCCTGGTCAGGTAATGGGGTTCATCAGGACCGGAGCTATTTGAAGCGGGTAGTCTCACCGGAAAGTCGCGGTGTCCGCGTGACTCTTTATTTGCATTTGATCCTTGTTTAAGAATTTAAAACGTTTGTCATCCGGAGCTTGCGAAGGACCTTATTACGCCGCCCAATATCTTTCGAATCCGGGCGACTCAGCCGTGACAAGGTCCTTCGCAAGCTCAGGATGACAGACGATAGGACGCCAAAAGTCAGGATGACAAACCTCAGGACGTCAAGCGCTTTCCGAATCACAATTCCGCTCCATTCCCTCAAAATCCTTCTTTCCCAATCCTTTAGTTTCCCTCATGCCTAACTCTCCCGAAATAAACCGCAAAGACTTTCTGAATATTTTCGGGCTGGGCGCCGTGGCCTTGCTGGCCTCGGCCTGCCTGGGCGGTTGCGGCAACAAGGGCGGTGATCCGATTCCCGGCGCCTCCAACGTGGATTTCACCCTCGACCTGACGGCCCCCGGCAATGCCGCCCTCAACGACCCGGCCACCGGCTTTGTGTACAGCCCAGACCGGGGGGTGATTGTGGCCAAAACCACAACCGGCACTTACGTGGCCGTGCAGGCGCCCTGCACGCACCAGGGCACCAACGTCTACTTCAGCCCGAGCCAGAACCGCTTCATCTGCCCCAACCACAACGCTATTTTTGACCTTGGCGGAGGCGTTGTCAGCGGGCCCGCGCCCACCGGCCTCAAGCACTACGCGGTGGCGCAAACCGGCAACTCGCTGCGCATCACCGGCTAGGTTCGGGTGCTGCTGAAGCCAGGTATTGCGCTGATTAGTTGGGTTTGGTTTGGCCGTGAGGCGGCCCGGCAGCCGGGGCGTACTTTTGACGCGGCCGGCTGGTTTCGCCCCTTCGATTTGCGCAATGAATAAATTCAAATCCCGGCTGCGCTGGTATTCTTCCCTGCTGCTGAGCGCCCTCTACGGCTCGACCTGGTTTACGCACGCCACGCTGCGGGATGTGCAGAAATCCTTCTACCTGTCGGCCCTCATGTTCGGGCTTTGCCAGCTGGTGTGGTACCTGGTGATGCGCTACGATGAGATTCCGTTCTTCATTCCCCGGCAGTTCGGGCCTTTCCGCCGCGCCGTCTGGTCGCCGGCCAACAACCGGAGTCTGCTGGCGGCCGTGAGCTACGTGCTGTTTTTTTCGACCGGCTACGACTTGCTGACGGCGGCAGGCCCCACGACTACCGTGGGCTGGGCCGGCCTCAGCTTTCAGGATGATGGCCTGCTGGTGGCAATCCTCATCCGCTACATCCACTACAGCTACCGGCTGCTCGAAACCTACCAGCAAACCCAGCTCGACAACGAGCACCTGCTGCGCGAAAACCTCGACGCCCAGTTTGCCGTGCTCAAACAGCAGATTGCGCCCCATTTTCTGTTCAACTCGCTCAATACCCTCAAAAGCCTGGTCCGGCGCCAGCAGCCCACGGCTGAGCCCTACGTGCAGTGCCTGGCCGAAGTCTACCGCTACCTGCTCCAGCAGCCCCATACCGACCTGTCGACTCTGACGGCCGAGCTGCACTTTCTGGCCGACTACGTATACCTCCAGCAGGTGCGGTTTGGGGAAAGTTTCCGGGTCCACATCGCCGTGTCCGAAGCCCTGGACGCCACCTTGATTCCGCCCATGACCCTGCAAATGCTGGTGGAAAATGCCCTGAAGCACAATGTCGTATCAATTTCCCATCCTCTGCGGGTTGATGTCGTCGTGGAAGCGGATCGTCTGGTGGTCCGCAACAACCGGCAGCCCAAGCTCAATCAGGAAGCATCCCCCGGCCTGGGGCTGGCCAACATCAGCGGCCGCTACCAGCACCTGATCAACTGTCCGATTGAGGTAATGTGTACTGAGGACTGTTTTCAGGTTTCTCTTCCCCTTATTCCCGCCGCGCATGAACGTCCTGCTTCTGGAAGATGAGCCCCTGGCCGTCGAGGAAATGCGCGATCTGCTGGCCCGCGTCGCGCCCGAAGTAACCATTCTGGCGGCGCTGGACTCCATTGCGGCGGGCCTGCGCTGGCTGGCCGCGCACCCATCGCCGGACCTGATTTTTCTCGATATCCACCTGGCCGATGGCCTGAGCTTTGAGCTGTTCCGGCGCGGGGCTATCACCTGCCCGGTCATTTTCTGCACGGCCTACGACGCCTACGCGCTCCAGGCTTTTCAAACTAACGGGGTCGATTACCTGCTCAAACCCCTGACCGAGGACGCCCTGCGGCGGAGTCTGGCCAAAGTACGCAGCCTGCAAGCCCATTTCACCGCCCCCACCGCGACCTACGACGAGCTGGCTCGGGTGCTCTTGCAGCAGCGCACTCCCCGCTACCGCAGCAGCTTTCTGGTGGCATTTCGCACGAAAATGCTGCTTCTGGCCGTTGATCAGGTGGCCGCCGTGGAGCTGGTGGGCGGCGTGGCCCACCTCATCACGTTCGAGGGCGTGCGCCACGCCCTGAGCCAGTCGCTGGAAGATCTGCGCCGCGAGCTGGACCCGGACCTGTTCTTCCTCTGCAACCGGCAGTGGCTGGTGGCGCGCCGGGCCGTGCTCGAAGTTGAGCCCCATTTCAACCGCAAGCTCACCATGCGCTTGGGCGTGCCTACGCCCGAAGCCATTCTGGTGAGCCGGGAAAAAGGACCCGACTTTCTACGCTGGCTCGAAGGCCGGTAGTAAGCAGCCCCGCCGTGGGGGATCAGGTAGCAATCGGACACTCAAATAGGGGAATGCAGGTGGCGCTTCGGGCGCCAATCGGTCCGTTTGGGCCGTTAATTCGTCCGCTTGGGCAAAGAATTGGCCGGGATGCTAGGCAGTCAGGGGGAATTTTATGTTCTGAAACGGGTCGCCGCATTGGCGGCGCCGGGCCAAAGCCGCGACCCAGGCGCGGTTTACAGGCGAGGGGCGCGATTGCCGCTATCCCAATACCACCATTCTAGTATCGTAAGATGATAAACCCAAACCGGGGCATTCAACGGAAAAATATAGGCGGCCTGCTACTGCTGCTGCTGGCCGGAATATTCTTTTCGCCGCTCGCGCAAGCACAAACCGTTGCCGGTGATACGGTTACAATCACCATCAATCAGCTGGAAGCGCTTTTTCTCAAGAATAACCTCCAGCTCATTGCCCAGCATTATAATATAAATAACGCCGAAGCGCAGATTATTACCGCCCGCTTATTTCAAAATCCGCAGTTTGATATTTCCAACGGTTTATACAATACAGAAACGAGTAAGTTTCTGGACGTCAGCCAGACGGGCGGGGAACAAGCCATCGGTTTAAGCCAGGTTTTTTTAACGGCTAATAAGCGGATTAAAGGAATTAACCTTGCCAAAGCGGGCGTGCAACAAGCCAAATACCAGTTTACTGACATGATTCGGGCGCTGAAATTTACGCTGCGCAGCGACTTCTACACCGTATATTTTCAGCAGGAATCGGCGAAGGTTTATAAGCTGGAAATTAATTCGCTGAGCGACATTCTGTCGGCTTACAAAACCCAGTACGCCAAGGGAAATATCGCCCAGAAAGAGCTGCTGCGGATTCAGTCGCAGCTTTATTCGCTGCGGGCGGAATTAGTGAATCTGCAAGTGGGAATTGATACCACGCAAACCCACATCAAACTCATGACGCGGCTCAGTCCCAACAGCTACATCGTGCCCCGGTACAATTACGCCCTGACCGGTAAAGAAACCCTGGCGAAAGTTCCGTACCAGCAGCTGCTGGATTCGGCATTTGTTAACCGTTTCGATTTAAAATACGCGCAGGCCACGCTGAATTACAACACTCTGAATCTGCAATTACAAAAGTCCCTGGCCGTGCCCGACGTTACGTTCAGCCTGGCTTACGATAAGCAGGGGAGTTACATCAAAAACTTTACGAGTGTGGGAGTAGGGGTGCCCATTCCCGTTTTCAACCGCAATCAGGGCGTCATCAAGCAGGCCCGCATTGCCATTGCCCAGAGCAACGTGGCCGTGCTGAGCTCGCAGCAGCGCGTGGAAAGCGACGTTTCGATTAATTACAAAGTCGCCCGCACGTACGAAAATACTTACAACACTTTCGATCCTGATTTTCGGGCCAGCTTCACGCATTTAATTCAGGAAGTTTCCCGGAATTATGCCAAAAAGAACATCTCCCTGCTGTCGTTTCTGGATTTCTACGATTCCTATAAAGTCAATTCTGTGCTGCTCAACAATGTGGAAATGAGCCGGGTAACCTCGCTGGAACAGCTCAATTTCGTCACGGGCACGTCCTTCTTTAATCAACAGTAAAAGTTAAGCGTTTTCAAGATGAAAAATTTGATTAAATCCTGCGTGGGAGGACTTGCCATTTATTCAGGACTGGTGAATCTGTACTCCTGCAAAGCGCCGGAGCCGGTGGCGGTTAGCCGGCAGGGCTACATTGTGCCGGATTCGTTGTTTAAAACCTTAGTGGTTGATACCGTCCGGACGTCGAATATCAGCGACGCGACGAAATTCAACGGCGTCGTTGATTTCAATACCGATAAAGTGGTAAACGTATTTCCGTTGATCACCGGAAACGTGCAGCAGGTGAAGGTGATGCCCGGCGATTACGTCCGGCGCGGGCAGGTATTGGGCGTGGTGAAAAGTGCCGAGGTCGCCAACTATAATTCGGCCCTGGTGACGGCCAACGCTACGGTCCGGCTCACGACCCGGCAGCTGGCCCAGCAGAAGGATCTCTTCAGCAGCGGTTTGGCTTCTCAGGTCGACATTGCTAGTGCCGAAGTCGCTTATGAGCAGGCTGTTGCCGCTAAAGTTGCCGCCAGTAAAATACTGAGTATCAACGGGGATAACCACAACGGCGAATACCAGATTAAATCGCCCATTGAAGGCTTCGTAGTGCAAAAAAACGTGACCAATGGCATGGCTATTCGTTCGGACAACGGTACCGGTTTGTTCACTATTTCTGACTTGCAGGATGTTTGGGTTCAGGCCAATGTCTACGAAGAGAATATCGGTAAAGTCCACGAGGGCGACGAGGCGGAGGTGACAACTATTTCGTACCCGGACCGCATCTTTAAAGGCAAGGTAAACAAGCTGCTTAACATCCTGGATCCGACGACGAAAGTCATGAAAATGCGGGTCGTTCTCAACAACCCGGGCTACGTGCTGAAGCCCCAGATGTTTGCCACCGTCACCATCAATAACCGGGAGAATAAGCGGGCTACGGCCATCGCCAGCAGCGACCTGATTTTTGACCACAGCCAGTATTACGTGGTGGTGGTGAAAGGCAAAAAAGATATTCAGATCCGCTCGGTCGAAATTATCAGCATCAACGGAAAAACGGCTTACATCAAGAGCGGCGTAATCCCCGGTGATCGCCTGATCGGCTCCCAGGCGCTGCTGATTTACGGCTCGCTGAATAGCTAATTAATCGCTGAATATCAGTGGGATAATCCGTTGATGGGTGGTCCGTGCGACCGCCCGTACACCGGATTCTATTCACCGCGCCCCAGCCGTTATTTAATCTTCCTGGCGAGCCTGCTCACCAGTAATTAATTTTCAAAAAATGAATAAGTTTCTTCGAGGGATCATTGGCTTCTCGTTAAAAAACAAGTACCTGATTATTATTCTGGCGAGCGGGATTTTTGTCTGGGGGATTATCACTTTCATCCAAATGCCGATTGAAGCGTTTCCGGATGTGACCAACACGGAAATTGACATCATCACTCAGTGGCAGGGCAAGAGCGCTGAGGAGGTGGAAAAACTCGTTTCCATTCCCATCGAAATTGCGCTCAATCCGGTTCAGAATAAGATCAGCCTGCGCTCGTCCACCATCTTTGGGCTGAGCTCGGTAAAAGTTATTTTTGCGGATAATGTAAAAGATGCGCAGGCCCGCCAACAGGTATTTAACCTGCTGACAAACGCCACCTTACCGCCCGGTGTGAGCCCCGTTGTGCAGCCGCCCATTGGCCCCACGGGCGAGATTTACCGCTACACGCTAAAAAGCTCCGTGCGCGATGTGCGCGAATTAAAAACGATTCAGGACTGGGTAATTGATCGCCGGCTGCGCGCTATTTCGGGCGTGGGCGACATCAATAGCTTCGGCGGCAAAAGCAAGGCGTATGAAATCGCCGTGGACCCGGGCAAGCTGGCAACGCTGGGGATCACGCCATTGGACGTCTTTACGGCCGTTCAGAAAACCAATGTCAACGTGGGCGGCGACATGATTATTCAGAATAACCAGGCGTTTGCCGTCCGGGGGCTCGGTCTGATTAAAGACGTAAACGAGATCAGAAATATCGTCATCAGCAACACCAACAGCACGCCCGTGCTGGTGAGCGACGTGGCCAATGTATCAATCTCCAACGTGCCCCGGCTGGGCTGGGTGGGCCGCAGCGACGCTACTACCGACAAGAACGGCAAGCGGCAGGTAAGCGACGATCCCGATGCGGTGGAGGCCATTATTGTCATGCGCAAGGGCGAAAATCCCACCGAAGTAGTGAACGCGGTGAAAGCCACCGTGGACAAGCTCAACTCGGACATCTTGCCCGCCGACGTTAAAATTGTCCCCTATTACGACCGCACCGACCTTATCAGCTACGCCACCCGCACGGTGCTGCACAATCTGATCGAAGGCATTTGCCTCGTTATTATTCTCGTTTCCCTGTTCCTGTTCAACTGGCGGGCGACGGTCATTGTGGCCCTGATCATCCCCATGTCGATGCTCTTTGCCATCATCTGCCTGCACCTGATGGGCATGAGTGCCAACCTGTTGTCGTTGGGCGCGGTGGACTTCGGCATTATCCTCGACGGCACCATTGTGATGGTGGAAGGCATCTTCGTTATTCTGGATCACCGGGCTTCGCAGCTGGGCATGGAGCGGTTTAATAAAATCAGCAAGTCGGGCCTGATCCGGCGGGCTGGCGCCGACATCGGCAAACGCCCCTTCTACCTGAACCTGATCATTATCACGGCCTTGCTGCCCATCTTCGCTTTCGAAAAAGTAGAAGGCAAACTGTTTTCGCCCCTGGCCTACACCCTGGGTTTTGCCCTGCTAGGCTCGCTCATTACGACCCTCACGCTGGTGCCGGTGATGATCTCGCTGCTGCTCAATAAAAACGTGCGGGAGAAACATAACCCGATCGTGCACGGGCTGACGGCTTTCCTGCTCAATGGTTTCGTTAAGGCTTTCAAGCGGAAGGAAATTGTTGTCGCAGCGGCTTTCGTGCTGATGTTCGCTGGAATTTATTCCTTTAAATTTCTGGGCAGTGAATTTCTGCCGGAGCTGAACGAAGGCGCCATCTGGCTCCGCGTGCAGCTGCCCTACAGTGTGGCGCTGAATAAATCGGTGGAAACTGCCCAGCAGGTGCGCAAAGCCGTAATGACCTTTCCCCAGGTGCACTACGCCGTGGCCCAAACCGGCCGGCCCGACGACGGCACCGACGTGGCGGGCTACTACAACAATGAATTTGATATTCTGATGTACCCCGAGGACGACTGGAAACCCAAAATTTCCAAGGAAGAACTGGTCGCGCAAATGAATGCGAAATTGTCGAAAATCCCCGGTACGGACCTGAATTTTTCGCAGCCCATCAGCGATAACGTGGAGGAAGCAGTGTCCGGCGTGAAGGGTTCTATTGTGGTGAAAATTTACGGCGATTCGCTGAATTATTCGGAGGCTAAAATCAAGAGCGTTTACAATATCCTCAAGCAAGTGCGCGGGATTGAAGACCTGGGCATCCTGAAAAATACCGGTTTGCCCGAGCTTGATATCACGCTCGATCAGCACAAAATGGCGCAGTACGGCGTGGCCGCCACCGATGCCAACGCGGTCATTGCCATGGCCATCGGCGGGCAGGCGGCTTCCACTTTGTACGAGGGTGTGCGCACGTTCGACATCCGGATCCGGTTTCAGGAAGCCAACCGGAAAACGCCCGAGGACATCGCCAATCTGCTGGTTCCCACCCAGAACGGCGCCAAAGTGCCCATCCGGGAAATTGCGACCATCACCCAGAAAACGGGCCCCTGCCTGATCTTCCGGGATGATAACGAGCGGTTTGCGACGCTGAAATTCTCGGTTCGCGATCGCGACATGGGCAGCACCATTGCCGAGGCCCAGGAAAAGGTAGGTAAAAAGGTTTCCCTAAAGCGCGGCTATCACCTGGCCTGGCAGGGCGATTTCGAGAACCAGCAGCGCGCGCAGAACAAGCTTAAAGTGGTGGTGCCCATCAGCCTGCTGCTCATCTTCGGTCTGTTGTTTACGCTGTTCGGCAACTTCAAAGATTCGCTGCTGGTGTTCCTCAACGTGCCGTTTGCGCTGGTGGGCGGCATTCTGGCGCTGCTCATTACGGGGACCAACTTTAGTATTTCGGCGGGCATCGGCTTCATTGCCCTGTTCGGTATTTGTATTCAGGATGGGATTATTCTAATTACGGTTTTTAAGGAAAATCTCGACCACATGCGCGGGCAGGATCAGTCCTTGTACACGGCCATCAAGCTGGGCGTGAACGCCCGGATTCGCCCGGTACTGATGACGGCGCTGATCGCGGCCATCGGCCTGCTGCCGGCGGCGGTTTCGCACGGCATTGGCTCCGAAAGCTCCCGGCCGCTGGCCCGCGTCGTCATCGGCGGCATTCTGTGCGCCATGATATTCAGTCTCTGGGTATTCCCGCTGATTTTTGGTTGGGCTTACCGCAAGCAGGACCCCACCACCCGCTAGCTACGACCAGCCCGGTGGGGGAAGCTAAAAATTCTGAGCAATAGCCGGAATTCGGAGGTTCCGGATTCCGGCTATTGTCTTGGCCAGTAGTTTATTGTCTTATCCTGTCGGGTTATTTTCTGGTAAAATCTGAGCCCAGCCGGCTCGCTCGCGTCCGTCGTTATGCAACTCATTCCCAAGCCCGTCACGCCGGCTCCCATCGAAGCCGAGACGCTGAAGCAAGTCATCTCCGCCACCCATCGCTCCAATAATAAGCTGGCCGCCGCCTGGGGCCTGAACTACCATACGGCGGGTCATCGGATTGCCAGCCCCACCACCCTCAAGCTGGGCGAATTATTCACCCTGGCCGATATTCTGCACCTGGAAGCCGTTGATCTGCTGGCGGTTATTGGCCTGGAATCCCGGCAGGTGCGGCCGGTCCAGCCGGTTCCCGTGGTGGCGAACACCCTGGCCGGCATCATCGAATCGGACGGGCGCTCGTACTTCAAGCTGGCCAGGGAATGGAAGATTGATTCCCGCACGGCCCTGCGGCGGGCGGCGTTGCCCGATACGCTCCTGGTCCGGGAACTTTTTGCCCTGGCGCGGCTGCTGCAAGTGCAGGCCGCTGATATTCTGCGCGTTATTCACCAGCAGCTCCGCCGCGCCCCGCGCTCCGCGGCGCAGTAAAAACCCGGTTGGGCGCCGCCCTGCCTTTTTTGCCGAACTTGCCCGGCATGAAACGTCTGCTGCCGCTGGTTTTCGCGCTGCTCAAATTCGGATCGGGCTACCTGCTCATCAACCCGGTGTACGACCTGCACCGTGACGAATACCTCTACCTCAACCAGGGTCAGCACCTGGCCTGGGGCTACCTGGAAGTTCCGCCGCTCAGCGCCGTCCAGGGCTGGCTGGCACTGGCGCTGGGTGGCGCCGAGGGCTGGGTGCGGGCCTGGCCTTTTTTGTGGGGTGCCGCCACGGTGTATTTGCTGGGACGCCTGGCGCAGCGCCTGGGCGGCGGCTGGTTTGCCCAAAGCCTGGCCTGCACCTGCTACCTGGGCACGGCCTTCGCCCGGCTCAATCTGCTGTTTCAACCCAACTCGTTCGAGGTTTTTGGCTTTGTGTTTTGCCTGTATTGGCTGGTGTGTTTTTTGCAGGAGGCACGGCCGCGCCAGCTCTATCTGCTGGGGCTCGGCCTGGGATTGGGGCTGCTGAATAAATATACGACGCTGTTTTTTCTGGCGGCTCTGGTGGGGGCTTTAGTATTGACTAACAGTCGGATCATCCTTTTGAACCGGCACTTCTGGGGAGCGTTGGCCCTGGCGGGCTTGCTCTGGCTGCCCAATGTGGTTTGGCAGCTGCGGCACGGCCTGCCGTTTTTTCACCACATGCAGCTATTGCATAATTCCCAGTTAATCCACGTCGAAGCCGGCGATTTCTGGAAGGCGCAGGTGTTCATGTGTCTGGGAGCGCTCTGGGTGTGGCTGCCGGGGCTGCTAGCCCTGCTTTTAGGGGCGCCTTTCCGGCCCTACCGGGCGGTGGGCGGGGTGGCGGTGCTAGGCGTGGGCCTGCTGGCGGCGCTGCACGGCAAGGATTACTATACGCTGGGGTATTATCCGGTTCTATTCGCTTTCGGGGCCGTGTGGTGGGAGGCGCGGCTGCGGAATTTCAGCGGGAAGAAGCTGGTGCAGCCCGTGCTGGTGCTGCTGCCGCTGGCGCTACTGCTGCGAATTTTGCCCCTTATGTACCCTATGCGCAGCCCGGCCGCGATGGCGGCCCTGCGCCCGCGCTACGCCCGCCTGGGCACCTACCGTTGGGAAGATGGCCGCAACCACGCCCTGCCCCAGGACTATGCCGACATGCTGGGCTGGCGCGAGCTGGCCGACAAAACCTGGGCCGCCTACCAAAGCCTGCCCGCCGCCGTTCGCGCCCACACCCTGATTCACTGCGCCAACTACGGCCAGGCCAGCGCCATCAACTACTATAACCGTCATCGCGCCCTGCCTGTCGCCAACAGCCTCAACGGCAGCTTCCTACACTGGCATCCCGATGTAACCGATTATCAGGCTATTGTCATCGTTGATAATGAGCTGCACACGGAGCTGGCGCCGCATTTTGCCACGTACCGCCGGTTCGGAGTCGTGACCAATCCCTACGCCCGCGAGCGAAATACTGCCATCATCATCGGCCTGCAGCCCGACCGGGCGGTGCAGGAGCAGGTGCGCCGGGAGCGGCGCGCGGCGCTGGCGGCCTGGGAGGGACCGGCCGGGACGTCGGCGGTAAAATAGTAATAAATGCGGAGCATTGGCCCTGTCATTCAGGGGCTAGCCGTAAATATGGAATTAACACTTATAAATAAATAAATTTACTTACGTATTATTGTGAATTCGGCGCGTGGTCAGTCAGCTTTTCTGGTTTGATGATCCGGTTGCAGCAGTTTCCAGACAGCGATACATTTTGGTCCCTTCAGGCTCTTTCCTTTTAGGAAAGGGGCTGCGGCTCCCGGGGAATGGTTAAATGTATACAACCCTGGAAACCGCGCCAAGAGATTTTCAAAACCGCTTCATTAGTAAGGTCCGAGTCTACCAACCAATTAGGATGCTCTATAAAATAATCTATTGTAGTACCGCTACCCATCCCTTCAGCGCCGAAGCGCTTGGCCGGCTGGTCGTGCAGGCGAGCGCTCATAATGATAGTGAGGGCATTACGGGGGTTTTATGTTACGCCAACCAGCAGTTTTTCCAGGTGTTGGAGGGCGAGCAGACGGCCGTCGAAGCGCTGTATGCCCGCATCAGCCGGGATTCGCGCCATTCTGATTCGATCCTGCTTTTTCGGGCACCGGTTGCGCAGCGGCTCTTTATCAGTTGGGGACTGGGTTTCAGCTACGTAGATACGCTGGTGTTGCAGCGGCTCATCCGCTACCTCGACCCGCGCACCCAGGCGACATTAATCCCCGGCGATTACGACGCTCAGGCGATTTTCAGGGATCTGCTCAGTGAGTTTGTGGCCGAACAATTCCGGCCGGCGTTGCTCCCGGCCGGGCGGGTATGGGGGCGTAAAGTCTTGTTGAACAACGGCTTGTCCCGCCGCTCTCACCCGCGCTTGCCCGGTAATCGGCTGGCGGCCCATTACGGTTCGTTGCGTTAGCGACTCCGGACCGTCTCCGCTCCGCCATTCGCCAGAATCTCTGGCTGGCTGGGGGAATCCGGGGCGCGGGGTGATTATCGGTGGTAAACCCGCCGCGGCCCGGGGCCATCCCGCGGGTTGTGCGTTGTATCCTTGTCGGGAAATCTTCGCAACTCCCAAAAAGTCCCGCCATGACGACGCCTTATTTCCACGTCGATGCCTTCACCCAAAGCCCTTTCGCCGGCAATCCGGCCGGCGTGTGTCCCCTCGGCTCGTTCCTGCCGGCGGAGCTGATGCAGCAGATCGCGGCCGAAAACAACCTGGCCGAAACCGCTTTTATCGTGCCCCGCGCCGGGGCGCCGGGCGAGTACGACATCCGCTGGTTTACGCCGGCCGTCGAGATTGATTTGTGCGGGCACGCCACGCTGGCCTCGGCCCACGTGCTGTTTGCCCACCTCTGCTTTGCGGGGGCGAAGGTTGTTTTTCATAGCCAGAGCGGCCCGCTGCACGTTTCGCGGGAGGCCGACGGCCGTCTCACCCTTGATTTTCCCGCGCGGGCCCCGCAGGAAATGACCGCGCACCCCACCGGCCTGATCGACGGCCTGCGCGCCACGCCCCTGCACGTGCTGGCCGCCCGCGACCTGCTCGTCGTCTTCAACACCGAAGCCGAAGTGCTGGCCCTGCGCCCCGATTTCGGCCGCATTGCGGCGCTGGAGTACGTGGGCGTCATCGCCACGGCGCCGGGCCGCGATGGTATTGATTTCGTATCCCGCTTTTTCGCGCCCCGCGTGGGGGTGCCCGAAGATCCGGTTACCGGCTCGGCCCACAGCACACTCATTCCGTATTGGGCCGCCAGGCTGGGCAAAAACGAGCTGCGCGCCCGGCAGATTTCAGCGCGTGGCGGCGACTTGTGGTGCCGCCTGCGCGAGGGCGGCCGGGTCGATATCAGCGGCTACGCCGTGACGTACGCGACGGGGGAAATCAGGGTCGGGGCCGGGTAGCGGGTCTGGCCGGGCGCTTGGCCGGGGCCGCCGGTTTTTTGGCCGCCGTGCTCGCCCCCAGCCGCCCGGGGTTCTCGGCCAGAAATTTCCCCCAGCTTTTGCCCCCGCTGGCCCCGGCGGCATTGCCCTTCTGGTAATGGTGGCACAGGGCCACGGCCAGGGCATCGGTCGCATCGAGAAACTTGGAAGCCTCGGCCAGGGGCGGCAGCGTGAGCGTCTGGCGCAGCATGTGGGCCACCTGATCCTTGGTGGCCGCCCCCGAACCGGTGACCGATTGCTTCACCTTGGTGGGCGCGTACTCTACGTAGGGAATCTGGCGGCTCAGGGCGGCGGCAATGGCCACCCCCTGTGCCCGGCCCAACTTGAGCATACTCTGCACATTAACCCCAAAAAATGGGGCTTCAATGGCCAGTTCATCGGGTAGGTACTCGTCGATGAGCTCCAGCATGCGGTCGAAAATCCGCTTTAGCTTTACGGCGTGATTCGACCCCAGCGCCTTCATATTGATTACGTCGTAGCAAATCACGTCGACCCGTTGGCCGCGCACCTCAATCAGGGCGTAGCCCATAATCTGAGTGCCGGGATCGACGCCCATGATGATTTTGGGCAGCAGCTCCTCGGCGGGAGCGGGGCGGGGGCGAAGGGGAGCGGGCATTACAGGCAAAGCTACGACCCCGGCAAGGCCCCGGCGCCGGTTTTGCCGCCTTCATCGTCCGCCAGCAGCTCTGCCGGAGCCGGCCCTAAGTCGCCGGATCCCAGCTTCCGGCGCCCCCGGCAGTGGGGCCGGCTGGTATTCTGGGGCAAGGTGCTGGTGACGCTGCTGACCCTGGGGCTGCTCTACCACTCCATCTTCGCGGCGCCTGATACGGCGGCGGCCTGGCGGGCGCTGCTGGCCACCACCCTCGGCGGGGCGGGGCGGACGCCCGTCCTGCTGGCCCTGGCGCTGGTGCCCGTCAACTGGGGGCTGGAGGCCTGGAAGTGGTACCGCCTGGCCCGGCACCTGGAGCCGGTCACGTTCGGGCGCAGCCTGCGGGCGGTGCTGGTGGGCCTCACCCTGGGCTTCGCCACGCCCAACCGCGTGGGCGACTATGCCGCCCGCATCATCGAGCTGAAAAGCCGGCGGATGAGTGCGCTCGGGGCGGTTTTCCTGGGGCGCTACTGCCAGCTGGTGGCCACGGTGCTGGCGGGCGTGGCGGGTCTGCTCTACTTTTTGCTAACGTTTTATTTGCGGGGCTACCCGGCGGCCGGGCTGGGCGCGGCGGGCTCGGCCCTGCTGCTGAGCGGGCTGGTGCTGGTGCCGCTCTACCGGTCGCGGCTGTTGCTGGTGCTGCTGGGGGTATGGCGGCCGTTGCGCCGGTTTCGACCGGCGCTGGCCATCATGCCCACGTATCCGGCCCGGGCGCTGCACGCGGTGCTGGCGATTTCGGCCTTGCGCTACGCGGTGTTCTGTGGGCAGTTTCTGCTGCTGCTGACGGCTTACGGGGTGGTCACGCCGCTGGGGCCGGGGCTGGCGGCGGTAGCTGGTACTTTCTTGCTCAAATCCCTCGTGCCCTCGCTCAATGCCCTGGCCGATGTGGGCGTGCGGGAGCTATCGGCAACGCATCTTTTTGGCCTGCTGGGCCAGCCCGCGCTGCCGGTGCTCAGCGCCAGCCTGAGCCTGTGGGTCATCAATATTGCCCTGCCGAGCGCGGCCGGGCTGCTGCTGGTGCCGGGGCTGCGCGTGCTGCGCGAAAAACGGTCCGGCCGGTGAGCATAGCTGGCCCCGCCTTGTTAGTGCTGCCGCTACTCTACGCGGGTCTCATGGTGTGGCTGCGCGCCGGCTGGCGGGCGTCCCGCAATCAATCTTTATCCGGGAATAATAGCCGGGAGCCGGAAATCCCGGATTCCGGACTGAATCACGCGATCATCCCCGAAGGCGAAATCTCCACCTTTTCCATTCTAATCGCCGCCCGCAACGAAGCCGCTAACCTGCCCCAGCTCCTGCGCGACCTGGCCGCGCAGACTTTCCCCGCCGCCCGCTTCGAAGTTCTTATCGCCGATGATCACTCCACCGATGCCACGGCCGCGCTGGTTGCGGCAGCAGCCCGGGACTCGGCTTTCTCATTGCGGCTCATCACCCTGCCCGTCCCGCAAACCGGTAAAAAAGCCGCCCTATTAATTGCGTTGCGGGCCGCCCGGGCACCCTGGCTGGTCTGCACCGATGCTGATTGCCGCCCGGGGCCAGGCTGGCTGACGGCCTACGCGGCGCAGCTGGGGCGGGCGCCCGGAGCCAGCTTTATCAGTGGGCCGGTGCTGCTCACGGGGCCGGCCTCGGGACTGCAAATGCTGGTGGGGCTGGAATTCGCCGGGCTGGTGGGCGTGGGGGCGGCTTGCATCGCCCGGCAGCAGCCCACCATGTGCAACGGCGCCAACCTGGCCTACCGCCGGGCGGCGTTCGAGGCCGTCGGCGGCTTTGCTGATAATCTGCACGTAGCCAGCGGCGACGATGAATTTTTGCTGCATAAAATCCACGCGGCTTTCCCCGGGTCGGTGCATTTTTTGGGCGACGCGGCGGCTATCGTCCGCACGGCCGCGCCTGGGACGTTGCGGGCACTGTTGCGGCAGCGGGTACGCTGGGCCAGCAAGTGGCGGCACTATCAAAGCGCCGCCCCACGCCGTCTGGCGCTGCTGGTGCTGGGGGCCAATGTGGCTCTGGCCGCTGGAGTCGGGGCGGGGCTGCTCTGGCCGGCGTTCTGGCCGTGGGTCGGGGCAGCCGGGCTGCTCAAGCTCGGGGCCGATGCCTGGTTTCTGGGGCCGGTGCTGGGGTTTTTCGGGCGCCGCCGGTGGCTGTGGGCGCTACTGCCGCTGCAGATTCTGTATGCGCCGTACGCCCTGGCGGTGGGCGCGGCGGGCTGGCGCGGCGGCTACCAGTGGAAGGGCCGGGCAGTGCGATAATTACCCGCCGAAAGCCGGTGAAATGCGCGGGTTATTGTCTTTATCGGCTCTTCAGTGGAAGGTTAAAGCGAAGTATAGCACTTTATTGAAAAAACCCATAATGCCAAGCCCAGCGCGCAATACAAACAATGCAGCCCGGCACGGCTTACATTTGCTCAACACTTTTTTGCCCGTCTGTATCCGTGACTGATCCCGAATTCAACCTGCTCGACGAGCTGTACTTCGTCACCCCCTTCCGCGCCCTGCTGCAAAAAACCGGACTCCCCGCGCCCGACCTGGAAAACCAGCTGCGCGAGCTGCTCGAACAGGGCCTCGTCCGCAGCTACTGGCCCGATCCGGACACGGAGCTGGCGTACGAAACGACATCGTTCGGGGCCATTGCCCGCGATTCATCGTACCTCGCCTCCAAGGAGGGCCTGTTGCAGCACAACACCCGGTAGCGGTGGCGACGGCAGTCTCGGCCGCCCCGGCTCCCGGCCGCAGCGCCCCGGCCGAGGCCCGGTCGCCGGGCTACTACGTGCGTCGGCGCCTGTGGCAAAACCGGCCCGCCGTGGCTGGAATGGCATTCATTATCCTGTGCTCGCTGGTGGCGCTGCTGGGCTACTGGGTCCTGCCCGATAATTCGCCTAACGCCAACCACGGTTTTGTGCAGCTGCAAAAAGAGCCGCCCGGCCTGCGCGTGCTGCTGCTTCGCCAGGTCCTGCCCGATTCCGTGCGCGCCGGCGCCGGCTCCGATAACCTCTTCACGACCTGGCTGCACGGCCGCGAGCCGGCGGTGCAGGAAACGCCCATCGGCGGCTACCAGCTCGTGGGCGATTCGATTATTCTACTGCCCCTGGGCGTGCATTCGGCCGAGGCCGGCCGTCGCCGCTCTCTGGCGCTGACGGCCGTCACGGGCCGCCCCGGCGCCCGCGCCGGGCTGCGGCAGCTCGTGCAGCAAAACCACCTGCCCACCCGCACCTATTGGCTGGGCACCGACAAAGCCGGGCGCGACGAGCTGAGCCGGCTGCTGCTGGGCACGCGCATTTCCCTGGGAATCGGGCTGGTCGCGGTGTTGATCTCGCTGGCCCTGGGTATGGCCGTGGGTGCCGTGGCGGGCTATTTCGGGGGTTGGGTCGATTCCGTGCTGCTCGGGGTGATGACCGTGGTATGGAGCATTCCCGGCATCATGCTGGTGATTGCAATTTCGTTGGCCCTGGATAGTAAAGGTGTGTGGGTCAGCTTCGTAGCTGTGGGGCTGACCATGTGGGTGGACGTGGCCCGCGTAGTGCGCGGCCAGATGCTCAGCCTGCGCTCGGCCACCTTCGTGGAGGCGGGGCGGGTGCTGGGGCTGCCCACCGCCCGCCTCATTGCCTGGCACCTGCTGCCCAACATGCGGGGCGCGCTCATCGTGTTGGCCACTAGCAACTTCGCCGCCGCCATTCTGCTCGAAGCCGGCCTGAGTTTTCTCGGGCTCGGCGTGCAGCCGCCCGCGCCCAGCTGGGGCCTGATGGTGAAAGAAGGCTACGATCTGCTCGGCACCGCTGCCGGATTGTGGCTCACGCTGCTGCCGGGCGCGGCCATTTCGCTGCTGGTTTTGAGCTTTAATTTGCTCGGCAACGGTTTGCGCGATGCCTATGATCCCAAAACGCCCGTGGCGGGTTAAGTTTGTGTTGCGGCTCGCGTGTCTCACCCACGCTTAACCGTTGGCCCCATGTCTTCCGCCGTTCCACTTTCCGCTGCCGAAATTCTGTCCGGGCTCACCGGCAGCCAGCTTGCCGGGCGCGATGAGCAGATCAAAGAGTTGCGCTTACAGCTGAAGCTCAAGGACTTTGAGCTGGATACCGTGTTAGGCGTAGTGCACCACATGACGTCCCGGGAGCATTCGGTGGATGAGCTTTACAAAATGCTCCTGCTCACGCTGCGGGGCCAGCGCAACGTCGTGCACCTGCTGCATTTCGCCCGCGAGGGCAAAGAATTTCGGGTGCGCGTGGCCCTGGGCTGCACCCCGGCCGAGGCCGAGTCGCTGCCGTTTCCCGCCTCGCTCACCGAAGGTGCCCTGACCGAGCCCCAGGCCGTGGAAGACCTGAACCTGGGCCCGGCCTGGGAAAAATACGAGCTCCTCATCCCCATCCTGCGGCAGGGACAGGTGGCCGCTTACGTGTTCGTGGGTGGTTTCCGCAACGACTACGACCGCCAGCAGCTGCTCCCGTTCCTGGGTTCGCTGGCCAATACGCTGGTCGGGGCCGTGGAAAATATCCGGCTGCAAGCCGAGCGCGTGGCCGATGCGGCCGTCCGCAAGGAAATTGAAATTGCTCAGGAAGTGCAATCCATGCTCTTCCCGCGCCAGCTGCCCAATGATGCCCACCTGGCCATGGAGCGCAGCTACGTGCCGCACACCGAGATTGGCGGTGATTACTACGATGTGATCGAGATTGATGCCGACCGGCTCCTGCTCTGCGTGGCCGACGTAAGCGGCAAAGGCGTCCCCGCCTCGCTGCTAATGTCGAACTTCCAGGCCGGGTTGCGGACCCTGCTGCGGCAAAAGGTGGAGCTGGCCACCATCGTGCCCGAGCTGAACCATTTGCTGTTCCGCAACTCGGGCGGCGAGAAGTTCATCACCGCCTTTTTCGGTCTCTACGACCGGCGCACCCGCTCCCTGCAATACGTCAACGCCGGTCACAACGACCCGCTCCTGCTCGACGACAACGGCGCCGTCCGTACTTTGCGGCAGGGTACTATCATGCTTGGTATCATGGAAGAGCTGCCACTGATGGCAGTGGGCGAAGTCATCATCCCACCTCACTCGCTGCTACTGCTCTACACCGACGGCCTCACCGAAGTCTTCGATGCCGACAACAATGAATTCGGCGAGGACGGTGTGCTCACCGTGCTGCACCGCAACCGCTACCTGCCGCTGCCCAAGCTTCACCAGGAGCTCCTGCGTAGCATCAACACTTTCAGCGCCCACGGCACCCATTTTGCCGACGACGTGACGATTCTAAGCTGTCGGTTTAAGTGAAAAAGTTTGCAGAATACGCCAATGGACAGAGTTGTTACTGAAGTCGTTTAGAAAGTCAATTTTTTGAGCGTTTGTCCTGCTTCGCCAAGCTCAGCATAACAGAACTCTCGACTTTCTAAACAGCTTCATTGCATAAAAAAAATAATTGCCGGGTGGATTTTCTCCAACTAAAAACGAGTCATGCAGAGCGTAGCGAAGCATCTCGCGTGGACGAG
>JAYWCH010000290.1:0-22575 GCA_043780755.1 Hymenobacter sp.
CCAAACAGGTGCGCGAAACACTCACCGCGCTCGGCTACACGGCCCACATTCGGCCCCGAGGCCAGGAAGTCCAAGCCAAAAAAGCGGGCCAAAAAGGCCGACGTTGGGTCGTGGAACGCACCCACTCCTGGCTCAACCGCTTCCGGCACTTGCTCATTCGGTGGGCCAAAAAACCCGAAAACTACCTGGCCATGCTTCATTTTGCCTGCGCCCGAATCACTTGGTATAACTGCCTATTTGGATAGCCTCTAAGTGGGAAGAGGTTCTTTTTGAAATATTCCGATCCCGATGAAACGGTTTACGCCTGGTCTTTTTCTCGCAGTCTTTACCCTGATTTGGGGTTGTTCGAAAACAAATGATATCAGTAAGCATTGGCAGCCCGGCAACGGCGGGAAACCCCCTGAGCGCAAATAGCTGGCTATCAAGTTTTATGAGTCAGAAACCAAAGGTGGACTTTATTACGGTGCATTGGTACAAAGGATGCGATGCAAATCTATTCATCGCTGATATTACCGCGATTATCGCCGCCTATAATCTGCCGGTTTGGATTACGGAGTTTGCCCCGCAGACTGCCGCCCAAAGCAATAGTTTACCAGCAAAATACACTCAGGATCAACTGAACGTTTTCATTAATACCCCCGTCGCCTGGATGAACAATCAGCCGATGGTCGCGCGCTACGCCTGGCATGATTCCAAGATTGGCACATCGGCCATTTTTACGCCGCAGGGGGATCTGACCTTAACGGGCCAGAGTTACCGGGATGCCAAATAAGCCCGCTTGAGCACAATTGCAAGCAAAAAAAGGGTGACCAACGAAGTGGTTTCCGGTCGTGGCCGCCACTGGTAGCGGGCTTATTCATCCGCATTCAGTCCGCCGTTCGTTAGAAGAAGATACTGGCGTTCATTTTTAAGAAAAAGGGAGTGCCGGGGGTAAAATGCAGTTCGGTATGGGGTGACGTTTCGGTGCGTAGTTGGCTGGTAGTGGCGTACTGGGCCTCATTCCAATTGACGTTGAGGAGATTTTGCACCGTGAAACCAAGTTGGTAATGAGGCTGGGTGTAGGCCAGCACGGCGTCCAGCACGGTGTAGGGTTTGGCGTGAACGGAGTTATCCTCGTTGGCCGGGCGTCCACCCAGATAACGGTAGCGCAGGCTGCCACTCAGTCCATTGGCCTGCCGATAGGTCAGGCCGCCGATACTGGTTAGAATGGGACCCAACGGCACAAAGTTTTCTCCCTCCGGGGCGTCGAGCAAACGGCCGTGGCTGTAGTTGACATCCAGATCGGCAAACAGGCGCGCCGTGAGTTGGTAGCGGGCTGAGAGGTCAACGCCATAACGTTGGGTGGGTCCAACGCTGCGGGTCGTGCCATCATCACCGGAGTAAACCAACTCGTCCGCCAGGCGGAGGTACCAGAGGGCCATATTCATGACCAGATCGGGCAGCGGCTTGAAGGTACTGCCCACCTCGGCGCCCGTAGCGCGGGGCAATGCCTGTAGCGGCCGGGTGCCCCGAATGACCCCGCGGGCATCGTTGGAGTGGAAGCCCAGGCCGGAACGTAAAAACAACTGCACCGTGGGCGAAAGCTGGTAGTAAAAGTTGAGCTTGGGCGAAACGCGCGCGGCATTCACCCGCCCGTTCAGGGGGCCCAGGGGGTTGCGGCCGGAGGGATCGGCCACTGTATCGGCAATCTGCCCCCGGAAATCAAAGACAAACAGATCAGCCCGCACGGCGGCATTCACACTGAGCCGATCGGTGAGGGCCAGCGTTTCGTCGAGGTAGACATTCACATTCTGTTCGTGCAGGCGGCCCACGTCGATGGTGTCGGTGACCGCACGCTTGGTGCTGTGGCGTAATCCCAGGTTTGACTCGTCGAGACGCGTGCCGATGCCGAGCGTCGAGTGCAGATTACGGGCGCCCAGGTGGTCGTCGCGGTCGTAGGTAGCCGTGTAACCCCAGAGGTTGCGGCCGTTTTCGGTCTGGTTTATTTCGTCACCGCCAATCGGATTATCCTTGAAAAAGGTAAAGTCCGAGAACAGGCTGTAGTTGTAGCGCACGTAGTACGCCTGCTGGCGCAGGACCGCATCGTGGGGCAGCGCCGTGGTGAGCACGGCATAAGCATTGGTCCGGTTGGTGTGCCCGCCTTCGCTGGGATCAATGCTGCCGAAGCGCGTGATGGTGCCATCCGCCACGGCCCGGCTCGGAATCTCACCGCTGGCATTCCAGTTGGAGGTGAGGTAAGAGCCAAAAAGCGTGAGCGAGGTATTATCCGACAACTGCCCGGTGTACTTCCCCATGCCGTTGAAGCGCTTGAACCGCTGGGCATTAACAAAAGGCGAGTTGCTGAAGTAATATTCCGAGGCTACGTAAGCGCTTTCTGATTTCTGGCTGAACAGGTGGCGGCGGGGCCCCAGCAGGTCGAGCATCACCAGGGCCCGGTAGGTGTCGAACTGACCGGCCTCTACCTTTACCTGGCTGTGGTCCAATCGGGTTTTGGTTAGAAACTCGCCGGCGCCAGCCGTGGCCAGATCACCGAAACGAGCCGTGTAAGGGCCTTTGTAGACCTTCAGCTGCTCGACCGTTTCGGGGATGACAAAGTGAAAGTCGGCGTACCCCTGGCCGTGGGCGTGGCTGACCATGTTCACCGGAATCCCGTCGACGCTGACGGCGAAGTCCGTACCGTGGTCGGCGTCGAAACCGCGCAGAAAGATCTGCTCCGCTTTACCCCCGCCCGCGTGCTGCGCCGTGAACAGGCCCGGTACCAGCCGCAACAGATCCTGGGCCGAGTTCACGGGCCGCAGCGTCTGATCGACCCGGGTAATGGCGGCCAGGCTCTGGTTCAGGTCGCGGGGCTGGCTCACGGTCACCTCGGCGAGGCTGAGCGCGGCCGAGGCCAGGGTGATGGTCAGGCTGCGCGTTTCCCCGGCCTTCAGCGTGAGGGCCAGATTAACGGTCCGGAAGCCCAATCCGCCCACCCGCAGCGAACATGGGCCGGCGGCCAGTCCCAAGAGCCGGAAATTACCCAGCGCATCGGTAGCACTGCCGCCGGGCTGGCCCACCAGCCCCACGCTCACGCCCGACAATGGTTGGCCTGAAATTGAATCGGCCACGGTCCCGCGCACTGTGGCCGTCGTCAGCCCCTGGGCCATGGCATGCTGGCTGATCAGGCCCAAACAAAGGATCAGGCACCCGCCCGGGATCCGCTTCCGCCGCCAGAATCTCCAACGGATCAGACCAGATCCGAATGCGCGGGACAGGAGAATTAATTGAAAAAGACAGGTGTGGAGATATGTAAATACAAAATTCATAAAAAACAGGCTTGAGGGAGGCCAGCCCTGGGGCGTTTACCTCCACGTGAAAAGAGCGCCCTAAAGCGGCGATGGGGGGGGGGGCCGACTGCCGTCGTACCAGCCCAACCTAATGGGGTTGTGGCTCCGGCAGGGCAATCCTGACGGGGCCGCTAAACCGGCCCGGACCGGAATCAATCATTCACCGTGCTCCGACCTACGGACCGGTACTACGCCCGCGTACTGCGCCCGCTGGATCATTCGCCGCCATGGGGCTGATTGGGTCGAACCAGAGCAGTTGCGCGCAGCCGGTCTTTAAAGCAGGCCGGCTCAAGTGTTCGCGGAGGGCGATGGCCAACGGGTTCCTGGGCATTGAAGAAACAGAAGCGGACCCGGGCGCACGGCGTAAAGCAGCCGAAACAGACAAGCTGTAGCCCTTTCGGACGCCCGGCGCCCGCTGCTGTCGGAGCCGGGGAGACCGGCAGATGACTTATCCCCAGCGAGGCGGCAAATCGACTTCTCCTTGGTAGCCAATCGGTTTTCCCGCCACAAAAGCGGTTTTACGACAGCTCCTGCGGGAAAATACCGGCGAAGCAAATACTCTCCACTCCTGCGGCAAATAATGCAGATCCAACCCCTTAAAGGTCGTGAGCAGGTGAGTCAGCGGCAGTCGCTCGCCGGATTTTTTCGCCGTGTACTGCACCCCGTTGCAATCGTCAAAACACGCCACTCGTAGCTGGTGCGTCAACTGACAGTCTTTGCGGTGGATGTAAGCAAACGGCCGGTCAATCACCTGCGCCGGCCGTTCCACCATGCCGGCACCAACCACCAACAGGTAGTTTAGCAGCAAAAGCAGAACGAAGTACAAACGGGCCACGGGTGCGATAAATCAGACGTTTCTAGTAAGACAAAAGCCCGGCTGATCTCAGGTTTGCCAGTGGGCGTACGGAAAATGGGTCGGGATTGGATTCGGGGCAACGCAATAAAGGTAACGCTGCGGGGCGAAGTAAGGCCGGGCTGACCATTACCCCTCCCAAAAGCCGTCTGGTGCATCGTTTTTAAAGAGGCCCTTCCACCTCTCCCAGTAGCAGCAAGCCGCCCAAACGCCGGCTACAGCCGCTTTGGGCGCGGCGCGCGCAGCGGCACGGCTCTTGAGCTGCGCCCGCCTCCGGGCCGCTAACCGGGGACAGGCGCAGGAACCGGACGTGTTTAAAAAAAACCGTCGCCACCCGGGCCAGGGTCCACGGGCAGTTTACCCTGGCCCCCTGCTCGCGGATTAGCGGACGCACTACCTGCCCAGTGCAGGCGTGGGCCCGCTAACGCAAGACCGCCGGCAGCGTAGACCCGCCCCAACGGAGCCGGCCGAAAATGGAGAGGTGCAGGAAAACCCGGCTGAGCGTTGCGGTTGGAAACATCCGGACTACTTGCCGGCGGGGCTCATCTCAGGCTTTCAAATAACGTGTAGACGCCAATACCGATGGATAGTCCGCCCACAACGTAGTTGAGCCATTTGAGGGAGGGACGCCACTGGCTGGAAAAACGGCGGGCCGACAGGGCAAAAAGGCAGCCATAAGTCGTCATCGACAGGATGATACCGGCGCTTTGCAGCACGATCAACCAGATGGCCGTGCTAACATTGCGGGCAGCCAGCGTGAGGGCGAGGGTACAGGCCCCGCCGGTGCCGGCCAGCCCGTGCACCATGCCCACCCCGAACGAGCGGCTGAGCACGCCGCCGGTCGGCCTGGTTGGTGCCGCGGGCAGCGGGGGACGGAAATTACGCCGGATGGCCAGCGCGCCCAGCCAGATCATCAGCGGCCCGATGACGACCTCTACTTGCTCAACGATGCGAAGCGAGACCGAGGATTTGAATAGAATAATCAGGCCCGCAAAGCAAATGAGCGAAAGCGAATGGCCCAGCGCCCAATGCGAAGAACGCCAGATAACCCGCCAAATACGGCCCGTACCCTCCTTTTGCTCAGTGGCCAGCACCGATACAGCCGCCATGTGGTCGGGTTCGAAAGAGTGCTGCAGACCGAGGAGCAGGGAATCAAGAAACAGGGGGCTGAGCATGCGAATACAATGAGGTTTTCCGGGTAAAGTTTAATTTGTGCGGCGGCGATAGCAAGGCGCGCGGCGCGCGGCCGACCAGCGGTTGAGGAGCCGGGACCGGACAAACATACTCGGCTCCCGCTTGCGGCGGCAGCAAGCGCGGAATAGCCTGCGCAAACAAAATGAGTGGGTAGCGATCAGCAGACGGCCCGTAAAAACCAGCACCTATCCCTCAGACCCCACACGAAAACTTTCTGCTTCAGTGCTTTCACAAATCCATTGTATCCTACCTTGGCGCACTGACTCCCCATTTCCTCAAGCAGGTTCACGCCGTGACGGCCGCCCGTTTCGTGCTCAAAATTGTGCTCTTCACTTTCGTCCACACGCTTGACCGGGCCGGCTTGTAGTTCACCACGACTCGGATTATTGTAGGGTGACCAGCCGCAGGGGTTCAGGCCGGGAAAACAAGGGTAAAGGTGGACCCCACCCCCAGTTGGCTCTGCACCCCGATGGTGCCGCCCGCGTTTTCGACCATTTTCTTGACCATGTACAGGCCGACTCCCGACCCGTCTACGTGGGTATGAAACCGCTGGAACAAGCCAAACAGCGGCCGGTGCTGACTCAGGTCCAGGCCCAGGCCATTGTCCTGGACTTCAATTACCGGCGCAGTTTCCCGCATCTGCCCCCGCACCCATACCCGCGCCAACCGGTCGGGGTGACGGTACTTGAGGGCGTTGCTGATCAGGTTGTAGACCACCGAGCGCAGGTTGCTTTCGGACAAGGGCAGCGACGGACACGCGGACACGTCCACGTCTACCTGCGCGCCGGCTTCGATAATGGTGCCCGCCAGGTCCAGCAGCACATCGCGGACGACTTCAGCCAGAGAGGCGGAGGTGCCGTTTCGTTCCGGTTGCAGCCGGACAATGGACGCCAGCTGCTCCAGGGTTTGTTGGAAGCGGGTCACCGCATCGTTCATCAGCTCCAATATATGCGCCACGGGCCCGGCCTGGCACTCGTTTGGCAGTTCTTCCCGTAGCGCGTTGAGAAGGCCCCCGAGGTTGGTGATGGGCGTTTTCAAGTCGTGGGACGCCGTGTAGACGAAGGTGTCCAGCTCCGCGTTGGTGTGGGTGAGCTGCTGGTTGGTGCCGTCCAGCGAGTCGTTGGAGCGGGCGAGCTCCTGGTTGGCATCGCCCAGGGCGGCGTTGGCGGCAAATAGCTTGTCGTTGAGGGCCGAGAGCTGCGCGTTGAGGACTTGCACCTGCTGACGGCTGCGTTCGGATAGTTCGCGGGCATCTACCTGGGCCGTCACGTCAGTCACCAAGGTATAGCAGCCCATCACGATGCCGGCGCGTCGGTCCGGGATGTAGCTGGTGTAAATATGTTTGATCAAGCCCTCCTGGTAGGGCATCCGGGCATTGAAGTCCAGCCGTTCGCCGGCCAGCGCCCGCTCGAGGTAGCCCCGCACCTGGGCGTAGGCCTCCTCGCCCACGAGCGAGCGCACGGACCGCCCCACTATGTCCTCGACCTGGCCGCCAAACCAATCCTCGTACGCCCGATTGGCGAATTGGTAACATTGGTTGTAATCGATGTAGCCCACAAGGGCGGGCAGAGCATCGGTGAGCAGGCGCAACTGTTGGGCCGTGGTTTCACTAACCTGCTGGGCCACCATCAGCTGGCGGACCCGGACCTGCTCCGTCACTTCGATAGCCACTACAGTAACTCCCGTAATCTGCCCGCTGGCCTCTCGCAGCGGGTGGTATACGAAGTTCCAGTATACCGTGTCGCGGCGACCGTCCCGGTCGATGAGGGAGGGCAGCTCGTGCGCTACGTAGGGGGTGCCCGTGCGCAACACTCCGTCCAGCAAGTCTTCAAATCCCTGGCCGGCCGCTTCGGGCAGCAGCTCAAACAAGGGCGTGCCCAGGGTTTGGACCGAGGTGCGACCCCACATTGCGCACACGGCCGGGTTGGCCATCTCCACCACATAGCGGGGCCCCCGAAACACGGCTATGGCTACCGGGGCCTGCTCAAACAATTCGCGCAACTGCAGCTCCTGAGCCTGCTGCTGCCGGCGGGCCAGCACGAGGGCCGTCACGTCGTAAGCAAAAGTTGAGATGCCCACAATGCGGCCCTGTTCCTGGTACGCCTGGTAGGTGAACGTGAAGAACATCTCGCGGTCTGGCTGTCCGTCGGGCTGCACCAGGGTCAGGGACATTTCGGTGCCTGAAAAGGGGACGCCCGTCCGGTACACTTCGTCGAGCAAGCCGACGAAGCCGCCGCCCACCGTTTCGGGCAGCACCTCGACCACCGTCATGCCCTGAATCTGACGACCGGGGAAAAAAGCCTGGTACGCCACATTGCAGTACTCGTAGCGATGCTCCGGCCCGCGCTGGATGCAAATGGCGGCCGGGGTATGCTCAAACACCTGATAGAAGTCGGGGACCCCCAAAGGGCTGCCGGGCGTGAGCGTGGGTTCGCTCAAAAGCGGGCGGGTAAAGGAATCGGGCAGGAGCATGGCACAGAGGTGACCGAGTCACTGGCGAGTCCAGATGGCAGCACGATGCGCTTACGGCTGATCAGGAACTTAAGTCCGTTAGCAGGTACTTTAAATTTGCATTTTCAAATGATTCCGCAAATAGCGCATAAAAGGACAAAATGTTCTTGGTTTAATACTTTACGCTCAAAATGCCTTGATGGTCGGCAGTTGTTGGTTATCAGCATAATGCGGCGCTCAACCACCCAACTGCGTCGGGTTGCGGTCCGTTGCTACGGAAACTCCACTGCATTCACGTAGCTGATTTTGGTGGGATCGAAGGCGGCCAGGGCCTGGGCGACCCACTGCTCATCGACGGTGTCGCGGTACATGAGGATGTGCACGGTGGCCGTTTCCTCCGGGTTCAGACGCAGCAGACGGCCGATGCGCTGGGCGGATTTGCGCTCGTTGCCGAAGGCGTGCCAGATGATGCCGGTGCGCAAATGGGGAATGTTAATCCCCTCCGAAAGCTGGGCGACGCAGGCCAGACGTTGGATTTCACCGGTGTTGAACTTGGCCAGATTGGCCTCGCTCTGCTTGTTCTTGGAGTGGTAGGTGTGTTCGGCCTGTTGTTCGGCCTGCTGCTGATTGCAGGTGAAAAGCAATACTTTTTCCGGAAACTGACGGGCCAGCTGGGCCATGTAGCGGCCCTTGCCGGGATAGTTCATCAGGGCCTGCATGCGCAAGATGCGGAGCGTGGTGATGGGCAGCGCATCCTGGGCTGCGTTGGCCAGCCGGGTGTTCCAGTACTGGTTGTTCTCCCGCTCGCTGGTCGTGAACTGGCTACCTGATTTGTAGGTAATTAAGTAGTCGCGCACGGAGCTTAGGGGCAGGCAGTGCACGACGAGGCGGTAGTCGTTGAGCAGCCCGGCCAGCACGGCTTCGTCGGTGGTGTAGTCCACCAGAATGGGGCAGTAGGTTGCTACCAGCCGGCCTTTTTCCGAGTCCGGTTGCGCCGGGGGCGTGCCGGTGAGGCCGAGGATACTTTTCTTGCGCGCCACGTGGGCGCGCAGCCCCGGCTCGTGCGAATCCTTGAGGGCGTGGCACTCGTCGAGGTAGAGCTTGTGGAAATCGCCACCGTCGAGGGTTTTGCCCAGGGAGCGGTAAGTGGTGAAGGTGATGTGCGGGAGCAGATGCGCCAGACCAAACTTGTGCGCCTCCTGCGGCCAGGAATCCAGGATGGCCTGGGTGGGAGCGGCAACCAGGAAAGGGGAAGAGGGCAACTGACCGCTGGTGAGCAGGCGGTCCATATCGCGCAGGCCGATGAGCGTTTTGCCCACGCCCATGGCCACGGCGAGGCCAGCCCGCCGCTGGTCCTTGATGAGCGCCAGGACGTGATCCTGCAGCGCTTGTTTTTTGGCCTGGGCCGAACCCGGGGCAGCAGTTGGCGAAGTGCTCATGGAGAAAGGAAAGGGAGGTTCATTGTCCCGGAGCCCGCTGGGGGACGGGGCTGATCGTCGGAACAGTCAGGAGAGTGAATAGGGTGCAAACGTACGGGCGTTTTCCCGCTGATGCACCCTCGGGGCGGATTTTTATCGGTGCCGGACCTTAGCGGTCAGGAAGTTGGGCGGCTGGTTGGCCTCCGGCAGCGGACCGGTACGACGCCCCGAGCCAGGCAAATCCGGAGTAATTGCAGCGTAATAAAACAACGCGGCTACTGTTTCCTGTTTATAGGATAAAACAGATTTGCTACCTTCGCTCCGGTACCCTGAGATATAGACCGGAACAGCGCTCAGCATCAGAATATGGTGCGTTTATGGTCGTCCGAGGGTTATTTATAAAATTGCATATATTATTGATAAACCATATTATACCAATTGCATGAATACGTTCTTTCAATTTCGCCGGGCGCTGCTTATGAGTACGGTAGCGCTCCTACTGGCGAGTGGCGTGGTCCGGGCCCAGGCGCCCGTGGCCCCTGCAGCCGTCGATACAACCCGCGCCATGCCCGACGTGGCACTCGATAATGTGCAGGTTGCCCCTTCCGCAGTCGACACCAAAGGCTGGCTGCTGCTCAACCAGGACATTCAAACGGAGCTCGACGGGGCAGTGCACAACGTCTACAATTTCAAGTTCGATCAGGCGGATAAGCAGTTCCGGTCCCTGCGCCGGCGGTATCCCAGCCACCCCATGCCGTATTTTCTGCTGGGGCTGAGCACCTGGTGGCGAATCATGCCTTCCAACACGAACAATGACCAGTACGACAAACGGTTTTTTGCCTACCTGGACACGGCCATCACCAAAGCCCAGCGGCTCTACGATGCCGACAACAACAACTACGAAGCCAGCTTCTTCCTCTCCGCCGCCTACGGATTTGACGCCCGCCTGCACGCCGAGCGCCGCGACTGGCGCAAAGCCACCGTCAGCAGCAAACGTTCGCTGACTTACCTGCAAAAAAGCCGGTCCGCCAACGGTCTGAGCCCCGAATTTGTATTTGGCGAAGGTCTGTTCAACTACTACGCCGTCTGGATTGCCGAAGAATACCCCTTGCTGCGGCCGGTACTGCTGTTTTTCCCCAAGGGCAACCGGGCCACGGGCCTGGCCCAGCTCAACGAGGTGGCGCAGCACGGCTTTTACACCGGCACCGAAGCGCGGTTTTTTCAGGTGCGCATTCTGGGCAGTGCGCGGGAGCAGAACACGGCCGCCGCCCAGCGCCTGGCTCTCACGCTCTGCCGGGACTATCCCGATAACCCCTGTTTCGCCCGGACTTACGCCTCCAATGCCTTTGCCGAAGGCGATTTCAACGAGTGCGAGCGCATGAGCCGGGACATTCTGGGTAAGCTCAACCAGGGACTGACGGGCTACGAAGCTTTCAGCGGACGTACCGCTTCGTACTACATGGGCTACCTCATGCAGAACCGCTACCGCAACCTGCCCGCCGCCCGCGACTACTACCAGCGGTGCGTGGTTTTCTCCGAATCCGTCGGCCAGACGCAGGGCGGCTACTACCTGTTTTCGCTGGCCGGCCTCGGGCGGGTCGCCGCGCTGAGCCACGACATCACATTGGCCCGTCGCTACTACGAGCAGGTGCTGAAGGTCGCAGCGCGTAGTTCCGACATGCATAAAGAGGCCCGCGCCTACTTGCGAAAAAACCCGGCCACTGCCGCCCTCACCCCCGCCGGCCTGGCGCTAGGCGGCTGAACCCGCCAGCTCGTTTTCACCAAAAAAGCCCTCAATCGAGGGCTTTTTTGGTGAAAACGAGCTGGCGGCTCGGTCGGATTTCGGGCGGTTCCGGAAAGCGTACTCTCGGTGGAAACGGCTGTTCTGGCAGTAGCGGGGGTAAATCCGGAAAGTGGCCGGCCCCGCAAGGGACCGGCCCTTTCGGTTATTGGAGCACTACGCGCTTGCTCAGGGTGGTAGAGCCGGCGTGCAGGCGCAGGGTGTAGACGCCCAGGGCCAACCCAGTGGTTTCCACCGTGAGGCGGGCGCCATCGGCGGGCAGGGCGGCCGAAATCCGGCGTACCACCTGGCCCAGCGTATTGAGCAGCTCGGCCTGCAGCTGCGTCGTCCCGGCTACGGCCGGCACCAGCACTGTGAAGCGGGCATTGGCCGGGTTCGGAAACAGCAGGAACTCGTCAATGGCCAGGGCCGGAGTGGTAATCGAAGCGGCCCTGTAACTGATAGAGGCGCTGAATACGGGCGCTCCGTTGGTGATCCAGGTGGGGCTGTTGTAGAGGGTGCCCGTGCTGCCCGAGTACGATTCATCGGCCATCGTATCGCCGTGGCCCTCGTTGAAGTGGTAGTTGGCCACCAGACCTTTAATGAAACCGGACAGGCTAATGTTCCGATTGTAGGCGATTTGTTCGGCCGTACGGGCCCCATTCCACACGCGCACTTCGTCCACGCTCCCGGTCAGGAACTCGCCCGACTGTGGGTAGGATCGTTGCGCAATGCGCCAGATGGCGCCCGTGGTGTTGAAATTGAACTTGTCGGAAGCTAAAGAGGAAGATGAGGAGGCCTGCACATCCAGGATTCCATTCACGTACAGACTCAGGACCTGGCCGTCGTACGTGGCCGCCACGTGGTTCCAGGCGCCTACCGTCAACGCAATATTGCCGCGCAGGTCATGGTATTCACCCACATAGTAGAGATGGCCGTTGTTGAGCAGGATACCCGAACGTTGGTTGTTGGTGGGCGTGCCGTAGTTAAAGACGATCCCATTCGCATCAGCCCCGGTCGGGTACACCCAGGCTTCGATGGTCCGGGGAGAGTTACCCATGGGCAGGTTGGCATTAGTCCCTTCCACGTATTGCTTCGAATTACCAATGAAACTCAGCGCATAGTTGTAGGTCGGCGCCGGAACCGGGACTGGAACCGGAACCGGGACCGGGACCGGAGTTGGGGTTGGAACTGGGACTGGGACTGGAACCGGAGTTGGAGTTGGAGTTGGAGTTGGAACCACCGTCACGCTGACCTGATTATTGTAAGTCGAGATCGCGCCGGTAGTGGCGAAAGCCCGGCCGTTGAGGTTCACGCCATCGCCCAACCCAATAGCGCCGTTGGCGATCAACACACCCGCAAAGGCGGACTGCGCCCCGACCGTCGCCGCGCCATTCACCTGCCAGAACACGTTGTTGGCGCTGGCCCCGTTGGTCAGGATCACCTGCGAGGCGGCTCCCACGCTGAGCGCGCCGCCAACCTTGAAAATGAAGACGGCTTCGGCATCGTTGCCCGCATCCAGAGTCAAGACGCCGGCCAGCGAAGCGGCCCCGTCGAAAGCATAAACCCCGGGAGTGAGGGTCAACCCCGCCAGAGTGGCGCCAACAGCAGGACCAGTTGGAGCCTGCGCCAGCAAGGAGTTGTAGACGGTCTGCACGTCGATTGCGCCCTGCGCGGTCGTTTTATCGGCCGTGTGAATTTCAGCCGCACCGGCGCTGCTGTAGCCGCTGACGGCGCCGGCATTGGTGCCGATGTTACCCATTACGGTCGTATTCGGACCGGTATTGGCCACGGCTCCGACGGCGGTAAATAAAGTGAAGTTGGCCAGGCTGCCCAGCGCCGGAGCCGTGGGCACAACGGCGACCGAAACCGAGCTGACCGCCATCATACTGACCTGATTATTGTAAGTCGAGATCGCGCCGGTGGTGGCGAAAGCCCGGCCGTTAAGGTTCACGCCATCGCCCAACCCAATAGCGCCGTTGGCGATCAGCACGCCCGCAAAGGTGGACTGCGCCCCAATGGTGGCCGCGCCATTCACCTGCCAGAACACGTTGTTGGCGCTGGCTCCATTGATCAGGTTCACCTGCGAGGCGGCTCCCACGCTGAGCGCGCCGCCAACCTTGAAAATGAAGACAGCTTCGGGGTCGCCGCCCGCATCCAGGGTTAGCACACCGGCCAGCGAGGCGGCCCCGTCGAATCCGTAGACTCCGGGAGTGAGGGTCAACCCCTCCAGAGTGGCGCCAACAGCAGGGCCATCTGGGACCTTCGCCAACAAGAAATTGTAGGCGGTCTGCACGTCGATTGCGCCCTGCGCAGTCGTTTTATCGGCCACATAAATCCCCCCCACGAAACTGCTGTTGTAGCCACTGACGGCGCCGGCATTGGTGCCGATATCACCCGCGATGGACGTGTTTGGGCCGGTGTTGGCCACGGCCCCGACGGCAGTGAACAGGGAAAAGTGGGTTAAGCTACCCAGAGGTATCTGGGCAAACCCCGCCCGTGATACTACGAGTAGCACCATGACAAGGATGATGCGGTGCGCATTGGCACGAAGACAAACCAGTGTAGTATTTTTCATGTTTCAAAAGTATGATCAAATATTTAATATATATATCATTATATGTAATAAATAATTTTGGTTTGGAATAAGCTCAACTTCAAGAACCGAATCCCGCCGCTTACCCGCCGCTTTCCTGGAATGCGGCCGGCAGCGTTGCGCCACTGGTGCCGGCGCCTGGGCGTCGGTTTCCCCCGACCACCTCAAAAGAGCCTCAAGCCGGGCAGTAGCCCAAATAAAAATGAACGGGGCGTAGGGGTAGCAGCGGCCCCGGGCATCTTCCGGCTAAGCGGCCTGCTCTGCTTTTAGCTAAAGCGGGCCGCGCATACTCTTCATCCGGGCGGCAACGGGTCATTATCGACGCGAAATTATCCCGTTAACTACCTGATAATATGTGGTCAATCCCCTCTTCGACAACTGTCCGGCTCACTTCAACCCTGGCCGCGGCGGCGCTGCTGCTGGGTGTCGTGGCCTGCCAGAAAGAGGGTAGGACGTCGCCCACAACCAGCGACCTGGCGGCCCTGCCGCTCGTGGCGCTGGCGCCCGCCGACAACCCCAGCAGTCCAGCCAAAATCGCGCTGGGTCGGGCCCTGTTCTGGGACCCCGTGCTTTCCGGGGACCGGGACGTGAGCTGCGCCACCTGCCACCACCCCGCCAGCGGCTACGCCGACGGGCGGGATCTGGCCATCGGCGTGAACGGCCAGGGCCTGGGCGCCGCCCGCCATTTCCGCAGTCCCAATGCCATCCAGTTCGACCGGCGCAATACGCCCGGCCTGCTCAATACGGCCTACAACGGCCTGACGGCAACCAACCGGGAGGATCCGGCCCGGGCGCAGATGTTCTGGGACAGCCGCGCCCAATCCCTGGAAACGCAAGCCCTAGTGCCCGTGGCGACCTTGGAGGAAATGCGCGGCGCTCATTGTGCCGAAAGGCTGGCTCTCGATTCGGTTGTAAGTCGGTTGCGGCGCATTCCGGCGTATGCCGCCCTGTTCGGCGGGGCGTTTGCGGACGCGGCCCCCGTCACGGCCATCAACCTGAGCAAGGCCCTGGCCTGCTTTGAGCGCAGCTTACTGGCCACCGACTCCCCCTTTGACCAGTACATGCGCGGCAACCTGGCGGCCCTGAACACGCAGGAAGTGCAGGGCCTGAATGCCTTTGTGGCCAGCGGCTGCGCCAAATGCCACAGCGGGCCCATGCTCAGCGATTACCAGCTGCACATCCTGGGCGTGGCCGATAACGACAAGAATACCACGTCGGATTCGGGCGCGGCGGGCACGTACGCCTTCCGCACCCCCAGCCTGCGCAATGTGGCCCTCACCGCACCCTACATGCACAGCGGCACGCTGGCTACCCTCCAGGCCGTGCTCAATTTCTACGATCCGGGCCGGGGCGGGGCGCCCTCGGCCAACCCGCACGTGCCCTTAGGCCGGCGCGATCCGCTCTTTCCGGGCCCGGTCACCAACGCGCCGGCCATTATCGCCTTCCTGGGTACGCTCACCGCCACGGGCTACGACCGCACGGTGCCCGCCGCCGTGCCCAGCGGCTTGCCCGTGGGAGGCAATATCCAATGAGACAAGCTGGCCCGGAAACAGCGGATCGGCTTAAAGGAGCATCGCCCGTGACTTACCATCCGTTACTCGTTTGCACATTCCGGGCGGTCCGCCGGCTGCACTGGGCGCGCCGGGGACTCGTTACCCTGCTGCTCGTGCTGCTGGCCGGCCCGATCCGGGCGACGCACATTGTGGGCGGTGAAATGGACTTGCTGCACCAGACCGGCAGCACGTACACCCTCACGCTCACCCTGTATTTTGACGCCATCAACGGCAACGCGGCGGCGCTCGATCAGGCCCTCACGGCCGGTATTTTCGACCGGACTACCAACGCCCTGGTCAGCACGGTGGTGCTGCCGCTGAGCAGCAATACCTTCGTCAGCTACACCAATCCGGCCTGCGCGGTGGGCTCGCTCAGCACGCGCAAGCTGGTGTACAGCAAGGACATCACCCTCGATGCGGCGACCTACACCAGCCCCGGCGGCTACTATGCAGCGGTGGAACGCTGCTGCCGCAATCTGGCCATCAGCAACATCAGCGATCCCGGCGGGGCGGGCCAGACGTTCTACCTGGAATTTCCGGCCGTGGTGCGCAACGGCGCGGCGTTTATCGACTCCACGCCGCGCATTTTTCCCGCGATGGGGGATTATGCCTGCCTTGATAACCTGTTCTACTACGACTTCGGGGGACGCGATCCCGACGGCGATTCACTGGTCTACGATATGGTGACGCCGCTGCGGGGCCACTCGACGGCCCTCAACAACACCCCCGCGCCGGCCGCCGCGCCCTACGCCCCGGTGAGCTGGTCGGCGGGACTGGGCACCGCCAACCAGATCCCGGGCGCGCCGGCCCTGGGGATCAATGCCCGCACCGGGCGGCTCACGGTCCGGCCCAGCCGGCTGGGGCTGTTCGTGTTCGGGGTGCGCTGCGCGGAATACCGCCAGGGCGTGAAAATCGGCGAAACCCGCCGTGATTTCCAGCTCTACGTGCTCAACTGCCCCCTGAACCACCCGCCCGTGGTGACGGTACAGGCCGGCGCGCGCCGCTACGTGGCGGGGCGCGACACGGTGCGCGTGCTGCCCGGCGGCCCGCGCTGCCTGACCATTCGCTACACCGATCCCGATCCGAATTCAACGCTCACGCTCACGGCGCAGCCCGTCAATTTCACGGCCCCGGCCACGGTCCCGACCTTTACCACAACTACCAGCGGCCTGGTGAACGGCGCCCGCGACTCGCTCACGGCCACGCTCTGCTTTCCGGCCTGCGCCGATACCCGGGGACGAGTGTACCGGCTCAATATAGTAGTGGCCGACAACGGCTGCGCCTTGCCCAAACGCGATACAGTGCAGGTGGCCTTTGTGGCAACGCCCCCGGCCGTTACGATTCCGGTGCTCACAACTTCTTTCCCACCCGCGCCGGGGACCGGGCCGGGCTGGGCCGTGGTGCGCGTGGTACTTGGTCAGCCGTATTCCGCCGCGCTGCTGGGCACTGATGCAGCGCCCAATGAGCTGGTGCTGACGGCGGCCGGCCGGGGCTTCGACCTGGCGGCGGTGGGCATGCGCTTCGGCGCCCGCAATGGCCCGGGCCGGGCGTCGGCCACCTTCGACTGGCTGCCGGCCTGCGGCCCGGCCACGGCCCGCGACAGTGGCCTGGTGGTAGATTTCACCCTGGCCCAGAGCGCTTTGTGCCAACCGCACCCACTCACGCGGACCATTCGCTTCGAAGTCATTCGGCCCGCTGATTCATCGGCCCGGCGCCCGCCCAACATTATCACCCCCAACGGGGACGGCCTCAACGATTTCTTTACCCTGGACCAGGCCCTGCCACCCGATTTCTGCGAGGCTCAGTTTGCCGGCGTCGGCATTTTCTCGCGCTGGGGCCAGCAGGTTTACCAGTCGTCGGCCCGGAGCTTTCGCTGGGCCGGGGCGGGAGGCAACGGGCTTTATTACTACCTCGTCACCTTCACCGACGGGCGTCGCTTCAAAGGCTGGGTGGAAGTCCGCCCCTGAGTGCCCCCCTGACCTTCCGGACTCGTCCGATTTTGCCCACTACCCGTTTGCCGTTCATTTTTTTCACCAACCCCCTTCAAACCCCCTGTTTATGAAGCGATTTACTTCCCGCCACGTGGCTTTTGCCGCCTTGTCCCTCGTTGGCCTCGGCGCCAGCACCCTGCTCACCGGCTGCTTTGAGAAAGAAGGCCCCGGCGGCAAAGGCGGCTGCGGCGGCCCCAAAGGCGGCACCTGCAACACCGCCGCCACCGTGGTGGACCTGAGCACCACCACGGGCTGCGGCCTGGCCCTGCAACTGGCCAACAACACCTACCTCGTGCCCACCGGCGCCAACTGGACCAACTACCACGCCAAAGCCGGCGACAAAGTACTGATCGGCTACACGGTGGCGCAAAATCCAATGGGTGCCTGCGCCGCCGGTCCGCTCGTGGAGCTGGGCTGCATCAGCGTGAATGCCACGGCCACCACCGGCTCCAACTAGCCCGCGACATCAGACCCAAAAAGAGCGTCTACCCGCGGGTGGACGCTCTTTTTTTGGTCTGATGCTGATCTGTTCCGAAGCCGATTTTCGTTCCGACCGCCCGGGGGCGGGCTTTAGAACCGCAAACCCAGTTGCACGCCGGGCCAGAGGCGCCAGAATGAATGCTCGTCGCCGGAATCGAGCCAGAGCCACTGCGTCTGGCCCAGGCCCGGGGCTCCGCGGGGAGGCCCCGGACCCCGCTGGCCGCCCGTGCCCAGGTTGAGGGTTGGCCCCCCGAAAACCTGCCCGCGCCCGCCGGGCTTCATTTGCCAGGCCAGCAGGGGCCGAAGCTGCGTGAGCCGGGCGCCGGGCGTCCCCTGGTCGCCCGACAGAAACCACTGCATCAGGTCAAGGCTGGGAGTGAAACGGCCCCGGGGCCGGCCCGCGCTGCCCAGTCCCACGCCCCCGGCCACCCCGCCGGATTGGTGATCCGGTGGCCCGACGGCCACCCCCAGCACCAGATACACGCGCGAAATACCCACCTTGAGGGCCGCGCTTACCGGCAGACTTTCGCCAACCCACCCCTCGCCGTGCAGGTAGCCGGAACGCGGCCAACCCGCCGGCGCGGGGGACTTCTTTGCGCCGTCCGCCACGGCAGTCACCGACCCGGCCGACTGGATTTGCCCGGGGCTCAGTGGCGGATCAGCCGGGCCCGGAGCTGCCGACGGCAACGATGACTTGCCGAATTCCGGCAAAGATTCTGGCAAAGTGGCTGTAGGCCCCAGCGGAACCACGCCTCCCCGGCCAGTGCCTGATGAAATCGGTAATACAGTATTCGAGTGGGAAGCAACTGTATTTGCTGATAAGCTTATCAGCGCCGGAGCCGGCTTCGACCGCACGCTGGCATTTCCCCGACGCCCCGGGCGACGAACCCAGTTCTGAACGGAGCCGGGCTGAAGGAGTAGCCGCGTTTTGCTGCCCGATTCCAAAACGAGTTGCGTAGCAGTGTTCCCGCGTTTGGGCAGCGGTAATGGCCGGAGATTCCGGGTTTTCGGACTTCGATAAATAGCGGCCCGCAACTGCGGCCGGGCTACCGGAACGGCATTCGCAACGCTGCGCGATGGGCGCTTAATCAGAATCCGGCGGTCCCGGGCACGCGCATTGACCGCGCTACCGTTAGCCGCGCCCACGGTTCCGACCAGCGCGGCCGATGCGGGCGCAGTAGCCCGGGCAACCAGGACGGCTACGGGAATGGGCGAAACCACCAGCTGCCCAGCCAGCCAGCCGAAGGACAAGTGCTCGGCGGCTAATACTTCCCGCAGGACCTCGCCCACGGGCCGGGCGGGGCCGGCCGGCCGGCGACACCGATGCGCAACGGGCACCAGGGAGCTGCTGTAGCTCAGCGGCAAGTGACCCTGGCGCGCCAGGTCGGCGAGCACGACGCCGAGCGGGCGGGTGCCCGGCGCGAGCTGCACCAGACGCGTCAGCGCCGGGTCGGCGCCCTGCGCCAGGGTCGGCGCCACGGGCATCCCGCCCAAGCCCGCCAGTAGCAGCAACAGCCGGCCCAGCCCGCTAAACCCGCGCCGCGCCCACGGCCTAATCACGGCCGGAAGCATGCGTAACCGACGCCTCGCAGCCCGGACCCAGCAGCTGATAACCGCCCTGACCATCCGGCACCAGGCGGCTGGCCGTGGCTACGGCCAGCACCGCCAGCACCCGGGCGGGCTGCGGGTGAGGAAACGTTCCCGTGAAGCGACACTGCCCCAGACCGGCCGTACTCAGCCGCACGGCCGTGCCAAACGTGGCGCGGAGCGTGCGGGCCACCTGCGCCACCGACGCATCGGTGAAGCGCAGCGTATCGGTCTGCCAGGCCCGGAAGTTGGGGTCGGCCGCCGGCGTGCTGCGCAGCCGGGCCGCAATGCGGCCGGGCGCATCGGCTGCGTGCAGGGCGGCGCGGGTGCCGGCCCGGAGCAGCACGCTGTCGGCGGCGGCTACGTGCGTCAGCCACACGCGCCCGTGGGTTACACTCACTTCTACGGAATCTTCGGCGGCGTAAGCCCGCACGTTGAACGCCGTGCCCGTGACCCGCACCCGGGCCGTGGCGGTGCGCACCACAAACGGCCGGTTGGGGTTATGGCTAACCTCGAAATAAGCTTCCCCCGTCAACTGCACGGCCCGCAGGCCGGCTGCCGGCGCCGCCCCCACTCCGCCGTAGCGCAGCTGCGAATGGGCGTTGAGCCAAACGGTACTGCCGTCGGGCAGCCGCACCACCCGGCCGCCATCGCCGCTGACATAATTCAGAACCAACTCTTTGGGCTTGAATAACCCCGTTCTGACCAACCCGAAACCCGTGGCCATAAGCAGCGCCAGCCCCGCCGCCAGCGACCAGCGGCGAACCGCCGGCCACCACGGCCGGGCCACCGGCACGACGGGCACCAACCGACCCCGTTGAGCAGTCAACGGAGTGGGCGCGGCAGCGGCCAGCAAGGGCCGGAAGCGTTGCCAGGCGGCTTCCACGTCGGCGGGGGAAAACAGGACCGGGCGGGGCGCGGCCTCGCTGGCCCGCTCCCAGGCGCGGGTGACGGTGGTCAGGATTTGTAAGTGCGTGGGATCAGCCTGCACCCAAGCCCGCAGATCCGCACGCTCGCCGGCCGTCGCCTCGGCGGCCAGATGGCGGGCCAGCAGCGCCCAGGGCGCATCCACGGAATCGGGGTACTTGGGCGTCATAGGGAGTTTAGGGCCGGTGAAACAGCGCTGGTAAGTAAGAGATACCCGCCGGCGGCGCTACCCCCACGCCGGCCCGCAGAAAGTACGGCCGACGACGGCCCCTGGCGGCACAACCACGCCATGCCGCCGCACAACAGCAGCCAGTACAGGTTTTTCAGCACGCCAGCCAGCTCGCGGCGCATGATGCGCAGCGCCTTGCCCATTTGATTATCCACGGTTTTGGGCGAGATTTCCAGGGCTTGGGCAATCTGCTGGTAGCTCATTTCCTCGTAGCGACTCAGCTCGAACACGAGGCGGCACTGGGGCGGGAGTCGGGCCAGGGCCGCCGCGACGGCCGTCGCGGCTTCGGCCGCGTGCAGGCCGTCGAGCGCAGCGGGAGCTACCGCGATCTTACCGGCCAGCTCATCGTCCCAAGCCATCTGGCGCCGGGCGCGCTGTTGATGGCGCAGGGCCGCATTCAGGGCCATGCGATGGAGATAGGCCCGGTACGAATCAATGACCGGCAGGGCTGCCAGCCCCTGCCAGAGGCGCAGAAATACATCCTGTAAAATATCTTCCACCACCGCCCGATCCGGCACCACCCGGTACACCACGGCCCCGAGCGGGGCGTAAAAAAGCTTGAATACCTGCTCCATAAACCCGGCCGGGTCAGCCTGGCGCAGGTGCGTCAAGTGGGCGTTCAACGCAGCGTCGTCGGAAACGGCCATTCCGCAAGTTACGCTAAGTTGAAAGCCCCGGGCATTCAGGCCGGGGATGGTAATTTATTGGGGGCGTTAAATTCCGGGCGGCGGACCCGCCTTTCGCCGCCGATAAATGGGCCGGATCGCAACACCAATCCGGGGTTTCGCTGGGCAATCGGGGAGAGGCTGAATTTCGATGTGGACGGCTTTTTTCTGACGTATAACCGCCGCATCGGCACCATTGCCTCGTTGATCCGGAGACGGGCATCAGCTATCCGCTGCGCACCAAGGTGGCCGATTCGGAGCACAGAGGCATCGAGACCTGTCTTGAAATCAGCCCGTTGAAGATCGCGAATGGTCATGAGCTTGCGAAGGATGACAAACGTTTTAAAAAACAGCTTTCTGAACAGCTCCAACAATAATCACGGGTCATGCCGGGCATTCTGCGCATGGAGAAGAGACGAAGCATCTCGGACTTTAATTCCGGAACAAGTCCAATAGCTTAAGCCATTACCAAAACAAAGAGCCCCGTCAGTTGCTGGCGGGGCTCTTTGTTTTGATAGCTATCGGACCAGTCGTTTTACGCCTCGCTGAATAAGCCGGCAAAACGGTCAGGCCGGGAACCCGGCTACTGGCGAACCAGGTGCAGGGCGGCGCGCCGGGCGCCCTGCCAGACCACCAGCGTGTAGCTACCCGTGGGCAGGGTGCCCGCATCCGTCAGCAGCACTTCCTGCACACCGGCGCCCAGGGCGGAGATCGTGCGCTGGAGCACCACCCGGCCCACGGCGTCCAGCACCACCAGCGATAAATCCCCCGCCTGGGGCGTGCGGATCTGCACGGCCAGCGGGCCGGCGAAGGGGTTCGGAGCGGCGCTCAGGCCGAAAACCAGCCCGGCCGCATCGGGCACCAGCGAGACCAGGGGCGAGTAAGCCGCCGCGCCGTCGCGGTCCACCAGGCGCAGGCGGTAGTAGATCCGGGCGGCCTGGTAGCGGCTCAGATTGCGGTCGAGGAAGGAATAACGCAGCGGGTTGGTGCTGGTGCCGGCGGCCGGAACCTGCCCGAGGACGGTCCAGCGCGCACCATCCGTACTGGCCTGCACTTCCATGAAGGCCGCGTTTTTCTCCGCGGCCGTCTGCCAGTTGAGTTGGCCGTTGTCGGCGACGTTGGTGGCCCGGAAGCTGAGCAGCTCCACCGGCAGCGGCGAGGCCGTGGTACTCACGGTGTAGAGCGAGCTGGTCAGGTAGTTGGTGGTGATGGTCATGCTGCGGGTCGTGCCGTCGGCCGTACCATTCTGCTTCACCCAGTTCGTGCCGTTGTTGTCCGAGCGCCAGACCTGGGCGTTGGTGCCGGCGAAGGTCAGGCCATTGTCATTGGTCGAAAGCCAGGAAAGCACGATGGTGGCCGGCGTGGCCGAGCCCGTGCCGCTTACTGCCCAGATGCGATCGATGCTCTTGCTGGTGCTGTTGGGGTTCTGGTCGAAACTGACGGCGGCCATCTTCAGCCCGGCCCGCCGTTCGACGGCGAGCGGGTAGCTCTGGCCGGCCGGGTTCACGGTGAAGCCCATCTGGCC
>JAYWCH010000291.1:0-13793 GCA_043780755.1 Hymenobacter sp.
GGCCACGCGGTAGAGCGTGATGCTGATGGCCGACACGCGGGGATCGGTCGCGGCTTCGCGCAGCAGGCGCGTCACGTAGTCGAACGATTGGTAGGGCAGGTGCAGGAGGTGATCGCGCCGGCCGATGGCCGTCAGCAGTCGCCCCGTGCGCGGCAGCGTGGGATGCGGCAGCGCCGGCCGGGGCGGGTAGAGAAGCCGGGCTTCGCCAAAGTCGGGAAATCCGAAAAAGTCGCGGAAATTATGGTAGCGGCTGCCTTCCACCAGCTCTTCATCGCTGATGCCGGTTTTCTCTTTGATGGCCCGGAGGACTGCCGGGGGCATTTCCGGGTCGAACAGTAGCCGGGCGGGAAACCCGGTTTCGCGCCGCGCCAGACTACGGCGGATTTTTTCCATCAAGTCGTCCGATACTTCTTCTTCCAGATCCAGCTCGGCATCGCGGGAGAGCTTGATGGCGTGGATTTTGACCCGCTGATACGCCGGAAAAAGCGCGGCCGCCCCCACCCGAATCACGTCGTCCAGAAACAGTACGTAGCGTTCATCGCCCTCGTCGGGCAGGCGCACGAAGCGGCCGCCGTGGCGTTTAGTGGGGAGTTCGAGGAGCAGAACGCGGGCGGACTCGGGGCCCGCCGGGAGCAGCGGCTGGGTAAGATAGCAGGCCAGGTACACCGCCTGATCCTTCAGGAAGAGTTGCGGCAGACTCTCGTCCAGCGCCACGGGCGAGAGCAGATCGCGCACTTTTTCCTGAAAATACCGACTCACCCAGGTCCGTTGCCGGGCGGTGAGGGCGGGCACGCTCAGAATATGGATATGCTCGCCGGCCAGCTCGGCCTGCAACTCCCGAAACGTGTCACCGAAGAGATGCTGCTGGCGGGCTACCTCGGCCAGCACCGCCCGGAGCTGGCGCCGGGGACTTTCCAGGAGCTGGGCGCGGGTCTTCTTCTTGAGCTTCATCAGCCGCCGCAGCGTGGCCACGCGCACCTTGAAAAACTCATCGAGGTTGCTGCTGAAAATGGCCAGGAACCGGAGCCGCTCCAGCAGCGGCACGCCGGGACTTTGGGCTTCCTGCAACACCCGGGCGTTGAAACGGAGCCAGCTCAGATCGCGGGAGAGGGTTTTCATGGCGTGGGCGAGGGAGCCAGGGGCGCAACCGGACATTCGCCCGGCGCCCGGCCCGCTCGGCTTTTCTACGGTTTTTCCCCAGAAAAAGCCATTCCCCCCATTCTCCGCCGCCGGTCTCAGCCCCGCCGCCCTAACTCACGTTGCGGGGGTAGTCGTAGAAGTAAAATTCCGCGTTCACTTTGCTCACTTCGGCCCAGTGGTCGCAGTCGAAATGCAGGCAGATGACGGCGGCGGTGGGCATCTCGTTGAGGCGAGAGGGCGATAATTCGTTGGCCGTATCGGTGATGGTGGGGTTGTGGCCCACGAGCAGCACCGAGGCGGCCCCGTCGGGCAGGTTGCGGATGATGGTGAGCAAGCCGGCCACATCGGTCCCGTAAATGCCGGGCTCCACCGCAATCTTATCGTGCGCGTACTGGAGCTCGCGGGCGACGAGCACCGCCGTACTCATGGCCCGCACGGCCGGCGAGCTCACCACCAGATCGGGGTGAATCCGGCGTTTGAACAGGGCCAAGCCCATGGCGGGCGCATCGTCGCGCCCCCGGTCGTTGAGGGGACGTTCCTGATCGCTCAGTTCATCGAAATTCCAGCTGGATTTGGCGTGGCGCAGCAGATAAAGGGTTTTCATAGGACGAAGCTAAGCGGAGCAGACGGTTACGCAGAATCAGGTTTCCTGAAGCCACCAGCCAGTTACGTTAGTACGCTATAAAAATAATTTCGCCGGAGCCGGGCATTCGCACCAAGCCCGCCAAACGCCCGGTTGCGGGAGCCGGGCGTTTGGTGAGCCTGGTGCGCGGCGGCTTATTGTTTCTCGAAGCGCAGGTTGGTAATAGCCGGGCCGTTGCCGATAGCCACGTAATACAAGCCCTTGGGCAGGGCCTCGACCTGCACCTGACCCCGGCGGCTATCATAGCGGACCTGCGTCATTTCATGACCGCGCAGGTCGTAGATCCGCACGGTGTACTGGCTGGCATCAGTGCCGTCGGGCACGCTCAAGGTCAGGGTCTCACTCGCGGGGTTGGGGTAAAAGGAAACCGCGCTGAGCGCTGGCTGGCGCAGGGCAGTAGCCCCCGGCGAGGTCAGGATGGCGGCCCGCGGGCCGCCGCTGGCAAAGACGGCATTCATCCGCCCGCTCTGTCCGGTGGAGAACATATACATGCATTTATCATCCACGTAATCCATGTAATTCATACTCATGTCCCCCGAGTTCGAACACGATACGTGCGGAAATGCCGGGCAGCCATAGTTCTCACCGCCCTGATTGGGCGTATCGTCCACCAGGTCCGAGCCAGTGCAGGCGCCGTTGTCATCGCCCCAGATATGGCGCAGATTCAGCCAGTGGCCCACTTCATGGGTAGCGGTCCGGCCCAGGTCATAGCTGGTCGTGTAGGTTCCCGCCGGATATTTAGCCCGGCTGCCAAAGGCTGAATACAGGATAACCACGCCATCGGTACTCGCTGCACCGCCGGGAAACTGCGCATACCCGAGCAGACCCTGGCCCAGATTGCAGGCCCACAGATTCAGGTACTGCGAAGAATTCCAGGCATCATCGCCGCCCCGCCTGGAGTTTTTCACTGCATCGTTGGTACTCCAGGAAGATACTTTGGTCGATTTATGGATTATGCCCGTCGTAGCTGCCCCGGTGGGTGTACGCTTAGCGAGGACAAACTGAACGCCTACGTTAGCTACCAAACCAGTGTAAATACCAGGGGTATTGCTGGCGTCTGCATTCATTTTCTGGTAGTCAGCATTCAGCACGGCAATCTGCGACTGCACCTGGGCGTCGGAAATATTCTGAGCTGCCATGTTGTAGAGCACGTGGACTACCACCGGAATAATGACGGTACCAGTCGTGCTGCGGCGCAGGGCCGGGTTAGCGATCAGGCGCCGGGTATGCGCTTCAATCGTGGCCATGCGCTGCGCCTGGGCCGGATCGGCCGCCAGCTGGGCCTGCAAGACTTCCATTGTACCGCAGGAGCGACGGAGGGGAATTAGCACCGGGGATGTCCGGATCACCCGGCTTTCCTGCGCCATCACAGAAAATGAGGCGCCGCAGATGATGAGCGCCAAAAGATAGATCTTTTTCATAATCAGCAGTGAAAAGTTGATTGAAATTCAGATGGGTAATTACTGAATAATCCAGTTAACATCAAAGTTTCTGACGACTAATTATGTATAATTTATGAATTAAGTAAATAATATTTATATGAAAGGGGTTAAAGGTCAAAAAATGGAGGCCGGCGGGAAGCAGTTATGTGCAAGCGGATAAGCTTTCCGTGCCCCCCTCCGCGCAGGTGCGCACCCCGTTTTTCACTGACGCAATGGGGGTTGATGCCCTACCGGTCATCAACCCCCATTGCCCACCATTGGCTTGCTTAAAACAGGAAGTCAAATCCCACAAAAATCAGCTTCTCTTCTCCGATCGAATAGGTGGTGTTGATAACGGCCTGCTTGAGAATATCGACGTAAATACCGCCGCCAAACCCGCTGTGCAGGGCCATGAGGCCGGTGTGCACATCGTTGTCGGAGTATACCCGGCCCACATCGGCCAGGCCCAGGATGCCGAGCTTGCCGGGAAACAGGTAGGCGTTGAAGGTGAGCAGCTGCAGACGGGCCTCGAAGTTGGCGTAGAGGCTGCTACGGCCGGCAAAACGGGTGCGCCGGTAGCCACGCAGGTTGGTGGTGCCGCCGAGGGTATTGGCCTGGTAAAAGCGGTAGTCGCCGATGTTGTGGGCCACGCCGATGCGGCCGGCGTAGGTAATCTGAAACGGCAAACTGGGCGTGAGGTAAGCCCGGATTTCGGAGCTAAGGCGGCCAAACTGCAGCTTCTCGCCATTGAGCTGAAAATTGTACTGAAACTCGTTGTACCAGCGGATGCCGATGCGCGGATTCTTAGGCGACGAGCTGGCGTCGAGATTCAGGTAGAGCAGGCCGCCGAGGTATTGATTGGTCTGAAAATCGGAAGCCCGGATGCCGAAACGACGGTTTTCGTACGTCACGTCGCCGGCTTTGGTGGTCAGGCTGTCCCGGATTACTGTGCCAATGGGATTCTGCTCGACCCGAAACTGCTCGTACTGCGGCCCCACGCCCAGCTTGAGGAAACTAAACAGGTTGCGTTCCAGCGTGGGCGCCACGGTCAGCTTGTTGAAGCGCACGCGGTAGGCCGTGTTCACGGTGCGGTTCGTGACCACGCTGCGGCTGTCGTCCCTGGCCGCCAGGTTCGCCGTGTTGTTGCCAATGCCGAAGAAGTTGTAGAGCAGCTGCGGGCCGTAGTACTGGGCGCTGACGCGCAGGTCGTTTTTCCCAAACAGCCGGGTAAACTGGCCGGTGTACTTGATGTTGTAGGCGCCGTTGCGGGCCGGGGCGAAGTCGGCCACCACGCTCTGCTCCGACGAAAACGGCTCGCGCCGGAACCCGTAGCGCCGGTGCGTAACGCCGCCGCCGAGCAGCAGCCCATCATCGATATTATACCCAAAAAACACCGCCGGCCCGGTGTAGTTGAGGCGGTAATCTTTGAGATCGAAGCGTTTGGGGTGGTCGTAGCGGCTCACGTCCATGCCGGGCTCCAGGCGCAGGCGGGCTTCTTTGCCGGCGTTGATGACGTTGCCCGTGTCAGCATCGTAGATCTGAGTCTGGTGCTGAAAGCCGGCCACATGGCTCCGGTCGCTGATGCTATCGCGGTCGGTGCCGGCCACCAGCCGCAGCTTGATGGCCTTTTTCACCGTCCCCCGCACCTCGTACACGTCGTTGCCGCTGATGCCGTAGAGCCGCAGCTCATTGGTCACGCGGTATTCCAGTACGCGGTCGTAGAGCAGCTTGCTCACCTTGCCGGACTTCGTGATTTTGCGCACCGTGAGGTGAGTATCGCCATTGGGCAGGCGGTCGACCACGAATTTCTCATTCTTCTGCGTACCGCGCACTTCCACTATTTTGGCCACCACGTTGGCGTATTTGGCCGCCAGGTCGGGCAGCAGATCGCGCCGGCTCTTAAGCTTGGCAATGATTTCCGGACCGTGCAGGTCGTAAATTTCCTTGGGCCACTTATCGCGGAACGCCTGCTCGATCACGGCGTCGGTCAGGTGCTCTTTCATGTACGTGGCCTGCGCCACCCACTGCGCCCGCGTCACGCCGCTCATGAAGGTGCGGTCGTTACTGAGCCCGGTCTGGTTCAGGCCCTTGAAATCGGCGTAGTCGTAGCCAAAATTCTGGAAGTTGCGCACCGCGAACTTGCGGCTGACCAGGTACGGCAGCACCCCGTCGCCCTTGAAGAAAGCAATGTCGCGATCTTCCGGTACGGCAGTGTAATGGCGGTTACCATCCTTGTCCTTCACCTCAGCCCAGCGCCACTGGTCCTCGTGCCGGTCCCAGTCGCCGATCCACATATCGAACAGGCGGGTGCGGGCAAATTCTACCTCATCCACCGTATTGTCATTGTCTTCGAGCAGACGCTCCAGCAGCTTGTCGGTGCTCACCAGATTTTTGGCGTAGTTCAGGCTGGGCACGTTGGTCTGATCGTCGCGTGGATCAACGTCCAGCGCCACCGCCCGGTCGGAAAAAGCACTGTAATACTGCCCCAGCAGGGGATCCTGCGGAATATAAACCGGCACCGGCACCGTGTGCAGAATGCCCGCCGCCGTGCCCAGCGGCGGCAGCACAAACGAGGCAAACGGGTGCTGAGCCGAGATCTGATCCTGCAAGATATCCTTGGCAAAGCCCGTGCGCAGGGCCTCGGGCAGCACGGCGGCGGGGTCTTTGTCGATGCCGCGCAGCGAGAAGCTGTGGCCGGCTTCGTTGCGCATCTTCAGCGAAACGGTTTGCTTGCCGCCGCCGGTTTTGTAGGGTACCAGGCCGCCCTCGGCGTGGGCCAGGTCGAGCACCGGCAGCTTCACGGGCGTGGCCCATTCCCGCCGGTAATGCTCGCCGAGCAGCCAGTTATGAAACTTGCCGTGCTTGTTGTAGACGGGATTAATGGCCACCACCACGCTGCTATCGCGGAAATTAGGGCGCGTAACGGGCAGCGCCGGCACCACTACCCGGTCTTTCTGCTTAATCTTGTTGCCTCCTTTCGTCGCCGGGGCGGCGGGCGCGGCCAGCTCCGTGGCTACGCCGTGGGTAGTTTTGGCGTAGAGCGGCGTGCGGAACACCAGCCGGGCGGTTTCGCCCTGGCCCTGGGGCACGTAGTACTCGGTCCAGACCTGGCCGTCATCGTAGTAATTCACCCGGGCAAAGCCTTTTTCCTTGTCCGAGAATAAGGCGCCGGCGCCGGGACCGGGTTTCACGTGCTGGGTTTTACAGCCCGAACCGCTGACGATAAAGTGCGTGGCACCTTCCTTGAAGTATTGCAGGTTGTGCTCGTGGCCGCAGGCGTAAATGATGTTGGGGTACTTATCGAAGATCGCCATGAGTCCCTTTTTATAGGCCTGATAAGCCGGGTAGGCCAGGTCCTGACTCACGCCGCCGTATTTGCGGGCAAACGGGTAGATGGAGCCGATGACGGGCAGCGGCACAAACGCATATTTATAGACGATGCTCAGGGGAAAGAAGTGGTCGGCCAGGGTGAAGTAGCCGCCGTGAATCCCGTCGCTGAACAACGGATGGTGGGCCACGACCATGATGTTCTTATCCTTGTTGCGGGCCACAATGTCGTCGAGCTGGGCCATGAAATCGGTTTCGTCCTCCACGCCGCAGCCGCCGTTGGTGCCGTAGGGGCGCTCGTTGCGGTTGGTCAGGAACCACTGCGAGTTCACCGTAATCAGCACCAGATCATCCTGCAGGCGCACTTCAAACGGGCCGGGGCAGCCATTGCCGGGCGTAAAAAAGTCGCCGGTGTAGGAAAACGCCGCCGAGTCGCGGGCCAGGTAGTCTTCGGCGAAGCGCTGCTGGCGCTGCACCTGCTCCAGGCCGCCCTTGAGGCCCTGCTTCCAGTCGTGATTGCCCGGAATCATGTATTTCTCGCCCTTGTAGCCCTTGAGCACGTCGAGCTGATCGCGCAGGCGGCGCTCCGATTCCTTGCGGTCGGAGGCACCCTCGGCGGGCAGGCCGTACTCGTACACGTTATCGCCGAGGTAAACGGTGGTGCTTTTGGCGCCGGCGGCCAGGATTAGCTTGCGCAGGTAATTCAACGACGGCTCGCCGCCCTTGGCCGCGGGAATCGGATTGCCCACGTCCCCGATCAGGAAGACGGAATAGCGGATCCGGGTGCTATCGGGCGGCCGTTTGGTTTCCCAGCCGATAGCCCCGCGCCGGTAGTTGGGCCGCGAAAAATGCGGATTCTGCGAAGACTCGCCCTGGGCCTGGACGGTAGCGGGCAACGCCAGAGCGGCGCCGAGCAAGAGCAGCGCGGAAAGAAAGCGGAAAAATAGGTTCATAGAAAAGCGGGTGGGGGCGGCCCGCCGCGAAAGCGCAAAGCCGGCTGGCCCCGTTACGCAAAGCGCGGCGGCGCGGTTTGGGCCGATTTTCAACTTCTCCCCGGCGCTTCGCGTTGAAGGCCGGCAAGGGTTGCGGATACGCCGCCCGTCGCCTCCTCACCTGTCATGGCAGAAATTACGCCCGCCTCCCTTGTAGTGCCCGCCGTTGCGCCGCCCGGCGAGGCAGCCCCGCCCGCCGCCGAAACCAGCAAGCCCCCGAAAGCGCCCGTCTCGGCGCTCGTGCAGGAGGCGCAGACGTACGTAACCGAGCTTTTTGGCCGGGAGCTGCGCGTCCAGCTCACCTACCACTCCATCCGCCACACCGAAGCCGTGGTGAAGGAATGCCGCGCCCTGGCCCCCGCCGCCGCCCTGAACCCCACCGACACTGAGAATCTGCTGCTGGCCGCCTGGTTTCACGATACCGGCTACCTCGATCTGTACGACGGCCACGAGCAGCGCAGTATGGCCCGCGCCGCCGCCTGGCTCAGCGACCACTGGGTGCCGCCCGCCCGCGTCCAGCTCATTCAGGCGCTCATTGCCGCCACCCACCGCGACGCCACGCCCGAAACCCCCTTGCAAAAGCTGCTCGTCGATGCCGATATGAGCAACCTAGCCCGGCCCGATTTCAGCGCCAACAGCGAGCTGCTGCGCTCCGAATGGGAGCTGGAGCTGGGCAAAACCTACTCCAATCCGGAATGGGCCGAGCTACAGCTCAACTTCATGCTGGGGCATAAATTTCAGTCCGAAGCCGGCCAGGCCCGCTACCGCAAAGACTTCAAGCAAAACATTGCCGCTCAGCGCGAAATCCTCAAAAAAGCCGACAAGAAGCGCAAGAAGAAGAGCAAGGAGCAGAACGGGACGTTTGCCGAGCCCAAGCGCGGCATCGAAACCATGTTCCGCACCATGTACAGCAACCACGTGAAGCTTTCGGCCATGGCCGACAAAAAAGCCAGCATGATGATTCAGCTCAACGCCGTGCTGATCTCGGTCATCATCACCTACCTCGGCGCCAAGATGGGCAAGGCCGGCGCCCTGGGCCCGCTCATGACCAACAACCCCGTGCTCACCGTGCCGGTGGGCATTCTGCTGGCCACGGCCCTGGGCTCGGTGACGACGGCCATTCTCTCGGCCCAGCCCGACGTCACGAGCTTCAACTGGCTCAAGCGCAGCCCCCGCATTGCCACCAACCGCCGGGTTAACCTGCTCTTTTTCGGCAACTTCACCAAGCTCAGCCTCGACAATTTTCAGAGCGGCATGCGCGAGCTCATGCGGCAGAAAGAGGGCCTTTACACCAACATGGTGACCGACGTGTACTACCTCGGCGAGGTGCTCTCGCGCAAGTACCGGCTGCTGCGCACCAGCTACACCATTTTCATGGTTGGGCTCATTCTCACAGCCCTTTCCTTCGCCATTGTGCTGGCTTACAAGTCTTAAACCGATCTTTTGGGCAGCGAAACTCCTCTGATTCCGGTTCCGACCAGTGGTTGCCTTGCGTGGAGCGATGGGTTACCTTTGTCCCGGTTCTGCCCCGGCTGCGTAGTTCAACGGATAGAATAGGCGTTTCCTAAACGCTTGATAGGAGTTCGATTCTCCTCGCGGCTACATTCCTGCGCGTTGCAGCGGCGCCCCCGCCCGGCTTTGGTCGGCGGGGGCGTTTGGCTGGGCGGCCAGCCCGGCAGAGACCGCAAAAACCGGGAGTAAAATTTGGGCTTTTCCGGCCCAATCCAGCCGGGTACTTCCTCGGCAAAGCATCCATTGGCCCTTATTTATAGTATTAATATGACACTATTTTCTTGCGTTAATACGCATTGATTGAATTATTTGGGAAGCCTTATGGTAGGGTCTGCGGGGCAATAACCCAAACTATTTTCGCGATTTCGTGAACCAAAAAGGCAGTTTCGAAGGCCGATCTTCTCGGAACATTGGCCGGAATTGCGGGTTGGAATCGTATTCTAACCCTTTAACAACGAAGCGGATGATTCAGAAAATTGACAGGCTGCCCATTGTGCTGCCCACACCAAGAAACCCCTCGGCCAACGATGCCGCCGCCGTGCAGGAACTGCTGGGCGGCAAGTTCGGGGAGATGTCGACCCTGATGAACTACACCTACCAGTCGTTCAACTTCCGGGGCCGCAAAAAGCTACGTCCGTTCTACGACCTCATCAGCAGCATTGCGGGCGAAGAGTACGGCCACATCGAAGTGGTGTCCTACACCATCAATCTGCTGCTGACCGGGACCACCCAGCGTGGCCTCGACCCCAGCGGTGCCCCCATGGCGGAATCCGTGGGCGCGCGCAACACCCGTCACTTCATTGCCAGTGGCCAGGGGGCTTTACCCATGGACTCGCAGGGCGATTTCTGGACCGGTGCCAACGTGTTCAACAGCGGTAACCTGAAGCTGGACCTGCTCCACAACTTTTTCCTGGAGCTGGGCGCCCGCGCCAACAAAATGCGGGTCTACTCGATGGTGGAGGATCCCTGCGCCCGCGAGATGCTGGGCTATCTGCTCGTTCGCGGCGGCGTGCACGCCCTCGCCTACGCCAAAGCCCTGGAGCTGTACACGGGCGTGGAAGTCACCAAAATGCTCCCCATCCCCGACATGGGCAACGAGGCATTTCCGGAGTCGAAGAAATTCATGCTCGACGGGATGCACCGCAAGCTCTACACCTTCAGCCAGAACGATTACCAGCAGGCCGGTATCATCTGGAACGGTGTTCACCCCGACGATGGTAAGCCGCTGGAGCTGATTCACGGCGCCATGGAGGGCTTCCCCGCCCCCGACCTGGAAGAAGAGCCCCAACTAAACGCCCCCGGCGGCGAGGATTTCGATCCCCAGGTATTCGCCGACATCGCCAAGAAAATGGGTATCAAGTACGAGTACTAGGTTTCCGCTTGTTTGTGCGTTTCCGGACGGCCTGCCTCGTTCCCACGAGGCAGGCCGTTTTGCATGCGCGAAGGCCGAAGCGGGCCGGGCGCCGGCCGTTAAAAATTATTTTTTGGCCGGATTTTTCCGCGTAACGGCGGGGCGCCACGCGGCGCCACGAAAAGGAGCCTACTTGGTTATGCACAATTTCATAAATCTTTTCCGAAGAGTCAAACAATTTTATTTTATTAGTATAATTAAATTTTAGCCGAACTTAGTACCGCCATCCGGCAAATTGCGGCCTGAATTATGCTCCTTGCCCTTACGCAACCTTCGTTCTTCAAACAACACCCCATAAGGCCCTTAAGAGGCGATTTTGACCTTATTCGGCTTTATTTGAACCGTATTCAGCCCAACTGATGCGCAGACCCGTAAATGAGTTTCGGGCGAAGTTGTCTTAAAATTCCTTAAATTCGTTTCGCTATTTATTTCAATTATCGCGTTTTATATCCTGGGAAGCGGAATCCTATTTGGACTGGCTTTTCTTTCTATTCTCTTTGCCTATCCTTCCTGTGTCAATCGAACTAGAATTAGCCGGCCAGCTGGCCGCCCGCCCGCCCCTCGTTTCGCCCGCAGTAGCCGCCGCCCCGCCCCGCCAGTGCTACGACCACGTGGTGCTGCCCGGCGATTTTCCCGATCCCACGGTCATCAAAATCGGTGATACGTACTGGGCCAGCGCCACCTCGGCCGAGTGGGGCGCGGTGTTTCCGCTGTTCACGTCCAAAAACCTGCTGGACTGGGAGCTCGTGGGCCACGTATTCCCCGAGAAAGTGCCCGAGTGGGCCGGCTCCAATTTCTGGGCGCCGGAGTTTTACCAGGAAAACGGCCGCACCTACGTCTACTACACGGCCCGGCAGAAAGGCGGCGTGCTGTGCGTAGCCGTGGCCAGCGCCGACCATCCGGCCGGCCCGTACCACGACCACGGCCCGCTGGTGGGCCAGGCGGCGGGGTCCATCGACGGCTTCGCCATGCCCGACGAACACGGCGACCTCTACCTGATCTGGAAGGAGGATGGCAATTCCTGCCACCAGGATACGCCCATCTGGGCCCAGCGACTAAACGACGAGCGGACTGCGCTCATCGGCGAAGCCACCGAGCTCTTCGGCAACGACACGCCCTGGGAAGGCTCGCTGGTGGAAGGATCGGCCCTGGTGCGCCACAATGACTGGTTTTACATGTTTTACGCCGGCAATAGCTGCTGCGGCCGGGGCTGCAACTACGCCACCGGCGTGGCCCGCTCCCGCGCCCTGCTCGGCCCCTGGGAGAAGTACGATCAGAATCCCATCCTCGACCGCAACCTGACCTGGAAATGCCCCGGCCACGGTACGGTGGCGGAGCTCGACGGCCGCTGGTTTCTGATGCACCACGCCTACCGGGCCGACAGTCACGAGTTTGTGGGCCGGCAGGCGCTGCTGAGCGAGTTTACCTGGAATGCCGGCGGCTGGCCCGTCTTCGAGCACCGCAGCCCGCAGGCCGCCCCCCTCACCGACCTGGCCCGGCTGCACGTGACCGATGAGTTTGCCGGCAGCGCCCTGGGCCTGGAGTGGCAGTGGCCCATCGGCCAGGAACCCACGACTGCGGTGCGCGACGGGCAGCTGCACCTCGCCGCCGCGCCCGTACGCCTGGGGGCCCTGGTGGCCCGGCGTACCAATGTGGCAACCTACAAAGCCGCGACTACCCTGGATTTTGCCGCCCTGCCCGCCGGGACTTTCGCCGGCCTGGCCGCCGTGGGCGACCCCTACAACGCCCTGGCCCTGATGGCCGGCGACGGCCAGCTCCAGATCTGGCACGTGAAAAGCGGCAGGCAGCAGAGCATCGTGCAGATTTTCATCGAGCCCTGCGCCACGCTTTCCCTGCGCCTGGAGGTCTGGGGCGGACAGCGCTACCGCTTCGCCTACAGCACCGACGGCACCACCTGGCTGCCGCTGCCCACCGAGAGTTTTAGTCTCAACGGCACGTTTCTGCCGCCCTGGGACCGGGGCGTGCGGGTGGCCCTGGTAGCCCACGGCGCGGAAGGCACGGCGGCGACATTCAACAATTTCATCATCCGCAATCAGCGGTAAGCGGCGGCAAAAAACGCGGTAAAAGCAAAGAGCCGGTTCGATTGAACCGGCTCTTTGCTTTGGAAGACTTTTGGGCGGAGCATCCCGCAGGACGCGCCCCGACTGCTTATTGCTGCACCAGCCGGGTTTGCTGAATGCAGTTGCCCTGACGCAGCCGCACGATGTACACGCCGGCGGCCAGAGTGGTATTACTGATTTCCAGGTTATTAACGCCCTGCTTCAGGGCGTGGGCCTGGGCGCAGACTTTGTGGCCCAGCACGTCGAGCACGTCCAGATCGGCCGGGCCGTTGTTGACCGCGTTGACCTGCACCATCAGGCGCTGGCCGGGACCGACGGGGTTGGGATACGCCTCGGCCGTGAGGCCCGAATTGCGGGCGTTGATCGTTGCCAGCGGGGCAATTGCGGTGAGCAGCCAGCGCTGAGCGGGCACGAAACCGTTGTCATCGTAGAGGTTCACCCGGGCCCCGGGCGCATTGCTGCCGAAACCAATTTCCAGCACCTGTACCGGATTCGTGGTGCCCTTCAACGACAGTTTATAAACCCCGGGCCCACTGACCGCATCGGGCGTGATGATCCACTTCTGCGCGTCGCTGGTGGAGGCTACGTTCTGCTCGATCTTGGTAGTAGCGGCCGTAGCCAATCCCACTGGCTGCACGTACATCACGGTGCCTTTGTGCCGGATTTTATACGAGCCGTCGGGCTGCCCTTCCAGGATAAAACGCTGCGAATCCAGCCCGTTGTCGAGGTATTGGCCGACGCTGGTGCCCGCCTTTGAGTCGTTAAAGTCCACATCCAGGCACAACGCCTTCCCCGCATCCGGGGCCGGGGCCGTAACCCCGAAGTGGGTGAATTTATACGTGCCGCCCGACACCAGAGCCTGAGCCCGTCCGGTTTGCCCGGCCATGAGCAAACAAAGCGTAGCCAACGAACCAAAAAGTACTGATTTTTTCATGAGTAAGCAACTTGAATGGAAGAGTGAGAAATAAAGCCAGCGACGAAATGAATACCCGCGGCCAGCGTAGTGATTGGACTGTTTTGCAAGTATATACAATATATGTGAAATCAGCACAATCGATTGTGTAGATTTTATCTAATTCCGGTTAAATAGCTCTTCTTTTTCTCTATAACAAAAACGTTATCAGTATAATAATAATAAATTCGAATTCTATAAACCGCTCGGTTTCACGATAGATTATGAGCCGAACAACCACAGGAACCGATTGCGCAGCGCCCCGTCCCCGGCACCAAAAAAAGCGGCGCCCGGCACTGGGAGTGCCGGGCGCC
>JAYWCH010000292.1:0-21983 GCA_043780755.1 Hymenobacter sp.
GCGGCGCGCCACTTCGGGCGGCAGCTTATCCACGGGCCAGCCCAGCACGGCAATGGCCAGCAGCGGCCGCCCGCCCATGGCATACACGTCCGAGATGGCATTGGCCGAGGCGATGCGCCCGAAGTCGTAGGCATCGTCCACGATGGGCATGAAGAAGTCGGTAGTCGAAATCACCGCTTGTCCGCCGCCAATGTCGTACACTGCCGCGTCGTCGCGGCTGGCGTTGCCTACCAACAGGTTGGGGTATTGCGGTTGGGCAATGCTGGTGTGCAGCATCTGGTCGAGCACGGCCGGCGCGATTTTGCAGCCGCAACCCGCGCCGTGGCTGTACTGGGTGAGTTTATAATCCAAGGTCGGAGTCATTGCAAAGAAAAAAGCGGGGCCACGAGGCCGCTGCCGCCCGGCAAAAGTCCGCAAAGAGTTTTGGAGTTGGCGCCGGTGCCGGTTTTGATCGGCGGTCATGACCGCCAAAATGACGACGGCGGCCAACTCGTCGGGCCGCCGTCGTCATTACGCCCCGCGGGCCGTTGCGCTTCCCGCCAACCTCAGATTTTATCGCCCGGAATAGTTGAATTTCCGGGTTTTAAATCGATCCGTCGGTACATGAAATAACCCGACGTGAGCGTAATGGCCAGAAAACCCAGCCCCAGCAGCGTAATGGGATTGGCCTTGTCAAAATCCATCTGGATGACGTGCCGCGACACGGCGATAATGGCCACCTGAAAGACCACGTCCGTCTTGATCGTATGATCCTGAAAATAGGTCCGGATCGACCCGATCAGCTCCACGCCCAATACAATGATGAGGAACCCGCCGAAGACCTCGTGCATTACGCGCTGGAGATAATCGATGGAGGCATCGGGATGGAAATAGCCGATGACACTCAGGTAGATGTCATACGCGTACTTGGCGGTAGCCAGCAGGATGACCGCCATCATAATAAAAATGAGCGTACCAAAAATGGTACGCTCGAAGTACGGGTACACCGTATCTATGATTCGCTTCATCTCATTCCAACGGCCGGGCGTGGCCAGTTGTTGCCGGGCATCCGCGGAGCAGCCCGGTCGTTGTCAGGAATCACGGAGCCGGCTTGCGGTCCTTATTTGATCACGATTGACGCTTCCAGCTTTTCCCAATGCAGCAGCAGGCCCTTGGGCGTCACCTGGTAGGCCAGGCGCTCGGCCATGGCGGCTTTGCGGGGCGTTACCAGCACGCGCAGGGCGTCCCGCTTCTGGTCGTACTTGAAAGCGCCCCACTGGTTGGGTACTTTGTTGAAAATAATCGTCCACTGCTTGGCGGTGGGGAGGACGAAAAAGCCGTATTTGCCGGCCGGCAGCGCCTTGCCTTCCACCGTCACCGGCTGGCTGAATTCGACGGTCGTGGCCTCGTCAGCGCCGGCACGCCACACCTCGCCGTACGGCACCAGTCCGCCCCAGATGGCGCGGCCTTTCACCAGCGGGCTGCTGTATTTTACGGTGACGGCCGTTGCGCCGATTTTGCCGGTCGCCGTGGCGGCGGGACTGGCTTTTACCGCCTTTTCCATGACGCCCTGGGCGAAGGTGCTGTGGGCGGCGAGCATCGTGACAAGCCCGAAAGCGACGTGACGAAGGAGTTGATTGGTTTTCATGGGCTTAAAAATTAAAATGGATAGATTATTTGGGGCCACCGGCAATCGGCGGACCCGGCGGGTCAGTCAATTGACGAATCCCGGTCGGGCCTCGGGCGGGCGTTTGCTCCCGCCCGAAACCCGGCGCGCCCGCTTAGGTTTTGAAGCCGGCCCCGGCGGCCCTGGATTGGCCGGGGTCCCGGATTCGGACGCCCGGCCCGCGTCTTGTATTCCGCCGCTTCTTATTGTATCTTTGCCCCGAAGTTGGTATTCGCTTTAACAAAGAGGGGACGCACAGTCCCCTCTTTTTTTGTCCTGATTGTTAACCCCCATGTCTTTCGACCGCAACCTGTTGCTGGAAATGCTCCGCGACGCCATCGGCGAGAACGAGCTGTTCGTTATGGACCTCACCGTGTCCGATTCGGTGATGCCCAAAGTAGTCGTCACGCTCGACGGTCCCACCGGCCTGGCCATTCAGGCGTGCGCCACCGTCAGCCGCCGCCTGGCCCGGCGCATCGACGAGCACTACGGCGAAGAATCGGCTTACTCGCTGGAAGTCACCAGCCCCGGCGCCGACCAGCCCCTGACCGACCCGCGTCAGTACCCGCGCCACATCGGCCGCTCGCTGGCCCTGAAGCTTACCGACGGCACCGAAAAAACCGGCCTTCTCACAGCCGCTACGCCCGAAGGCGTGGAGATCGAAGAAGTCATCAAGCAGAAATCCAAGGCGACCACCCTGCCCGCCGCTTTCTATCCATTCGCGGATATTCAGACGGCCACGGTGGTTATCTCTTTCAAATAAGTCCTGATTTGTCGGCTTAAAGTTGGCCGGATCAGGTTTAGCACACAACGCGGCCCGTTCGCCGCTGCGGTGCTCCGACTTTAAACCACTTTCCAGCCAGACGAATAGCCTCGTCTACCACTACGCCGCTTGTGCCAACCCGCATAACCGGCGCCCGAACCCGACAAATCCGTCCCTAATCAGCAAAATCCGTGATTTATGAATAGCCACGAACTAATTGAGTCCTTCGGCGAATTTGCCCGGAGCAAAAACATCGACCGGCCCACGATGATGAGCATCCTGGACGACGTGTTTCGCACCATGATTCGCAAGAAGTTCGATCAGGACGAAAACTTCGACGTCATCATCAACCCCGACAACGGGGATCTGGAAATCTGGCGCAACCGCGAGATTGTGGACGATAACTCCGAGGACATCTGGGATCACGACAAAATCACGCTCACCGATGCCCAGAAAATCGAGCCCGATTTCGAAGTCGGCGAGTCCGTGGCCGAAGGCGTGAAGCTCGAGGATTTCGGTCGCCGCGCCGTGCTTATGGCCCGCCAGACGCTGATTCAGCGCGTAAAAGACCTCGAGCGCGACAACCTCTACCAGAAATACAAGGACCAGGTCGGCGAAATCGTGACCGGCGAAGTCTACCAGGTGTGGAGCCGCGAGGCCCTCATCATGGACAAGGACGATAACGAGCTGGTGATGCCCAAGGGCGAACAGATCCCCAAGGACCGTTTTCGCAAGGGCGACACCGTGCGGGCCGTGGTGCACCGCGTGGAAGTTATCAACGGCACGCCCAAGATTATTCTTTCGCGCGCCGCCCCGGCTTTCCTCGAGCGTTTGTTTGAACTGGAAGTGCCCGAGATTTACGATGGCCTCATCGTCATCAAAAACGTGGTGCGCGAGCCCGGCGAGCGCGCCAAAGTAGCCGTGGAAAGCTACGACGAGCGCATCGACCCCGTGGGCGCCTGCGTGGGCATGAAGGGCAGCCGCATCCATCCCGTAGTGCGCGAGCTGGAGAATGAGAATATCGACATCATCAATTACACCGATAACCTGGAACTCTATATTGCGCGGGCACTATCGCCGGCCAAAGTGGGTTCCATGAAGATCAACCAGGAGAGCGGCCGGGTTTCGGTCTTCATGAAACCCGATCAGGTCAGCCTGGCGATCGGCCGTGGCGGCGCCAACATTAAGTTGGCCAGCCGGTTGGTGGGGATGGAAATCGACGTGTTCCGCGAAGCCATCGACTACGAGGAAGATATCTCACTGGATGAATTCCAGGACGAAATCGAGCCGTGGATTTTGGTTGAACTGAAGAAAATCGGTCTCGATACCGGCCGCGCCGTGCTGGCCGTGAAGAAAGACGACATCGTGCGCCGCACGGAGTTGGAAGAAGAAACGGTGGATGATGTTTACCGCATTATCCGTCAGGAATTTGCCGACGACGATGACCTCGATGAAAGCGCGCTGGAAGTGGCCAAGAACCGCGTGACGGTGGCGAAAGCCGCCGGCGAAACGGAAGCCCCAACTGCCGCTGCCGACGAAGAAACTGCCGTTACCCACGCTTCCGCCACCGAAATCGCCCCGGAGCACACCGCTCTGCTAACGGAAGAGCCAACTGAATCGACCGCCCCACTCGCGGCCCTGAACGACGAGCCGACCCCCGGGGCCAGCTCCGAACCCACGGCCGGCGCGACCGCCGAGGTCGTGGAAACCGAAGCTCCGACCACTGCCGTGGCCGAATCCACCGATGAAAATCCGGTAACGACTGAGGATGCGGGCGCCGACTCTCCCGCTAAGCCGGCCCAATGATGGCCTTGCGGCCGGTTCGGCAAGGGTAACAAATCGAGCCGATGGGCGCGGTTTGCGCCCTGCTGGCAAGATTTAATGTAATACCTTTGCACTTAGAAGCGTAACGTACGCGAGAAAAGATAGAATGGCGGAAGCAACCCCGAAACGGCTACAACAGGCGGCCAAAGACCTGAATATTGGAATGGATAGGGTTGTCGAAGCCCTGGCCAAGAAAGGTATACAAGTAGAAAACAAGCCCACCACGAAACTCACTGGTGAGCAAGTGGCCTCGCTTGAAAAGGAGTTCGCGGCCTCGGCCCACGACCGGCAGGAAGCGCAGAAAGTCATTCAGGCCAAGCGCCAGAGTGATCTCGACGCGGCTCCCAAGCCCGCCGCGCCGGCACCCCGGCACGCGCCGGCCGCCACGCCGGTCCCGGCTCCTAAGCCTGCTGCCCCGGTTGCTCCGGTGGAGGCGGTTGCTCCCGTGTCGGCCCCGGCCGCGCCGGTGGCGGCGCCCGCGCCGGTAGCTGCCCCGGCGGTCCCGGTTGTCGTCGCGGCCCCCGCCGCCGAAGCTCCGGCCCCGGCTCCAGCCCCCGCCGCTCCGGCCGTACCCGGTCTGAAAGTATTGGGTCGCATTGAGTTGGATAGCCGTGGTCGCGTCGTTCCGCCCAAGCCCAAACCGGCCGAAACGCCGGTGGCGGCGGCTCCGGTAGCGGCTCCCGCTCCAGTAGCTCCCAAGGTGGAAGCTCCGGCCGCGCCCGCTCCCAAAGTAGAGCTGCCGGTAGCGGCGGCTCCCGCGCGAGTAGCTCCCGTGGTTGCGCCCGTTGCTAAAGTGGAAGCGGCACCGGCCGTAGCTGCTGTTGCCCCGGTGATCGCGCCGGCTGCTCCGGCTCCTGTGGTTGCGACGCCGGTCGCTGCGACTCCGGTCGCGCCAGTGGTGGCATCTGCCGCATCGGTGGAAGCCGCTACTCCCGCCACGCCCGAAGATACCAGCACAATCATCGCCAAATCGGATGCCCTGAAGGGCCTGACGGTTATCGGTAAAATTGATCTTTCTGCGCTGAATAACGACCGGCGTGGTCCGGGCGGCCGTGGCCCCCGGCCCATTGCTTCGTCGGATGTCAGCAAGCGCGGCTTGCCCGCTGGTGGCCCCGGCCAGAAGAAGCGCACGCGCCTGCCCGGACCTCCCGGCAGCACCACCAGCCCGCCCAGCCCCGGTTATCAGGGTAATCGCCCCGCCGGTGCGCCCGGTCAGGGTGGTGGTTATCAGGGTAATCGTCCGGCCGGTGGTCCGGGTCAGCGTCCCGGTGGACCGGGTCAGCGTCCCGGCCAGCCCGTGGCGCCCAAGCCTAATGCCCCGGCGCTCACCCCCGAACAGGCTGAAAAGCAGATTCAGGAGCAGATCAAAGCCACGCTGGCTAAGCTCGGCGGCAACAAAGGCGGCAACACGCAGAACCGCGCCAAGTATCGCCGCGATAAGCGCAGTATGCTGGCCGAGGACCGCGAGGCCCTGCGCGCACAGAACGAGCTCGACGCCAAGATTCTCAAGCTCACCGAATTCATCTCGGCCAACGACCTGGCCTCGCTGATGGACGTGAACGTGAACGAGGTCATCAAGGTCTGTCTGGGCATGGGCATGTTCGTGTCCATCAACCAGCGCCTCGACGCCGAGGCGATCACGGTAATTGCCGACGAATTTGGTTTTGACGTTGAATTCCTCTCGAAAGAAGAAGAGGAAATCAGCATCGATGCCGGCGACAACGAAGAAGATCTGCGCCACCGCGCGCCGATCGTGACCATCATGGGCCACGTCGACCACGGCAAAACGTCCCTGCTTGACTACATCCGCGACGCGAGTGTGGCCAAGGGCGAGGCCGGCGGCATTACCCAGCACATCGGCGCGTACGAGGTGCGGACTAAGTCGGGTCAGCCCATTACCTTCCTCGATACGCCTGGTCACGAAGCCTTTACGGCTATGCGGGCCCGGGGTGCCAAGGTGACGGACATCGCCATCATTGTGGTGGCGGCCGACGACTCGGTGATGCCGCAGACCAAGGAAGCTATCAACCATGCGCAGGCGGCGGGGGTGCCGATTATCATCGCCATCAACAAAGTCGACAAGTCTTCGGCCAACCCCGAGAAAATCCGTGAGGAGCTTTCTCAGATCAATATTCTGGTGGAAGAATGGGGTGGTAAATACCAGAGCCAGGAGGTTTCGGCCAAATCGGGCATTGGCATTGAAGACCTGCTGGAAAAAGTATTGCTCGAAGCCGAGCTGCTCGATCTGAAAGCCAACCCCGAACGCAACGCCATCGGTACCGTTATTGAAGCTTCGCTGGACAAAGGCCGGGGCTACGTGACGACCGTGCTGGTGCAGACCGGAACGCTGAACGTGGGTGATATCATCCTCGCCGGCCCGCACTTTGGCCGCGTGAAGGCCATGACCGACCATCGCGGTAAGAAAATGAAAACCGCGCCGCCCGCTACGCCGGTGCAGGTCCTCGGTCTGACCGGGGCCCCGCAGGCCGGCGACCGCATCCAGGTAATGGAAACGGAGCGCGAGGCGCGGGAAATGGCTACCCAACGCCTGCAACTGGCGCGGGAGCAGACCATCCGCACCAAGAAGCACATCACGCTGGATGAAATCGGTCGCCGTCTGGCCATCGGCTCGTTCAAGGAGCTCAACATCCTGGTGAAAGGCGACGTGGACGGTTCTGTGGAAGCACTCTCCGACTCGCTGCTGAAACTCTCGACGCCGGAAGTGAAGGTGAATATCCTCTCGAAAGGGGTGGGCGCCATCAGCGAAAGCGACGTGTTGCTGGCTTCGGCTTCCGATGCCATCATCATCGGCTTCCAGGTCCGGCCTTCGCCGAGCGCCCGCAAGCTGGCCGAGCAGGAGCAGATCGATGTACGTCTTTATAGCATCATTTACAACGCCATCAACGAGGTGAAGGATGCCATGGAAGGCATGCTGGCCCCGACGGTGCAGGAAGTGGTGACGGCCAACGCCGAAGTCCGGATGGTATTCAACATCACCAAAGTCGGCTCCATTGCCGGCTGTATGGTGACCGAAGGCAGCTTCCAGCGCAAAACCCGCGTGCGGGTGGTCCGCAACGGCATCGTGCTGCACACCGGCGAAATCCAGGACCTCAAGCGTTTCAAAGACGATGTGAACGAGGTGCGTCAGGGCTACGAATGTGGTATCTCCATCAAGCACTTTAACGAGCTGCAGGAAGGCGATAACATTGAGGGCTTCGAAGAGAAGGAAATCAAGCGGACGCTGTAATCCCAGCGTTGCGCTCTAAATCAAGAAGCCCCGACTGCGCGTTGCAGTCGGGGCTTTTTTGCGGTTGGGTGAAAGCCGGATTAAAACAGCAGGAACTTCTTATGCGCTTTCTTATGCTTGTGAACCAGGGGTTTGCCGGCAGGATTGGAGCTGCCCATCGGGTGGCTCATGCCGCGTTTTTGCTGGCCGGAGCCGGGTCGGGCTTTAAACTTGCGGACCATGAAGCCGCCTTTGCGGTTGCCGTCGAACTGGCGCTCAGGTCCGGTGCCCCGGCCGAAGCTGGTGTTGCCGGTGCGGGCTTCGAGAAGCTCCAGCTGCTGGTCGCGTCGGGCTTCGTCGGGCTTCATGGTGGCGCGGCGCTGGCTGCGGGCCGGATCTTCAGCGGCGGTGCGGCGGGCGCCGGCTTCGCTGGAGATTTGGCCTGGCATGGGGAAGGCCGGGCCGGAAGTCTGGGCGTGCGCGCCGGTTGCGGCGGCGAAACTCAGGCCGCTAAACAGCGCGGCGGTAAGCAAAAATCTCATATCAGCGAAGCGAGGGTTGGGTAAGAGAGCTGCAAGGTAACGGATTGGGGAAACGGGCAGTTCATTAGCGGTCGCAAATCCTGTGTTCGCAAGGGTTAGGCGCAACCTGCCGGGCCGGGTGGCCTTTGCCGTCAGGCGCGGCCGGCGCGCAGGGAGTCGCGGATTTCCATGAGTAATTGCTGATCGGTGGTGGGCGGGGCGGGTATGGCTACGACCACGACGGGGGCAGTCTTCATCCGGTTGGCAGCTCTCACAATCAGGAAGATGATGAGGGCGATGATGAGAAAGTTGATCAGGGCATTGATAAACAGGCCGTAATTGATGGTGCCCACGCCGGCTTTTTTGGCCTCGGCAATGGTCGCGTAGTGCTCGCCATTGAGGGCGACGAAAAGATTGGCGAAGTCCACTTTGCCCAGGGCCAGGCCCACGATGGGCATAATGATGTCATCGGTAAGGGAGGTGACGATTTTGCCAAAAGCCGCGCCGATGATGACGCCGACCGCCAGATCGAGCACATTGCCTTTGGCAATAAAGAGTTTGAATTCGGAAATAAAGCCCATGGTAGTCAGCGATTCGGGATAAATAGTGAATTTTTAATCAAGCTAAGGCAAAATTGTTACCGGTCAAGATCTTGTCCGGACTCATACCATAAAGATGGCGCCATTATGGGCGCTGGCCCGGCGATTTCGGCCGGGGGTGTTCGGCAGGCGGTCAATGGTGGAATTAGCCCGACGACCTTCCTCGGGGCGGGGGCTTATCTTTGGCCGGGCCAAATCAGCTTAACTCCCTTTGCAATGTCATCCTCGTTCGACAACCTGCTCTACGACCTGGACGCCGCCAGCGGCATCCTCACCCTCACCATCAACCGGCCCGACAAGCTCAACGCGCTCAACGCGGCCACCATCGACGAAATTGACGCGGCCATGCAGCGGGCGCTGGACGAGCCGCTGGTGCGTGGCATCATCCTGACTGGGAGTGGCGCCAAGGCGTTCGTGGCCGGGGCCGACATTGTCGAGCTCGCCGCTCTCACGCCCGCGCAGGCCGCCCGTGCCGCCGAGCGCGGGCAGGAAGCCTTCTGCCGGATCGAGGAAAGCTCGAAGCCCGTGGTGGCCGCCGTGAACGGCTTCGCCCTGGGCGGGGGCTGCGAGCTGGCCATGGCCTGCCACATGCGTGTGGCGGCCGACAACGCCCGCTTCGGGCAGCCCGAGGTGAACCTGGGGCTGGTGCCCGGCTACGGCGGCACCCAGCGCCTGCCGCAGCTCATCGGCAAGGGCAAGGCCATCGAGCTGCTGCTCACCGCCGATCAGGTGAAGGCGGACGAGGCCCTGCGCCTGGGCCTCGTCAACCACGTGGTGCCGGCGGCAGAGCTGCTGGATTTCTGTCGCCAGCTGCTCACGAAGATTCTGGGGAAAGCCCCGTTGGCCGTGGGCATGGTGCTGGAATGCGTCAACGCTCATTATGCCAAGGACGCAGATGGCTACGTCACCGAAGTGAAAGCATTCGAGCGGGCATTCGGGAGCGAGGACTTTAAGGAAGGCACGCGGGCGTTCGTGGAAAAGCGGGCGGCGGCATTCACGGGCAAATGAGCGTAGCCAAAAAACTAGCGTCGCAGACTGCCGTGTATGGCGTCAGCAGCATTGTAGGCCGGGTGCTTACTTATTTGCTGGTGCCGATTTACACGGGAGCTTTTGCGGCGGCCGAATATGGGGTGGTGACCGCCCTTTACGCCTACGTGTCGTTCCTGAACGTGCTGTTCACCTACGGCATGGAATCCACTTTTTTCCGCTTTGCCAACCGGCCCGGCACCGACCGCCGCGAGCTGTACGGGCGGGTGATGAGCCTGCTGGTGGTCAGTACTCTGGGGCTTTCCATTGGCTTGATGCTGCTGGCCCGGCCGCTGTCGGGGCTGCTGGAAATCCCGCCCAGGAGCGAGCACTACGCCGTGTGGGTGGCTTTGATTCTGGGCCTGGATGCGTTGACGGCCATCCCTTTCGCCCGGTTGCGCCTGGAAAATAAGGCACGGCGGTTTGCTGCCATCAAGCTAGCGGGCATCGTGTCGAACGTAGTGCTGAACCTGTTTTTTATCGTGCTGTGCCCGGCCGTGACCAGCGGTAAATGGCTGCCCATACTGCAGCCGCTGGTGGCGCATCTTTACGATCCGACGGTGGGCGTGGGCTACGTCTTTCTGTCTAACCTTGTGGCCAGCGGCCTTACGCTGCTGCTGCTGTGGCGGGAGCTGCTGGACTTCCGCTTTCGGCTTAGTCTGACTTTCCTGCGGCCCCTGCTGCACTACGCTTTTCCGTTGATGGTGATGGGGTTAGCGGGCATGGCCAACGAAACCCTCGACCGCATCCTGCTGCCCAAGTGGCTGCCGGCCAATTTCTATCCCGGTCAGAGCAGCCTCACGGCGGTGGGCATTTACGGCGCCTGCTACAAGCTGAGCATCTTCATGTCGCTGGTCATTCAGGCGTTCCGGTACGCGGCCGAGCCGTTCTTTTTCGCGCAGAGTACCGAGAAGAATTCGCCCGCCATGTTTGCCATGATTATGAAGTGGTTCACGCTGTGCTGCGCGGTTATTTTCGTGGGGATCAGTCTGAATGTGGAGGACTTCGGAAAGCTGTTTCTGCGGCGGCCGGAATATCTTCAGGGCCTGATCGTGGTGCCGATTCTGCTGCTGGCCAACCTGTTTCTGGGCGTGTACTACAATCTGTCGGTCTGGTTTAAGCTCACCGATAAGACGTACTACGGCACCTACATCGGCGGGGGCGGCGCCGTGCTTACCATCGTGCTCAACTTCCTGCTGATTCCCCTGCTGGGCTATCTGGGCAGTGCCATTGCCACGCTGGCCTGCTATTTCATGATGGCCGTGCTGTGCTGGCGGCTGGGCGAGCGGCACTTTCCGATTCCGTATCCGGCGCTGCGGCTGGGGCTGTGGCTGCTGGGCGCGTCGGCGCTGGTGGCGCTGGGCTGGTGGGTGCCGGTGGCCGACTGGTGGCTGCGCCACTGCTGGCACGCGGGCCTGACGCTCCTGTTTTTGGGGGCGCTCTACCTCATAGAGCGGCCCCGGCCAGCGACTGCCGAGAGCTAATTTCTTCTTTATTTCGGTGGGCGCGGAGGCTGGCGCCCACTTTTTTTACCCGCCTTATTACGATTAACCGATGTTCATTCCCGTCCTCAACCACTCCCGCCACCCGCTGCCCGAATACCAGACGGCCCACGCCGCTGGCCTCGATCTGCGCGCCAACCTGGACGCGCCCGTGACCCTGGGCCCGCTCGAGCGCGCCCTTATCCCGACCGGCCTGAGCCTGGAAATTCCCGTCGGCTACGAGGCGCAGGTGCGGCCCCGCAGCGGGCTGGCCTACAAGCACGGCATCGGGCTGGTGAATAGCCCGGGCACAATCGACGCCGACTACCGGGGGGAAATCAAGGTGCTGCTGGTGAATTTATCCAACGAGCCGTTTGTGGTGAACGACGGCGAACGCATTGCTCAGCTGGTCGTTGCCCGGCACGAAACCATTGTCTGGCAGCCCACCGGCGAGCTGAGCCCCACTGGGCGCGGCGCGGGCGGCTACGGTAGCACGGGCCAGCAATAGCAGGCGGCTAGGTACGAGGGTGGTTATTGTCAGGAAATAGTTGGATCATTGTCGAATAATATATTCGGCCCGGTGAATAAACACCGGCCCTCAAATGCCGTATTCCCCGACAATCCGGCCCTTGGGCCACCAACTACCTCCCGTTTACTACTAATTTTTAAAGCATGAAAATCATCGTTCCGATGGCCGGCATGGGTAAGCGTATGCGCCCCCATACCCTCACCGTTCCCAAGCCCCTGATTCCGATTGCGGGCAAGCCCATCGTGCAGCGTCTGGTGGAAGACATTGCCAAAGTCTGCGGCGAGCCAGTGGACGAAGTGGCCTTTATCATCGGGCGGCTGTTTGGCGCGGCGGTGGAGCAAAACCTGGTGGCCATCGCCGAATCGGTGGGCGCCAAGGGGACGATCGTGTACCAGGATGAGCCGCTGGGCACGGCCCATGCCATTCTGTGCGCGCGAGAATCATTGCGCGGGCCGCTGGTGGTGGCTTTTGCCGATACGCTGTTCAAGGCCGATTTTACCCTCGATTCTACCGTGCCCGGCACCATCTGGGTGCAGCAGGTGGCCGATCCGCGGCCGTTCGGCGTGGTGAAGCTCGACGCGCAGGGCCGGATTACCGACTTTGTGGAGAAGCCCCAGGAATTTGTCTCGGACCTGGCCATCATTGGCATCTATTATTTTCAGGACGGCGAATACCTGCGCAATGAGCTGCAATACCTGCTCGATAACAACATCATGGACAAGGGCGAGTACCAACTCACCAATGCCCTGGAAAACATGAAGAATAAGGGCATGGTCTTCGTGCCCGGCCGCGTCACCGAGTGGCTCGACTGCGGCAACAAGGACGCCACGGTTTTCACCAACCAGCGCTACCTCGAATATTTGCGGGAGCGCGGCGAGTCGCTGGTGGCCGAATCGGCCATTATCACCAACTCGGTGCTGCTGCCGCCGGTCTACATCGGCGAGCACGCCGTGATTACTGATTCGGTGGTGGGGCCGCACGTTTCGCTCGGCGCCCACGCCAATGTGCGCGACTCACGCCTGTCCAATTCCATTGTGCAGCAGTCGGCTTCGGTACTTAATGCCGTGATTACGAACTCCATGATTGGCAACTTCGCCACCGTTACCGGCACGCCCGACGACCTGAGTCTGGGCGACTACAACCAGCTGCGGGTGTGACATTTTGCGCCCCGAATACGTTACCAACGACGCGGCCTTTGGATGAGGACCGCGTCGTTGGCAATTATTACCCGTAATTTCGTGCGCCGGGCCGGGAGTCCGGCTTTATTATGTATGCGCCAAGTTATTCTTAGCCTGTTTTTTTGTCTGAGCCTGATCGTGCCGGGTCACGCGCAGGCCCCCGATGCCGCTACCGCGCCGCCCGCCCGGCTCACGCGCAAGGAGCAGCGGGCGCTGGAAAAAGAGCAGCGCGAGCTCGATAAAAAGCTGGCTGAAGTCCGCGCCAGGCGCGCCGCCTCGCCCCTGCGCCCGGAGCGCGAGCGGGAGCAGAGCGAGGCGCTGTTTGTGGAAGGCGTGAAATTTGTGCTGCTCGAAGACTACCCCAAAGCCCTCGAGCGCCTGCTGAAAGCCTACGCCCTGAACCCCGACAACGCGGCCATCAACTACAAGATTGCCGAAGCGAACCTGCTCAGCGGCAACCTGCGCGATGCCACCAACTACGCTGCCGCCGCCACCCGCCTCGATCCGCACAACGCCTATTATTACCTGTTGCTGGCGCAGGTGCAGGCCAGTCAGAAGCAGTATGACGCGGCCACGAAAACCTACGCCACGCTCATCCGGCAAGTGCCCAAGTCGGGGAATTACCTCTTCAATCTGGCCGATCTCTACCTGGCTCAGAGCCGGTTGCCCGAAGCCCTGACCACGTTGGATCAGGCCGAAAAGGAGTTTGGGCAGGTGGATGAGATTTCTTTCAAGAAACAACAGATCTACCTCAAGCAGAACAAGTTGGATCTGGCCCTCGCCGAGGGTGATAAGCTCATCAAAGCCAACCCGACCGAAAACCGCTACGTGCTCGCTCAGGCTGAGATGTACGCCAGCAACAACCGCCTGCCCGACGCCGAGCGCGTGGCCCGCCAGGCGCTGCGCCTCGACCCCGACAACCCGCAGGCCCACTTGATTCTGGCCGAAGTATACCGGCAGCAAAACCAGGTGGACGCGGCGGCCCAGCAGCTGCGCCAGGCTTTCGCTAGCCCGAGTCTGGACATTGAGTCCCGGGTCCGCATTCTGGTGGGCTACATCAAGCAGCTGCCCAGCCCCACGGAAGCAGTGAATCAGCTGGCCCGCGATCTGGCCGGCTCGACCATCAAAAACTACCCCAAGGATGCGAAATCTTACGCCGTGGCCGGCGACATTCAAACCCTGACCAACCAGAAGAAAGAGGCCCGAAACACTTATTTGCAGGCCCTGCGCTACGATAACTCAAAGTTTCAGATTTGGCAGCAGGTGGTGTTGATTGATGCCGAGCTCAACCAGACCGATTCGCTGCTCATCCACACCGACCGGGCGCTGGAGCTGTTTCCCAACCAGGCCTCGCTCTGGTTCTACAACGGCGTGGCGCAGCTCCTGCGCAAGCAGCCACAAAAAGGCGTCAAATCGCTGGAATACGGCCGCAAGCTGGTGGCCGATAATACGGAGCTGCTCGGGCAGTTCGACGCCCAGCTGGGCGACGCCTACCACGAGCTGCACGAAAACGAAAAGTCGGACGCCGCTTACGACGCCGCGCTCATCAGCGACCCCAATAATGTGCAGGTGCTGAACAATTACAGCTATTTCCTCTCGTTGCGGGGCGAAAAGCTGGACAAGGCCAAGCAGATGTCGGGTAAAGTGGTGAAGCAGTTCCCCGCCAACGACACCTACCTCGACACCTACGCCTGGGTGCTCTACAAACTGAAAGACTACGCCGGCGCCAAAGCCAACCTGGAAAAAGCCCTCCTGACCACCAAAGATGCGTCCGTAATCGAGCACTACGGCGACGTCCTCTACCAGCTCGGCGAGCAGGACAAGGCCGTGGCCGAGTGGCAGCGCGCCCGCAAAATCGGTCCGACCTCGGAGCTGCTGGAGCGCAAACTGAAAGATCGCAAACTGTATGAATAAAATCCTTCTGCTCCTGACGCTGGGCCTGCTGCTGGGCGGCTGCCACCGCCGGGCAGTGCCGGCCAAATCGGGCAACGGACCGGGCACATCAGTGCTCATGCCTTCGGCCAAAAAGATGGAGCCGAGCCTGCCCTCGGTGCAGGCCACGAACACCACGTTTACTTTTCTCAATGCCAAAGGCAAAGCCCAGGTCAACCTGAAGGGCAATTCGCAGGGCGCCAACCTAGCCCTGCGCATGCGCCGCGACAGTATTATCTGGGTGTCGGCCTCGCTCGTGGGCGTGGAGGGCGTGCGGGCCGTGCTCACCCGCGACTCGGTCCGGGTGCTGAACCGGCTGGAGCATACTTATTTCTCGGGCGGCTACGCCTACCTGAGTAAGTTATTAAACGTGCCCGTGAGCTTCGCCCAGATGCAGGCGCTGCTACTCGGCGATTACCTGCCCGCGCCCGCCGGCACCACGCCCACGGTGGCGACGGAAGAAAAAAACCAGCAGCGCGTGAGCTACCCACTCGCGGGCGTGCTGGTCGAGCGCCTGTTGCAGGCTGGCACCGGCCGCGTGCAGCAATTGCGGGTGAGCGACGCCGCCACCAGTCGCCACCTGACGGTGGACTACTCCGATTTTCAGCCCCTGGATGAGCAGGCCGATCTGCCGTTTGCTTACACGGCGCACATTCAGGCCCAGCAGCCCACGGCGGGCGCGGTGCAGGCCACCATCAACTATACCAAGGTGAACGTTGGGCGCGAGCGGCTGGCCTTTCCCTTTGCGGTGCCGAAGGGCTACAAGCGGTTGAAGTAAATGACAGGTTTTGAATGGCGTACGTTGAATAAATTGATTAATCAGCTTGGGATCTGGGTCGGTCCGAATGGTTCCGGGCCGTTCCGGGCGGGGCGCGCCCGGGGGCGCGGGCTGCTGCTGCTGCTGCTGGGCTGGCTGGCGCTGGGTTCCGGCCTGGTCGGCCCCGTGGCGGCCCAGCAACCCCACAAAAAGCATTCGACCAAAACCCGCCGACACCCGGCGGCGGCCAGGAGCAAAGTCCAGCTGGAGCGCGAGCGTCAGAACAACCTGCGGCAGATTCAGCAGGCCAGCCAGGCGCTGAATCAGACCCAGCAAAAGAAGAAGGTGAGCCTCGGCCAACTCCACGCCATCAAGGCAAAGCTGACGGAGAAAAAAGAGGTTATCCAGGGGATTTCGACCCAATTACACGGCATCGAAACCAACGTGCACCAAACTACCCGGCAGGTGCTGCAAACCCAGCAGACCCTGCACGAGCTCAAGGCCGAATACGCCCGCCTGCTGTACACCGCCGCCAAAACGGCCAATGGGTTCAACCGGCTCATGTTTTTGTTCGCGTCGGATTCCTTTAATCAGTTCGCGCTGCGGCTGCGCTACGTCCGCCAGTATACCGAGGAGCGGCAGCGGCAGGCGGCCCGCATCGTGGGTACGCAGCAGCGGCTGCATCAGCAATTGTCGGGGCTCACCCAGCAGCAGCAGCGCAAAAGCAGCCTGCTCACCAGTCAGCTCCACGAGAATAAAAACCTACTGAGCCTGAAGTCGAAGGAAGACGATATGGTGCAGCAGCTCAGCCAGCAGGAGCAGGGGCTGCGCCAGGAGCTGGAAGCGCGCCGGCAGTCCGTCGTGCGGCTCGATAATCTGATTGCCGAGCGCGTGCGCGAAGAGATTGCCCGGGCCGCCCGGGCCGCCCGCCTCGCCGCCCGTCGCGAAGCCGCTGTGGCCGCCGCCAGCGCCGCCCGCCGGGCGGCCAACGCCCGCAGCGCAGCCCATCCGCGCCGCGACACCGAAACCGCCCCGCCCAGCGAGGCCGACAACGCCACCGCCGCGCCCGAATCCGACGTTGCCGAAACCGCCGCCGAAACCGCCGCCGACCGGCGGGCCGTGCGCATTGTACTCACGCCGGCGACGGCGGAGCTTTCGTCTTCCTTTGCCGGCAACCGGGGCCGGCTGCCCTGGCCCGTGGGGCGCGGCTTTATCAGCCAGCGCTTCGGGCGGCACCCGCACCCGGTGCTGAAAAATGTGACCGTCGAGAACCGGGGAATTGATATTCAGACCGACGCCGGGGCGCCGGTGCGTGCCTGTTTCGACGGCAAAGTACTGACCATCGCCAACATTGCGGGTATGAATACCATCGTCATGATTCAGCACGGCGACTTCTTCACGGTGTATGCCAAACTGCGGGGCGTGACCGTGCACGAAGGCCAGCGGGTGAGTGCCCGCGAAATCATCGGCACCGTGGCCACCGATGGCGAGGGCACGTCGGAAGTCCAGTTTCAGGTGTGGCACAACTCGGCCAACCTAAACCCGGAAACCTGGTTGGGCCACCACTAAAATGCTGGGCTGCCCGGCGCAGCCAGCGTACCCGAACGGGCAAAAAAAAGCACCGCGCAGGGCACGGTGTTTTTCTGAGCTATGAAAACAAACTTGCTATCGGCGGCGGGGGCTTTTGGCCTTTTGCGGCTGACTACTGACACAAAGGTGGAGGTTGGCCGACTACTCAAATGGGGCATCTCGGTGAATCAGTCCCTTTCCTCGGTAGACGCCCTGATCGTCCCGGTGCTCTCTCGGAACGAGACCTTTGGCCAGTGATTCAGATCAGATTCAACCGCCCCAGCAGCCCGGCTTTGTAGGAGTTGCCGATGGGTACGCGCACGGGCATCCGGTTCAGGTTGAGGTCGCGCAGGCCGTCGAGCAGCGCCACGTCCGACTCAATGGCCACGATGCGGTCGAGGCGCACGATGTACTTGCGGTGGACCCGGACAAAATCGCGCCCCGGCAGTTTGGTTTCAAAGTCTTTCATGGTGCCGTACACCGTGAGCCGCTCGCGGGTGGTGTGCAGATTTACGTAGTCGCCCAAGGCCTCAACGTATTGTAAGTCGTTGGTGGCCACGCGCATCAGCCGCTGATCCTGCTTGACAAATATTTCGTTGCGGCTGCTCAGCAGCCGGCCGTCGTCGGCACTGTTGGCCAGGCGCAGGACGCCGTCGAGCTTCTGGCGTTCATCGGCGAGCTGGTGGCGGACGCGGCGCAGTTCCAGGTGGGCCATCACCTGCCGGGCCAGCAGGTGCAGGGCCTCGCGCTGGTCGGGCCGGAGCTGGCGCGGCACGGTGTCGAGCGCGCAGAGGGTGCCCAGGGGCTGGCCTTCGGCTGAGAGCAGGGGCGCCCCGGCGTAGAAGCGGATATGCGGACTGCCGGTCACCATCGGGTTCTGGGCAAAGCGGGCGTCGGCGGCCGTATCCCCAATTTCGTATACCTCGCCGGCGCGCATGGCGTACTGGCAAAAAGCGTGTTCGCGGGGCACCTGCGGCGCCTCAATTCCCACCCGGGCTTTGAACCATTGTCGCTCGCTATCGATTAATGAAACCAGCGAGATGGGCGTGCCGCAGATGAAGGCGGCCAGCTGGGCGAGATCATTAAATACCTGTTCCGGCTCGGTATCGAGAACGTGGAAGCTGCGGAGGGCTTCCAGCCGGTCCGGTTCGTTTACTTGACGCAGGGGGGAAGCAGCCTGGGCAGTCGGCTTGGGTGGTTTCAAAGCGGGGAGCGAGTAAGGGGGTTCCGGCTCTGGTCCGGGAGTGGGGAGGAGCGCGGCGGGAAAGCAGGACAAAGCTAACCTGCGGGGCCCTCTCAGCAACAGCCAGTTCCGGCGAATGATGACCAATCCCCGACTTATTGCCTGAATATTGCCTGCCAAACCAACGCTTCATCTTCGAAAGCCTCACGATCGGGTATCTTTGCGACTCCAAAAGACGTTCGGTCCCGTATATCCTCTTTTATCACCCTAACCGGGCTCAGCCGCCCACCTCCCTATGTCTCATCCTCTGTTTCTATTTGGCATGCCGGCCGGCAGCGAGTTGCTGCTGATCGTTTTCGTACTGGTGATTTTCTTCGGCGCCAAGCGCATTCCCGAGTTGTTCAAGGGCATGGGCCAGGGGGTGCGGGAATTTAAGGATGCCACCAGGGAGCAGGAAAGCCAGCAGCCGCAGTACCGTGATCCGGCCGCCGCGCCGCAGCCACCCTACCAGCAGCAATACCCCCAGCAGGGCTACCCCCAGCCGGGTTATCCGCAGCAGCCCCAACAAGGTTATCCCCAGCAGCCCCAGCCGGGTTATTCGCAGCAGCAGCCCGATTATTCGCAGCAGCCCCAGCCGGGTTATCCGCAGCACCCGCCGCAGGGCGCCCCGCAGCCGGGCTATCAGCAGCCGGCGCCCCCCGCTTTCAACCCCAACGACCCTAACAACCAGCCGCGCCAGTAAGCGCATTCTTGAGACATGCAAATTCCTTTCATCCTTTTTTTAGGCGACATCGGCGGCTCGGAAATCCTGCTGATTATGGTCGTTATTCTGGTGTTCTTCGGCGCTAATAAAATTCCGGAACTGGCCCGGGGCCTGGGTAAAGGCATCCGCGAGTTCAAAGACGCCAGCACCGAGATCCGGCGGGAGTTCGAGCAGGTCGCTCAGCCCAACCAGCCTAATTTCAACCAGCCGCAGCCCAACTACAATCAGCCGCAGCCCAACTACGGCGTTCAAAATCAGTACGCCGGGCAAAACCAGTACCCTACCCCGCTCCCCGGCACGCCGGTGGCGGAAACCGGTTCCGGCTTCGATCCCTGGGCCACGCCCGTGGTCGGCGCTACGGTAGCGGCGACTCCCGAAGTAACGCACAATTACTTCGAGCACAAAGCCGAGGAGTCAACTCCGCCCGTCGCCCATTCGCTGCCGCCCAATCTTGCTCCCGAAGGCACCCAGCCCCGGCAGCCCTATTTCCCCGCTAACTCCGACGCCTAAGGGCTTGGTCACCTAATCTGCAAGTAGTTTGAAGCGTTTCAATTCTTTATCCGAAGTTCGTAACGAGCTGGCGGCGGGCACTACGTCCTGCCGCCAGCTCGTTGAGTATTATCTGGACAACATCGAGCGCCAGCGTCACCTCAACGCTTTCCTCGAAGTCTGGTCCGACGAAGCCCGCGCCCAGGCCGATGCTGTGGATGCCAAGCTGGCCGCCGGCACCGCCGGCCCGCTCGCCGGCATGGTCATCGGTCTCAAAGATGTGCTGGCCTACGCCGGGCACTCGCTGCAAAGCAGCAGCCTGATGCTCGACGGCTTCAAATCGCTTTTCACCGGTACGGCCGTGCAGCGGCTGCTCGATGCGGATGCCATTCTGATTGGCCGCCAGAACTGCGATGAGTTCGCCATGGGCGGCTCCAATGAAACTTCCTATTTCGGCCCGGCCCGCAATGCCGCCGATCCCGACCGGGTGCCCGGCGGCTCGTCGGGCGGTTCGGCCGTGGCCGTGCAGGCCGACATGTGTCTTGCTTCGATTGGTTCCGACACGGGCGGTTCGGTGCGCCAGCCGGCCGCTTTCTGTGGCGTGGTGGGCTTCAAGCCGACTTACTCGCGCATCTCGCGCTACGGTCTGGTGGCGTTTGCCTCGTCGTTTGATCAGATTGGTCCCCTCACCCGCTCGGTGCAGGACGCCGCGTTGCTGGTGGAAATCATGGCCGGTGCCGATGGCCTGGACAGCACGGCCAGCGAGCGCCCCGTGCCCGCCTACAGCCAGCTGCTGGCGCCCGCGCCCCACTACCGCATTGGCTACATTGCCGATGCCATTGATAACGCAGGACTAAGTCCGGAGATCAAAGCCGCGCTGGAAACTCAGCTCGAAGTGCTGCGCGGCCAGGGCCACGTGGTAGAAGCAGTGGATTTCCCCTACCTCGACTTCATGATTCCGACTTATTACATCCTCACCACCGCCGAAGCCAGCTCTAACTTGGGCCGCTTCGATGGCGTGCGCTACGGCTACCGGGCGCCGGATGTAACCGACCTGGAATCGCTCTACAAAAAGAGTCGGGCCCAGGGTTTTGGCGCCGAAGTGCAGCGGCGGATTTTGCTCGGCACTTTTGTGCTGAGTGCCAGCTACTACGACGCCTACTACACCAAAGCCCAGCGCGTACGCCGCCTGATCAAGGATAAAACCGATGAGCTGCTGCGTCAGTACGACTTCCTCGTGCTGCCCACCACGCCCACCACGGCCTTCAAAATCGGGGAAAAGCAGGATCCGGTGTCGATGTATCTGGCCGATATCTTCACGGTGCAGGCTTCGCTGGCCGGCGTGCCCGCCATTTCGGTGCCGGTAGGGGAGGATGCGGCGGGTTTGCCGATTGGTCTGCAGATTATGGCCGGCTCGTTCCGCGAAGCGGAGCTGCTGGCTTTCGCCGGTTTGCTCACAGAGGAAGTACTGGCGTAGTCAACAGCCGACACTCAACCTGTTTGTCTGGTTATTCACCTGAAAAAAATGCCGCAGCCCATAGCTTAGCTTTGGGCTGCGGCATTTTTTTCAGTAAGTACGCCGGTATATAAACGGCATTAGTTGTTTCGGTCCGTGCCGTTTACCGTGATGACGTTAGCCCGGTCGATAACAATGTCGTACTGAAAGCAAGTGCTGATGTCCGTGGTTTTAACGTAGTTAACATTACTCACCGTGATGGTAAAGGTTACCTGACCCGGCGCGTAGCTGGCATAGTCGGACGAGGTGCCAGGGTCCACATTATTGATGTTGATGGTATTACCACCCGACGTTTTAACCTGAACGCTGGCTTTTTGAGTGCCGTTATTTGTGATGCGTGCCCGGGGGTCTTCGCCCTTGCATTTTTTGCTGCAGCTGCTTGCGCCGAGGGCGAAAAGGCTGGTTAGCAGGGCGAATAATAAGAATTTTCCGAGTTTCATAATAAGTAGTAAAGCTAGTGCGGATTACTTATCAAGATTCGCGGGTGCATGCGTGAGATAAGCCCGGTGTTGGCTGCGGACGCGTAGGTTGTGCAGTCCGCAAGCCACCACCATCACGGTGTCGCGAAACCAGTCGCCGCGTAGGCGCAACTTGTCGCGGACCATCCGTAAGCGCTTGATGCCGCTGTGGACGTGTTCAATGACCACCCGCAACGGGCTGAGCAACTGGTTATAGAGCAGTTGGGAAAAGGTCAGATCGCCTTTCGGCGGCTTCTTATGGGGCATCTCGATGAGCACCCCCGGCGGCCGATGGCCGAGGAAGCCCAAATCCTGCCGCAGCACGCTACCGCCCGGCAGGCACAGGGGGTAGAGGTCGACCATTTTTTTGTCGTGCACCCGCCCGGACTCGGTGGGCGAAAGATAGTGCAGGTACTGCGTGTCGTCGGATAAGGTGATGTTCTTCAGGGCGTGGACTTTTTTTTGGCGCTGTACTCTTCTTCCTGTGCTGCCCGGTCGACGTTGCGCGGAATGCCGCGCTCCAC
>JAYWCH010000293.1:0-10244 GCA_043780755.1 Hymenobacter sp.
CTGACGGCCGTAACTACCTGCCAGTGATAATCCAGCTGATATCCCAGGCCCGCGTACAGATCCGGTCCGATTTTACGCAGCGCACTCTGGTAAAAGCGCAGATAATTGAAATTCATGGCCAGGGGCGCACTGGCCAGCGTGCGCGTGCCCAGGCCGTAGGTATCCTCCGGGAAGTGCATTAGCCGCCAGTCGCCCACCCAGTTCACGCGGTTGTCCGACGCCCATATGGATGAGGCAATGGTCAGCACGCCCTGCTTGTTCTGGGTGTAGATCAGCTCCGAACCAATCGTTGACATATTGGCCCGGGGCCGCTGAAAGGCCACATTGGTCACCCCGTCGAGCAGCAGCCGGGTCTGCAGCGCGTAGCCCGGAGTCACGACGACCCAGACAAACGCGTGACCCGACTGCAGGGCCAGGCTATCGTGCTGGGCGGCCGGCAGCCGGGGAAAGAGTCGGTGGGCAATGTCGGCCACATCCTGCCCGGGCACGACCGGCCGGGCCGGGGCCGCGGCAGTCTGCTCCGTCAGTGAGTCCCGGCGCGCCGGACCGGATTGGGCCGCGGCTCTTAGCCCCGGAACCAGTAAACCGACAAGCGCAATCATTATGAGCCACCGGTGGCCTGTTAGCAAAAGCAACATTTACGCATTGAAGAGTGCTGTTTGAGTATTCTGAGCATTCGACGATTCCTTTGCGGCCCTTACTGCCCGGCGGCCCGCGCCGGCACCCGGCACCGAACCGGGTGGGCGGCGTGGCCTGGGCGAGTATCCGGGAGCGGCGGCGTATCGGCCGGGGTGAACGTGAGCAGCAAGCAGGGCAGCAGGAGCAGATTCGAGAAGTTGGTGATGAGCAGCGAGGCCCCCATCAGGATACCCAGCGCCTGGGTGCCGCCAAAATCGCTGAAGGCAAAAATGCCGAACCCCAGCAACAACACCACGCTGGTGTAAAGCAGGCTGGTGCCGGCCTCCCGCAGCGTGGTGACGATGGCCGCCCGCGCCCGGCCGCCATTGCCGGCCAGCTCCTGGCGGAACTTGGCCAGCAGGTGAATGGAGTTGTCGCCATCAATCCCCAGGGCAATGCTGAAAATGAGGGCCGTGCTGGGTTTGAGCGCAATGCCCAGGTAGCCCATCAGCCCGCCGGTCAGCAGCAGCGTTACCAGGTTGGGCACCAGAGCAAAAGCCACGGCCCGGACGCTGCGAAAGAGCAACAGCACCACCAGCCCAACCAGGCCCAGGGCCAGCAACAGGCTGCCTTTGAGGGCCGCAATCAGGTACGCGGTGCCCTTGGTGAACAACAGGGTAGTACCCGTCAGGTGAGCCCGCAGCGGCGAGCCGGCGAACAACCGCCCGGCCTGGGGCTCAATTTGCTGGTGCAGCAGAGTGTCGAGGCGGGTAGAGCCGAGGTCGGCCATGCGCAGCGAGAGGCGGGCCTGCTGCCCCGTCGAGTCCAGGAGGGGACGCAGCAAGGCGGCCGCGCCGGGCCCGGCCGGGTGGGCCGGCTGCAGGGCGCGCAGCACAAATCCCTGTTCGGTGGCGTCGGGCAGGCGGTAGGTGCCAGGCAGGTCGTGGTAGAAAGCCTGAGTGGCTGCTTTCAGACCGGTGACGACGCTCAGCACCGGCGTGAGCTCCGGCAGGGTGCCCAGGTACTGTTCGAACTGATCGATGCGCGCCAGGTTTCGCCGGTTCATCACCCCGCCCTTGCGGCCGGTGTCAATTACGATTTCCAGGGGCATAACCCCGCGGAAGTGCCGCTGAAAAAATTGCAGGTCGGCCCGGACGCTGCTGTTCCGGGGGATGTCATCGACCATGAAGGCCACGGCCCGCACCCGCGCCAGCCCCAGTCCGGCCACAAGCAGCAGCCCGGCGGTGGCGACGTAGACTTTGCCCCGGTGGTGCAGCACCAGCTGTTCGAGAACGGCCAGAATCCGCCGGAGCGGCCGCGACTCCAGGCGTTCCAGCTGCCGGGGAGTGGGGGGCGGCAGGCTGATGAAAACTACGGGAATCAGGATGAACGAAAGAACAAAGGCCGCGAAGATATTCAGCGTAGCCACCAGCCCGAACTCGTACAAAACAGCGATATTGGTGAAGCAGAACACGAAGAAGCCAATGGCCGTCGTGGTGTTATTCATGAGCGTCACCAGCCCGATCTTACTCACGACCCGCGTCATCGCCAGGACCTGATTACCGGATTTGCGGTAGTCATAATGGTAGCGGGCCAGCAGGTAAGTACAGTTGGGAATGCCAATCACGACGATAATGGTGGGCAGCAGGCCGGTGAGCAGGGTGATTTTGAAGCCCAGGAGCACCAGGGAACCCACGGTCCAGATGACGACGATCAGCACGACCAGCAGGGGGAATACCACCGCCGCCCAGGAGCGGAAAAACGCGTAGAGCGCCAGGGCCATCACCAGCACGGAGAGGGCCAGAAAGAGCTTCATCTCGTGCGTTACCTTGGCCGTGACTACGGCCTGCACATAGGGCAGACCCGCGTAATGCAGCGGGATCCGCGTCTGGTGCCCGAACCGGGCGGTCCGGATCAAAATGGCCTGCAGCACGGACTGCATGCGGCCCGAGTTCACGTACGCCGGGTCGAGGGTCAGGGCCAGCAGCGTGGCGCCCGTACGGGGGTTGAGCAGCTGCCCCTGGTAAACGGGTAACTGCCGGATCAGCCGCAGAGTGCTGTCGAGCTGCGCCTGGGTGGCCGGCCAGGGCGCGAACCAGGGCTGCAGCGTGAGCGCCGCCGGACGGCCCGCCGGGATCAGCCGGGGCAGCGTGGGCAGGGCCAGCACGTGCTGCACGCCCGGCACCCGGCCCAGGGCTTGAGTCAACTCCCGCAGCGCCGTAAACTCCGCCAATTGGTAAACCCGGGCATTGGCCAACCCGATAAGGAGCACGTTGCCATCCTCCCCGAAGGTCCGGCGAAACTGCCGGAAGTAAACCAAATCGGGGTCCGTGGGGCTAACCACGTTATTCAGCTCATAGGTAATCTCGGCATCCTTGGCCTGCCAGGCCAGCAACCCGGTGAGCAGCAGCAAAATGAAAATCAGCGGGCGCCGGTGGCGCAGAATCCGAATGGTGAGAGTCCTCCACATTGCTTACCGGGTGGGGGAGAAAGAAGTGATTGGGTGCGAACACGTCGCCCGCGGGGTTCCCGGTCGGGCCCGTCTCCCCGGTTGAGGAGTTAGCCCGCCGGACTCCCGCCGGTCTGAAAACAGCATTAAAAACATCAACTACTGGACCTGGAATGAAATAAAAGTGCCCGGCCGAAAAAGCTAGCCGGGGACGCTTCCGCAGCGATACGCCCGGCGTCGCTAAGCGCTACGGCCGGAGCCTGGCAAAATTAAATGCCCAAAAATATAATATATCATTTTATTTATTTTTTACCCAGAGCGCCGGGGTTTTACTCCCGGACCTTGCCCCTTTCGCCCGGGACTAGGCAGCCCGCGTCCGGGGCGGGATTGGGATTGGACGGCCGGCCACCAGTTGCGGCTGAGCCAGCAGCTCTTCGTAAACCGCCTGCTGCTGGTCGAGAATGGCATTCCAGCCCTGACTCAGGGCGAAGTCCCGACCTCGCTGGGCCAGTCGCTGCCGGAGAGAAGAGTCGGCCACCAGCTCTTCCAGGTGGCGGGCCAGGCTGGCGGCGCTGGCGGGCTCAAACTTGAGGCCCGTCACCCGGTGCTCCACCAAGTCGGCCGAGCCCCCGGCATCGGCCACCAGACAGGCCAGGCCCGAGGCCATCGCTTCCAGCGTCACGTTGCCAAACGTTTCGGTAACCGAAGGAAAGACCAGCGCATCGCTGGAGGCGTAGGCGACTGACAGGGCCTCCCCCGCCTGATAGCCCAGAAAATGGGCCTGGGGCAACTGCCGCTCCAGCGCGGCGCGGGCCGGGCCTTCCCCCACAAAAACAAAGGCCAGGTCAGGTTGCCGGGCCAGTAGCCCGGGCAGGATTTGCACCAGCAGCCCCAAATTTTTTTCCCACACCAACCGGCCCACATAAAGCAAGATGCACTTATTAGCCCCGAAAGACTGCTGCCAGTCGACCGAGCGAAACCGGGGGTGGAAGGTTTCGGTGTCCACGCCGTGCGGCAGTACCCGCGTCCGCCGGATGCCGTCGGCCTGCAAGCCCAGCTGTACGGTGCGCGAGGGCACCAGCGTCACGTCGCAGGCATTGTAAATGGCGCGGTTCTGCCAGCGCAGGAGCGGCACCATAAAATGCCCCCCGTGGTAGCGCACGTAGCTAATAAAATCGGTGTGGTAGGTGGCTACGCACGGGATGCCCAGGCGCCGGGCCAGCCGACCGGCCTGCCAGCCCAGCCAGAACGGCGCGTGAATGTGGAGTACATCCGGCCGGAAAGCTTCGAGCTGCGCCAGGGCGCCCGCGGTCCAGGCAATGCTCATGCGGTAGGGTCCGTAAAAGGGCACGGGCAGGCTGCGGGTGAGCAGCTGCAGCTCGGGCAGGTCCGGATCGGGCAGGGCCGTGATCCAGCATACGGTGTGGCCCTGCGCCCGGTGGTAGGCGGCAGCCCGATGGAGGACTCGCGATACGCCATCCTGACCCAGGGTCATGCATTCAGAAAAATAGGCAATGCGCATCGGCGGCGGCTCAGGAATTCAGGAAAAGCAACGGGGCCTCCCATCACCCCGGCTACCGGATTCCCGGGCGCTCGCATGCAAGGTACCTAAGCTCGACACTACCCCTACGCGCGAAGCGTTTTTTTCGGGAAGTCACCTTTTGGAACACCGCCCCGCGTCGCTTAGGATTGGGGTTTAGACTGCCATCAGGGTGCGGTTTGCGCCCCTAAGGCCGGATCCGGGGTGGTAGCACAAGGTTACAACAATAATAATTCTCAAAGCAAGTAATAGTTGTATGAGCTATTCCTTAACTATAGTAATGAGACTAACCGGCCCGCGCCGGCCCGAAAAAAATCCTGGGGGCCTCGGTGCTGCTGCGGGACTACTGCGAGGCACGGACGGGAGAGGAGCTTTCCGGCACCGGGAGGCCCTCAGCGGGGTAGTATCGGTCCGGACCCGCTCAAATCCGGATCCGGTCCCGGCCATTGTTCTGAGCAAGATGAATGTTTGCTGAGGCTGCTTCACAAATTCAACACATAAATCGACTAATTTTGTCTCATATTTTGCTACATATAGATTTTACGAATTCGGTTTTTAGCGCATGGGATTTCTTAAATTTCTGGTTTTATCGCTGACCATCAGCAGTCTGACTGGGTGGTCCGGGGCGGTCTGGGCGCAGCAGCCGACCACTCCCCCGCCGGCGGGCACGAATCAGCCCCCGGCCGGCAGCGGCAGTCCCTACGGCCAGTATCCGGTAGAGCCCGGCGCGACGGCGGGCGCGGCCGCGAGCGCTACGCCCGCCCCGGCCGATACACTGCACGTCACGATTGATCAGGCCCTGGCCTTTTTCATGCAGCGCAACTACAACCTGATTGCCCAGCGCTACAACGTGAATGCCGCCCAGGCCGCCGTGGTGCAGGCCGGCCTGCGCGACAACCCCAACGTGGGCGGCAGCGTCAACGCCTACAACCCCCAGACCAAAACGCTCTTTCCCTTCGGTCCATCCAATGTGGCCGACGCCAACGGCAACGCCACCGGCAATACCGTGACGGCCAACGTGCAGCAGCTCATTAACTTGTCGCGGTCGCGGGCTAAGCTCGTGCAGCTGAGCAGCACCAACGTGGCAGTGCAGCAGGCCGCCTTCGAAGACTTGTTGCGCACGGCGCGCTACCAGCTGGCGCAGACCTTTTACAACGTCATCGCCGAGCGGCGGCGGCTGGATTTGCTCCGCCAGCAGCGCGAGCAGCTCGGGCGCCTGCTAGTGGGCTTCCGCGAGCAGCTACGGCTGGGCACGGTGGCGGGGTTCGAAGTGACGCGCCTGGAGCTGGAGCACCAGGGCCTGGAGAAGGATCGCTCTGATCAGCTCGTGCAGCTGGGGCAGGACGAGGCCGCGCTGCGGGTTTTTCTGGCCGTGCCGGGCACCAGCTTCGTCGCGCCCGAGGGTCAGGAGCTGCTGCCCGAAGCGCCGGCCACGCTGCCCACTCTGGCCGAGCTCACGGCCCTGGCCTACCAGAACCGCCCCGACCTGCGCGCCGCCACCCGCCAGATCGATTACGCCAGCCAGAACCTGCGCCTGCAACACGCCCTGGCCGTGCCCAAGCTGCTGCTGGGCCTCTCCTACGCTTCCTACGGCAGCACCTACCCGGGTTTCTACGCCCTGGAAGCGGCCATCGACGTGCCGGTATTCAACCGCAATCAGGGCAATATTCAGGCGGCGCAGGTGGGCATTCAGCAAAATGCTGTGCTCCTGAACCAGGTAAATCTGCAAGTGAGCCAGGACGTGGCCGCCGCGCTCGAACAGCTGCAACACGCCAGCGACCTGCGCCAGCGCCTCACCCCGCAGTTCGTGAACAGCATTCAGGAGGTGAGCCGCAACGCCACCCGCGACTACCAGCGCCGGCTGATCGACCTGGTGAGCTTCATTGATAAAATCCGGGCTTACAAGGACGCCAAGCTGCTGCTCATCGACGTGGGCAACCGCCTGGAGCTGGCCAAGCAGCAGGTCAACTACGTGACCAATACCCCGGTCTACCACAACTAATTCGCGCCGCCCGCTGCCGCCCGGCCGGGTCCAGCGGGTCGACCCTCCTCTGCTTCCTTATTCAATCCCCATGTTTTTAGTATCTCGTTTGCTTCCGGGCCTGCTGTTCGCAGCGGTGGCGGCTGGCAGCCTCAGCGGCTGCGGCACCAAGTCGGAAGAACTACCCGTCAACACCAAAGACCTGAGCAGCGGCTACCGCACCGACACCGTGCAGCTGCGCGCCCCGGAGCAGGACTTGCGCTTCACCGGCAAAGTGAGCTACGACCAGAGCCGCGTCAACCGCATCTTTCCGCTGGTGAGCGGCAACGTGCTCGAAGTGAAAGCCGCCCTGGGCACCCAGGTGCAGCAGGGCCAGGTGCTGGCTACCGTGCAGAGCGCCGACGTGAGCGGCTACCTCAACACCTACAACGCCGCCAAGGCCGACCTGGCCGTGGCCCAGCGCAACGCCGCCAACACTGAGCAGCTCTTCAAATCCAGCTTTGCTTCGCAGAATGACCTGGTTGCGGCCCGCGCCCAGCTCGAAAAAGCCGGCTCAGCCTTCCGGGGCGCCGAACAAGTGCTCAAGGTGTTCGGCACGGCGGGCAGCGCCGCCGGCGGCAAGCCCATTTACACGGTGAAAGCGCCGGTGAGCGGCTTCGTGGTGGAGCGGAATATCAATACCGGCACCCAGCTACGGGCCGACAACAGCACGCCGCTGTTCACGATCTCCAACCTGACGCGGGTGTGGGTGCTGATCAACGTGTACGAGGCCGACGCCTCGGTGGTGAAGGTGGGCCTACCCGTAAAAATCAACGTGCTGGCTTATCCTGACAAGACGTTTGAGGGCAAGATCACCAACGTGTCGAGCGTGGTGGACGCCGACACCCGCGTGCTCCAGGCCCGCGTGGAGCTGCCCAACCCCGACGGCCTGCTCAAGCCCGACATGTTCTGCGCCATTCACCTGAGCCAGAAGCTCACGGGGCAGGCCCTGGCCATCAATCCCAAGGCGCTGATTTTCTCGAACGATAAATACTACGTCATCCGTCGCAAGCCCGGCACGGCCGAGCCCCGGCCCGAGCAGCCAGCTGCGCTGGCCTACGAAGTAGTGCCGGTAAAAGTGCTGCGCACCTCCTCCGGCTATGACTATGTGGAAGGCAAGCTCAAGGACGGCGACCAGGTGGTGACCCAGGGCAGTCTGCTGCTGTATAGCGACTTAAGCGATAATTAAACCTCCTATCCGCGGCGGCGGGCGGCGCGGGGCGCGGGGCGGAAGCGGGGTAACAACCCGTCCGCACCGGGCGCCCTGCGCCACCCGCCCGGCGGGAAAACATCGGTATGAATAAAATAATCAGAGGCCTGATCGGCTTTTCGCTGCGGCATCCCTACATCATCTTTCTGGTCACGGCCATGGTCGTGGTGGCGGGCGCCGTCTCGTTCTACTACACGCCCGTGGAGGCTTATCCCGACGTGACCAGCACGGAGGTGGTCATCATCACGCAGTGGCCCGGCCGTTCGGCCGAGGAAGTGGAGCGCTTCATCTCGATTCCGATCGAGACGGAGATGAACTCCATCAGCCACAAAACGGTGATCCGCTCGATTAACCTGTTCGGGTTGTCGTTCATCAAAATCGTGTTTGAAGACGGCACCAACGACTTCAACGCCCGGATGGAAACCTCCCAGAAGCTGGCCAACGTGAACCTGCCCGATGGCATCAACGCCGGCGTGCAGCCTCCCACGGGCCCCACCGGCGAGATTTACCGCTTCACGCTGACGTCCAAAACCCGCTCCGTGGCGGACATGAAAACGCTGGAGGACTGGACGGTGGAGAAGAATCTGCGCGCCGTGCCCGGCGTGGCCGACGTGGTGAGCTTCGGCGGCAAGGTGCGCACGTTTGAAGTGGCCGCCAACCCCGGCCTGCTGGCCAAATACGGCCTGACCGCCCTCGACGTGTATTCGGCCCTGCAAAAAGCCAACGTGAACGTGGGCGGCGACGTGCTGCGCGAAGGCCAGCAGGCATTCGTGGTGCGCGGCATCGGCATCGTGACGGGCATTCCCGACATCGAAAAAATCATTATCAAGAATGTAAACGGTGTGCCCGTGCTCGTGCGCAACATCGGCACGGTACTGAGCAGCTACCTGCCCCCGCTTGGCATTGTGGGGCGCGACAACGACGACGACGTGGTGGAAGGCATCGTGCTGATGCGCAAGGGCGAAAATCCCGGTGACATCCTCCCCAAAATCGAAGCCAAAGTAAAGCAGCTCAACGAAACGGTGCTGCCCAAAGACACCAAAGTCAAGGTGTTCTATGACCGCACCGAGCTCAACCAGCACACCCTGCACACGGTGGGCGAGAACGTGGCCATGGGCATCCTGCTGGTCACCATTATTCTGCTGCTGTTTCTGGCCGACTGGCGCACCACGGTGACCGTGGCGCTGGTGATTCCGCTGGCGCTGCTGTTTGCCTTTATCCTGATGCGGATGAAGGGCATGTCGGCCAACCTGCTCTCCATCGGCGCCATCGACTTCGGCATTATCATCGACGGGGCCGTGGTGATGGTGGAAGGGCTCTTCGTGATGCTGGCCCTCTGGGCCGAGCACGAGGGCATGGAGAAATTCAACAAGCGGGCGAAGCTGGGCCGGATTCTGGAGACGGGACTGGAAATGGGCAAGTCCATTTTCACGTCCAAGCTCATCATTATCACGGCGCTGATTCCGATTTTCTCGTTCCAGAAAGTGGAGGGCAAGCTATTTTCGCCGCTGGCGTTTACCATCGGCTTTGCGCTGTTCGGGGCGCTGCTGCTGGCCCTCACGCTGGTGCCGGTGCTCTCGTCGCTGCTGCTGAACAAGAACGTGCGCGAGCGCCACAATCCACTGCTGCTCTGGCTCAACCGCAGCTACGCGCCCCTGCTCGATAAGGTCATGGCCTACCCCCGGCGCTCGATGGCGACGGCCGTGGTGGCCCTGGTGCTCGGCGTGGGCGCGTTTCACTTCGTGGGCACCGAGTTTCTGCCCCACCTCAACGAGGGCTCCATCTACGTGCGGGCCTCCATGCCGCTGAGCATTAGCCTGGAAGACTCCTACCACTACACCAAGCAATTCCGGCAGGTGTTCGAGAAGTACCCCGAGGTGCGCGGCGTGATTTCGCAGACCGGCCGCCCCAACGACGGCACCGACGCCACGGGCTTCTTCAACCAGGAGTTTTTCGTCGATCTTTTCCCCACCGACGAGTGGAAGCGCAAAGTCTCCAAAGATGATCTGATCGCCGCTATGCAGCGCGACCTGAAGACCTTCCGGGGTGTGGACTTCAACTTCTCACAGCCGATTTCCGACAACGTCGAGGAAGCCGTTTCGGGCGTGAAGTGCTCGATGGCCATCAAAATCACCGGCACCGACCTGCAAATTCTCGATAAGAAAGCGACCGAAGTGTACGAGGTCATGCGCAAAATCAAGGGCGTGGAAGACCTCGGCGTATTCCGCAACCTGGGCCAGCCCGAGGTTCGCATCACCCTCGACCCCGACAAGATGGCCCAGTTTGGCGTGGCCTCGGCCGATGCCAACGCGGTAATCGAGATGGCCATTGGCGGCAAAGCCGTGAGCTCGGTGTTTGAGCAGGAGAAGAAGTTCGACCTGCGCCTGCGCTACGATCAGTCGTTCCG
>JAYWCH010000294.1:0-2423 GCA_043780755.1 Hymenobacter sp.
CAACCCAAATTCGATCCCTCGACCCGCTCGGCTTCGCCCCGGCCCGATAAGCTGGCCACCCGCCTGCTTTACCCGCTGAGCGAAGTGAGCACGAACGCGGCAAACGTGCCCCAGGGCGTGACGCAATTCATGAAAATCTTCTGGGACGTGCTGGACTAAATACCGGCTAATAATTGACCAGAAAGGGCTGCCCAGATGTGGGCAGCCCTTTTTTGCGTTTAGTCCAAATCACGGACCACCGGCGTACTCACCTAATTATTATGCAGTAATTCATTTTTTATGAATATTATTGCTCAGGCTACCAGCTATGAAAGGGGCGGGCGGATTAGGAACTCTGGGTGATCTATCCGCTTCAAAACTTAACCAAGAGTTAGCAGTCCAGGAATACGGGCAAGACGATAAGGACCAACTAAAACAGTCTTTCAAAAATTTAAAATATTTATGATATGAATGAATTAGTATAATTATAACCTATTTTTGATAATCTGGAATTGCTCCTTTTCGACAAAACAACTCCCACTTCAACTCTTTTATATGAAAAAAAACCTACTCATGAGTCTGGTACTCATGATTACCTTTCTCCACGGAGTAATGGCGCAAACGCGGTCCATCTCCGGACGGGTAACCGATCAAAAGACAAGCGAGGGACTTCCAGGCGTGACCGTGCTGGTGAAAGGCACCAGCAACGGCACTTCGACGGGCGCCGATGGCGGCTTCACCCTGAGCGTACCCGCAACGGGCGGCGCCCTGAGCTTCAGCTCGGTAGGCTTCCTCAGTCAGGAGCGGCCCCTGACAGGAGCAGCTACTTATAACGTATCGCTGGCTTCGGATGTGAAACAGCTCAACGAAGTGGTAGTAACGGCCCTGGGCCTGACCGCCAACCGCGACCAGATGGGCACGGCCCAGGCCACGGTGAAAGGTACCGCCCTGGTGCGCTCGGGCGAAACCAGCGTGATCACGGCGCTGTCGGGCAAGACGCCGGGCGTGCTGATTACCCGTACTTCCGGGGATCCGGGCGCGAGCGCCAACATTCAGATTCGCGGCGCGAGCACGATCACCGGCAACCTGCAGCCGCTGATTGTGGTGGATGGTATTCCAATTTTTAACTCCTCCATCGGCGATGACGGGATTCTGTCGAGCAACGGCGGCTCCGGCTCCAACCAGGTGAACGGCGTGGTTCAGGCCTCGCGTTTGAACGACATCAACCCCGACGACATCGCCTCGATGGAAGTGCTGAAAGGCGCGGCCGCCAGCGCCGTGTGGGGCACCCGCGCCGCCAACGGCGTAATTGTGATTACGACCAAAAAAGGCGCCAACCCCGACGGCAAAGTGAGCGTGAGCTACCGCTCGTCGTACGGCCTCGACCAGATTAACCGCGTGCCTGGCCTGCAAACCAAGTTTGGCCAGGGCGCCGGCGGCTTGTACAGCAATACCTCGTCGGCTTCGTGGGGTGACCGGATTGCCGACCGCACGGGCGGCGCGGATAGCTACATCACCGACCCGACGGCCGCTGGCTACCAGGGTTTCGTGACGTTCCCGGACGGCACGCGCCGCTACAACATTGCCAACGGCACGGCGGCCAACCCGCACGGCGGTCGCAACTCCACCCAGACCTACGACGAGGCCCGCGCCCCGTTCAACACCGGCTACACCTGGGACAACATCGCGACCGTGAGCGGCGGCGATGCCCGCAGCAACTTTTACGTGAGCCTGGGCGATACCTATCAGAAAGGGATTGCCGTGAATCACAGCGACAATGAGCGCACCTCGGCCCGCATCAACGTGGACCGCCAGCTGACGGACAAGTTCCGCGTGTCGGTTAACTCCTCTTACGTCCGGACCCGCTCGAACCGCGCCCAGCAGGGCTCCAATGTGAGCGGCATTTACCTGGGCGGGCTGCGTACTTCGCCCGATTTCGACAACAGCCAGTACATCGGCGACTACACCGACCCGGCCGGGAATATCTTCCTCGACCGGCAGGTATCGTACCGCAACAAGCTGGGCCGCGCTGTGGTGAGCCCGGCCAACCCCAACGGCATCACCAGCGCCGGCTACGACAACCCCCTCTGGACCCTCGACCGGGTGCAGAACCAGAGCCGGGTGAACCGCTTCCTGGGCGCTTTGGAAATGACCTACGACGTAACGCCGTGGCTCAACATCCTGAACCGCACCGGCGTCGATACCTACACCGATAACCGCAACGCGTATTTCCCCGTGGGCTCGTCGGCAATTTCGACCGGCAGCCTCACCGAAGAAATGATCCAGGAAACGCAGGTCAACAACGACCTGATTGGCCGGGCCCACACCAAGTTTGGGGAGAATGTAACCCTCACCGGTTTGGTGGGCTACAACCTGAACGCCCGCCGCAGCACCCAGATCGGGGCTACGGCCACGGGTTTCATCAACCCCTTCTCGCCGCCCCA
>JAYWCH010000295.1:0-2577 GCA_043780755.1 Hymenobacter sp.
GTTATCCAAGCCGCCACCGATTGGATAACAGAAGGCGACGCCAAAAATTGGTTTGACCATTGTGGCTACCACGTACACTGACCTGAAAACTGCTCTAGAACCCCTTCTTCACGTCAGTGACGCCGGAATTGGTATTCCCCCGGCCATACCTTTTCTGTTTGAACGTTTCACCAAGGCCCGCAGAACGGGCCTGCGGGGCGAGGAAACTACCGACCTGGGGCTGGTTTTGTGCAAAGTCATTGTCCAGCTGCACAAGGGCCGGATCACGGTCGTCAGCGAAGAGGGGAGGGGGAGTACATTCACAATCCGCATCCCCCAGTCGCAGCTCTGACCCCTACATGCGTACCAGACGGCGGCAACTCGCCGTCCGGTCCAGCGACTCTTTGGTCTGCTAAGAGTGGACCCCGGTTATTTGCAGGTGCTCGGCCCGGGCTTTAGTGAACAAGGTGAAAACCGCCGTATTGCCCCCTATTGCTCGCTGATCAGCCATTCTACTCCCTGCTCATCCTGCTCTTGCCGGAAGCCCTGGGAAAGGTAAACCAGCTCCAGGTTCTCCTCGAAAGTGGCACCCTTGGCCGTGTCCTTGCGCTGCATGATCTCGAACGCTTCCCGCACCTCCTGCAACCGGTAGCGCAGAATGGACGGGGCCGCTGGGCGGACTACCTTTCGCGGCGCCAGCCGCGGCTTGGTAGTCAGCAGCTTGTGGTACTCCTCGGCCAAGTGCCCTTTCGTGACGGCGATGAAAACGGATCCCGCCAGACTCTTGATCTTACCCTGAGTGCTCTTGGTACGCTGCTGCTGCACCACGTACTGCACGTAGCCTGGCTCCACCTCGCCCTTGGCAACGAGCTCGCCGATAACGGCCAGACTGCTGGCCGCCACGCCCGCGTCGAGTAGGGCTTTTTCCCAGGCTGTGGTCACGGGCGGGGCAGGCAGGCGGCCTTCGCTGGTCACGGGCGCGAAGCGGAAACGGATTTCCTCCACGGTGTTGCCCGCTCCCCGGATCAGCTCGTACTCGAACGCCAGGTTGGTTTGGGTCAGCTCCTGCTGGGCCCGGTCCAGCACCCGGAGCTTGAACAGGGGAAACTGCTTGTACTGCCCTTCCAGATTCAGCAGGCGCTTCAGCTCCGCCACTTGCAGCGTGCGGGTGCCGAAGTTGCCGTACTGCTTCAGCAGCCAGTAGATGCGGTAGGAGTGGGCACTTTTCAGCTTCAGCAGCTGCATGAGCTGGGCCTGGGTAAAGTTGCCGGCGTTGAGCTGGAGCAGGTGATCGCGGACCCGGTCGTTGAAGCGCACGACCAGCGCCCGCTCTTCGCTGCTGTAGTCGGCATAGGCCATCAGCGGGGTGTTGGAGAAGCTCAGGGCGGTTTCATCGGTGGCCTGACCGGCCCGCTTCTTCTTGCTGGGCCGTTCGATGTAGAGCACCCGCGAAGCCAGCAGGGCGCACATGTCCTTGAGCTGCTGGTAGTCGTTGCTGCTGGGCCGCCGGCCGGAGAGCGCCACGACCTCGGTCACGGGGATGTGCATTTCGCGAAACTCCGTGTCGTCGCGGTTGATGCGCGCCAGCATGGCCATGAAAAGGCGCATTTCCAGCGTGGTCAGGGCGAAGCGCGCATTAACCAGGTCATTGCGCTGGACCACCAGTTTGACCCCTTCATCATCGCCGGTAAAAAGATCCATAGCCATAGCAAATCAACGTGAAACGGGGCGTTCAGAGACGTAAAGTATTACAAATAATTTTCCTGTAATAGGCCTTCGTGCTTTTTGTAATAGGCAAATCCCCTTTTTTCGTGCTTCTTGTAATAGGCAATTCGTGCTTCTTGTAATAGCTCTTCGTGCTTCTTGTAATAGGCAATTCGTGCTTCTTGTAATAGTTTGGCCTCTGGAGAAACTGAAGATCAAGCAGTTATAGCACCTATAATATAGGTAATCTTTTAAACAAGGTAAACTACCGTTTAAAAGGCAGGTTCATTTATTTGTTTAAAAAGAATGAATTATGAAATTGCTAATGAGATAGTTATGCAGAAAATGGGATTGACAGTGATTCTGAAGGAGGTTTATCAGGGCCAGCGGGGCCGGATTTCGTGCTTTTTGTAATAGGGTAATCCCCAAAACTTATTGTAATAAACTGTTTAGCAGTGGTTTATTAGTAAATCTGCCGCATGGGGTACCCCATGCGGACTATTACCAAAAGCACGAAAACTGCGAAAGGGCCAGGAAAGGGGCTATTACCAAAAGCACGAAATAGGAATTCGAAATCCTCCCCGGCCTACAGACGAGAGGGTTCCTTTGATAGCGTCTGATGTCGTAGACGAAAACTGTTGAGCATGTTTTGAGTGGCGTTTACGTCGCACTCCTGCAACGGCCCACAGCCCGGCCCCTGCCATTTATTCATTCATGTAGGGTCACCTGAAGCTCCGCATTTCATCGTCAGCAGCAACGACTCATTTTACGCTAGGTTGAAAGCCCGGCGCCTTTAGGCCGGGGAGGATGTGTGCGATTCGTTTGCCCGAAATTACGCAAGTAAGGGATGGGCGGCAAGGGAAGGTGAATAGCTGACCCTTGACAACTTGTTAA
>JAYWCH010000296.1:0-1747 GCA_043780755.1 Hymenobacter sp.
TCATCGTCGTGCGCTTCCACGAATTCGGGATCGCCGACGACTTCCAGCAGCACGTGGGTCCAGGGTTCGCCGTCTTCGTAGTCGGGGGCGCGGCGGCGGAGCTGGAGGGCCGTCATGACTTTCTGGGCGAAGGCCCAGCTGGTGGCCTGGCGCAGGGTCAGCACCCGGGCCAGCTCCGAGGCCGAGTACTGGCCCCGGTGGGCGTGCAGCAGAAACACGGCGTAGAGGGCTTTCACCATGGAGAATTTGCACTTCTGTAGCAGCGTGCCGGCCGTGGCCGACTCCACGTACCGGCAGCGGGTGCAGCGACGGGCGAAGGATTCACGGGCTTCGCAGCTTTTTTCGTGGCCGCACTTGCGGCAGTGGTAGTGGCCCTGGCCCCACTTCAGGTCGGCCAGGTAGCGCCGGCAGGCGTCCTTGTCGGGGTAGATCTGGCTAAACTCGCCGAAGTCCACCTCCCGGGCTTCGATGCGGGCGGCTTTCTCGGCGTGCAGGTCGCGGCTCAGGTCGTTGTTGAGTTTTTCGATGGCCCCCGATTGCAGGGCCAGCAGGCCGTTGGCTTCCAGCAGCTCCCGGTTTTGGGTGGCGACGGTGTCGTTCTGGCGGCGCAGCTCGGCCGTGCGCTGCACCACCAGGGCTTCGAGCTCGGAATTAAGCTGATCTTTCAGGGTCTGGTTTTCCCGCATCTGGTCCACGAGACGGTCCTGGGCCTCGTGCTTTTTGCGGAGCTGCTTGAGCAGCCGGTGCTGGGTCGAGAGCGTGACATCGACCATGCCCTTGATTTTTTCGCCCAGCGCATAGCTCAGAATCACGACTTCCAGCACGAAGGCCATGTTCAGGCTGTACACCGTGTAGGCGTTGCTGTAGAAATTGATTCCCAGCTTGCGCATGATGAGAAACGTCAGGCTGGTGGCCACCAGCGCCTGGGCCAGCAGCAGGTAGCGGGCGGGGCGCAGGCCGGCGCGGAAAGTGCGCCAGGCCAGGTAGTAAAGCAGGCCGTAGGGCAGCAGGTAGAGCCAGAAGCTGAAGCCCGAATGCACCACCGCCGCATCGAGCACCAGCAGCGCCGTACTCCCGCCCACCACCCAGCTCCCGATCCGGTGCAGACCGGGCAGGCGCTGGGCCGTATCGAGAAAGCCGCCGGCGTAGGTCGCAAACGTGAGCAGCAGCAGTACCGGTGCCGCCGCCCCGAGGAAGTGATTCAGCCCCGGCCCGCCGGGCCAGAGGTACTGAAAGCCCAGCCCGTCTTCGGTGAGAAACAGCAGGGTGCCGCTCAGCACGTAGAGCACGTAGTAGAGGTAAGCACGCTCCTGGAGGAAGAAAAATAGGATCAGGTTGTAGAGCACCATGATGAACAGGATGCCGTAGAACCCGCCCAGCAGGCCGTATTGCAGGGAAAGCTCGGGGATGAGGCCGCCCCCGCTGTGCAGCATGGCCCGGAAGCTGGTGCGGGTGTCGGAGCGCAGGCGCAGGTAGTAGCTGGCCGTCTGCCCGGGCCGGGGGGGCAGGTCGAAAAGAAAGTTTTTGTACGGGTGGGGGCGGGTAGCGAAGGGCTGGCTGGCGCCCGTGGCCACGCTGTCGTAGCCCGGGCCGGGGCCGGGCGCGGGCCGGAAAAACACCGCCCCGCCAATGTGCGAATCGTACAGCTCCAGGTACCAGGCCGCGGTTTCGGTCGGAGCGTGGCGCACGGTGATCCGCAGCCAGTAGGTGCTGCCCGGGTGCTGAATATTGGGCGGCTGCCCCGAGC
>JAYWCH010000297.1:0-10606 GCA_043780755.1 Hymenobacter sp.
TTAGGCTGAAACGCCGGTTCGGCCCGCAGCCCGGGAATAAATCAGGTGATTACTAACCGATAATTTCCGCCGCCAGCGCCGGCAGATCCAGCCCGTCGAACGTGCCCGACGACATGAGCAGCAGATTGGCGTTGTCCCAGCGCTGGGCGCGCAGAAAAGTAACCAGCTCGGCGCTGTCGGTGATGACCCGCAGGTCGGGCCGCTGGAAGGCTTCGGCCACGGCGGCGGCGGCCAGCGGCGGCAGGCGCTTGTGTGCCAGCACCTGCGGGTTGAAATACACCACCGCCACGTCGGGCGCGTCGAAACAGTGCGCGTACTGGGGCAAAAACGCCGGATTGAGGCTGCTGAACGTGTGCAGCTCGAGGCAGGCCACCAGGCGCCGCTGGGGAAACTGGCGTTTCAGGGCCGTAGCAGTGGCTTTGAGCTTGGAAGGTGCGTGAGCAAAATCCTTATAGACCACCGCAGTAGCGCCTTCCCGTACCAGCTCCAGCCGCCGCGCCGCCCCGGGGAACGAGGCCACAGCCTTGAAGAAGTCCCGGCCTTTGATTCCCAACTGCTTACAGACTTCTTTGGCCGCCGAGATATTGCGCAGATTGTGCTCGCCAAAAACCTGAATAGGCACTTCCTCCTCCTTTTTATTGAGCAGAAACGTCCGCCCATCGCGGATAACGTGCTCGTGCGGGCCGTAGCCGATGTACGTCACGTCGGGGTTGGTGGGCACGGCGATGAGCTGGGTCTGCTCGTCGTCCTGATCGAAGATGAGCACGCCGGCCTTGGGTGTCATATCGGCGAAAATACGGAACTGCTCGCGGTAGTTTTCCGCCGTGGGAAAAACATTGATGTGGTCCCAGCTGATGCCCGAGATCACGCCGATATGGTGCTGATAGAGGTGAAATTTCGGCCGGCGGTCAACGGGCGACGACAGGTATTCGTCGCCTTCAATGATGATGATGGGCGCGTCGTCGGTGAGCTGCACCATCAGGTCGAAGCCGGCCAGCTGGGCGCCCACGGCGTAGTCGAACTGCCGGTTGTGGTAGCGCAGCACGTGCAGGATTACGGCCGTAATGCTGGTTTTGCCGTGCGAACCGCCGATGACGATGCGCTGCTTGTCGCGGCTGGCTTCGTAGATGTATTCGGGAAAAGAATAAATTTTCAGGCCCAGCTCCTGCGCCCGGAGCAGCTCGGGATTGTCGGGGCGGGCGTGCATGCCCACGATGACAGCATCGAGGTCGGGCGTGATGCGGGCGGCGGCCCAGCCTTCCTGCGCCGGCAGCAGGCCGGCCGCCGCCAGACGAGCGCGGGCCGGCTCGACTATTTCATCGTCGGAACCCGTGACCAGCGAACCGCGCTGATGCAGGGCCAGCGCCAGATTGTGCATGATGCTACCGCCCACGGCGATAAGGTGAATTCGGGCCGGCGCGGGCCGGACGGGAGCGGACAATTGAGCAGAAGGTGACAAATGCGGGGGAGGAAAGGCGAATGAAGAAATAGTAAGCGCGAGCCCAACCGCGCCCAGCCACCCGGCGGGATTACACCAGCCGAAACCAAAAAGTCGGGCCGCGAAAGTACAAACTACCCGGCGGCACCACCCGCACATAACCAAAAAATTCGGCTTTTCCACCCTGCCTTTTTCCCCGGATCAGGGGTTAGCTTTGCGTATATCGTAAGCGGCCCGGCTTCCCCCCGGGAATGTCTGGCGCTTCTTTTTTGCTGCCTTAACACCCCAATTACCCCATGCAAGACCGGATGGACGACCGCCTGAAGCAATCCGCGGCCCGCGCCAAAGCGGCCCTGATCAACCGCGGATCTTCCGGGCTCGTGCCCTTCAATGGCGGCAACGCCGGCAAGCTACCGCCCCAGGCCCCCGAGCTGGAAATGGCCGTACTCGGGGCGCTGATGCTGGAAAAGGACGCGCTGACCTCAGTTATTGATCTGCTCAAGCCCGAGAGCTTTTACAAGGACAGCCACCAGCGCATCTACCGCGCTATTATCCGACTATTCGATAAATCGGAGCCCATCGACCAACTCACTGTTGTGCACGAGCTGCGGGAAATGGGCGAGCTCGAAGCCTGCGGCGGCCCGTTTTACGTGGCTAATCTGACCCTGAAAGTGAACTCGGCCGCCAACGTGGAATACCACGCCCGGATTATCACCGAAACGGCCATTAAGCGCGAGCTGATTCGGATTTCGAGTGATATTCAGCGCGATGCCTACGAGGATACGACCGACGTTTTCAAGCTGCTCGACGATACCGAATCGGCGCTTTTTGAGGTTTCGGAATCCAACATCCGCAAGAACTTCGACGACATGCGCAGCCTGATGGGCAAGGCCATCAAGGAGCTCGAAGACAAGAAGAATCAGAAGGACGGCCTGACGGGCGTACCCACGGGCTTCACGGCGCTGGACCGCGTCACGAGCGGCTGGCAACCCTCTGATCTGGTGATTATTGCGGCCAGACCCGGGATGGGAAAAACAGCGTTCGTGGTATCGGCCATGCGCAACGCGGCGGTGGAATTCAAGCGGCCAGTGGCAATTTTTTCGCTGGAAATGTCTTCGCTGCAATTGGTCAACCGACTCATTTCGGCCGAAGCGGAGCTGGATTCGGATAAAATCAAAAAAGGCACCCTCGCCGACCACGAATGGCAGCAGCTCAACCACAAGATCACCGACCTCTCGGCCGCGCCGATTTATATTGATGACACGCCGGCCCTGAGCATTCGCGAGCTGCGCACCAAGTGCCGGCGCCTGCGCTCGCAGAAGGACGTGCAGCTGATCATCGTCGACTATTTGCAGCTGATGAGCGGCAATACCGACGGCCGGGGCGGCAACCGCGAGCAGGAAATTGCCAGCATTTCGCGGGCCCTCAAGGGCATTGCCAAGGAACTGAACGTACCCGTGCTGGCGCTCTCGCAGCTCTCGCGCTCGGTGGAAACCCGCGGCGGCGAGAAGCGCCCGCAGCTGAGTGACCTGCGGGAATCGGGCTCCATCGAGCAGGATGCCGACATGGTGATCTTCCTCTACCGCCCGGAATACTATGGGCTGGATCAGGATTCCGAAGGCAATTCGACCCAGGGCGTGGGCGAAGTCATCATCGCCAAGCACCGGAACGGCTCGCTCGAAACGGTGCAGCTCAAGTTCATCGGCCGCTTCACCAAGTTTGCCGATCTCGATGGCGTGAACGACTTCCCCGGCGACCCGGGCAGCTACCAGCCCCTGGGCCTGCCCGCCAGCAACTTCGAGAGCGAGCCCAGCGCCGGCAACTTCGCGCCGAACACAATCCGGCTGGGCTCAAAAATCAACGAAACGCCGGTGCCATTCCCGAAGGGGAACGTCAACATGAACGGAGAGGCACCTTTTTAAGTGAGCGTCACGCTGTTGCTGCTGTGCCTGTTTGCCTTTCTGGCCGGCTTTATTGATGCCATGGTCGGCGGCGGCGGGCTGATTCAGCTGCCGGCCATGCTGCTGCTGCTGCCGCAGGTGCCGGTGCCGGCCATTCTGGGCACCAGCAAGGTGGCGGGGCTGGCCGGTACGGCGGTGGCCTTGCGCCGCTACCTGGGCGGGCCCGATGCCGTGCCCATCCGCTGGCGCACGGTGGCGACCACGGCGCTGGTGGCGGGGGCCTTCGCGCTGCTGGGCGCCCGGGCGGTGAGCGGGCTGCACAAAGAAGCCGTCCGGCCGCTGGTGCTGGCGTTGCTGGTAGTAATGGCCGCGTACACGTTTTGGCGCAAGGATTTCGGGAGCCTGCACGCTCCGCGCCTGCACGGCCGCCGCGAGCTGCTAACGGGCGTGGCCCTGGGCGCAGCCCTGGGGTTTTACGACGGTTTTTTTGGGCCGGGCACGGGCAGCCTGCTGCTGTTCGCCTTCGTGGGCCTGTTTGGCTACGACTTCCTGGCGGCCTCGGCGTCGGCCAAGTTCGTGAACGTGGCCACCAACGTGGTGGCGCTGGGATACTTTATCTCGACGGACCAGGTGCTCTACCGCGTGGCCCTGCCCATGGCGGCCTGCAATATGCTGGGATCCACGCTGGGGGCGCGCATGGCCCTGCGGCGCGGCACGGGCTTCGTGCGGGTGCTGTTTCTGGTGGTGGTGAGCGGGTTCATTCTGAAGCTGGGCTGGGAAACGTTCGGGGCTTAGCCCGACCCATTGCGCCCCTACAGCTTCACGCCCACCGTGAGGAAGTAGCTGCGGCCGTCGGAGGGCAGGATGCCGGGGCCAGGGTAGGCAATGGCCCGGCGCGTGAAGTAGCGCGCATCGGTCAGGTTGTTGACGCTGCCTTCGAGCTTAAGCCAGCGGCGCTCCCAGGACACCGACGCGTCGAGGATTTGGTAGGCGGGAATACGGCCCACTACGGCCGAGAAGCCCCCGTCGGTGGCATTGGTGGCGTCAGAAAACTGGTCGGAGAGGTACAAGAACTGCAGCGAGGCTTTAAATGGGCCGTAGCCGGCGCGGGTGCCGGTCTTCAGGTTCACGGCGGGCACAAACTCGACCTGGTTGCCCTTCACCCCCGGTAGGACGCTGGCCACGTACCGGCCCCGAATAAGGGCCACGTTACCGAAAGCCGACCATTGCCAGCGGCTCACCGGGCTTTCGGCCACGCCCCGGAGGGCCAGCAGCTCTACTTCGCCGTAGGCTTCCACGCCCACAATCAGGGCCCGGCCCACGTTGGTGCGCTTGCGAAGCACCCGGTCGTTGGCGTCGAAGGTCTGGACTTCGCCAATACGATTGCCGTAGTTGAGGGCGAACACGCTTACGTCGTAAGTGAGCACGCCGGCTTTTTCGCCCCGCAGACCCAGGTCGGCCGAGAAGCCGCGCTCGTCCGTCAGGTTGGGGTCGATGACGGCGGACGGATTGGCAATGCGCATGTCGCTGAACGTAATCGATCGGTAGTTCTGTGAAATGTTGCTGTAGGCCTCCAGCGTGGCCGAGGGCTTGTAGCTCACCCCGATGCCGCCCAGCACGAAACTGCGCGGGCTCTCGCGCAGCTCCGTGGTGCGGGTGATGGTGATGATGTTGCCGGCCAGATCGCGCTGCACGTTGCCGTAAAACCCGTCGGCAGTGGTGCGAATGGCTTCGTAGCGGACGCCCGGCGTCACCGAAAATTTCTCACTGAGGTAAAAGATGTTCTCGGCAAAAAAAGCAACATTGCGGTTGGGGAAGCGGTAGTCGTAGGTGAGCAGGCGGCCGGGCTCCACAAAGCTGAAATCGGCGGCCGCCCCGGCGGGGCCCGTGCCTTGCTGGCTGTGGTTGAAGCCGCTGTAGAAGCGGGTGCCCACCAGCAGCACGCCGTTGCAGCCGGCCACCTGGTAGCGGTGCAGGTAGCGGGCTTCAAGGCCGTAGTTGCGGAACTGCCCGGCAATCAGGTCGCGCTCGCCGCCGTCGTCCACGGTTTCGACGCGATTAGGCCGGAAGCCCAACGACTGCCGCGCGGCGACGAGGCCAAAAACCGTCAGGTTCACGTTGTCCCGCGCATTCACCTTCCAGTCGGTGTTTACATTGAACAGGTTCCAATCGACGGCAAACCAGTTGCGGATCCGGTTCGACTGACGGGCATCCTGGACAAATTGCGCGTCGCTCAGGCCGCCGGGCTGCTGGGCCAGGTAGTCCATGTGGGTCACCTGGAGGCCCATTTTCAGGTTTTCGGTGAACTGGTAGCGCACGTCGGCGTAGGCGGTTTTGCTTTCGTACTGCGAGTTGGGGCGCCAGCCGTTGCCGCGCTTGTACTGCGCGAAAGTGTAGTAGCTGAACTTGCCCGCCGTGCCACTCACGCTGTTGAAGGAGTTGAAAAAGCCGAACGAGCCCCCCGTTTGGCGCGAAGTCACGGCCGCTTTGCGGTCGGGTTCGGGGCTGCGCAGCTCGAAGTTCAGCAGGCCGCCAAACTGGGTGCCGTACTGCAGCGAAGCCGCCCCGCGCACCAGCTGAATGCGCTTCACGGCCTCAGTGGGCGGCGTGTAATAGCTTTCGGGGTAGCCCAGGGCATCGGCCGAAATGTCGTAGTTATTCTGCCGCACGTTGAAATTGGTGGTGCGGTTAGGGTCAAGCCCGCGCCCGCCAATGCTCAGCTGCAGGCCGCCGCCGTCGTTTTCCCAAATGTTGAGGCCCGGCACGCGGGCGTATACCTGGCGGGCGTTGTTGGTGGCCAGGTTGGCCACCAGGTTATCGGGCACGATGACCTCCGACTTCTTGGCCGCAAAGATGGCCAGGCCCTCCACCTCGCGCAGCCGCGTCTGACCGAACGTGGTTTGGGGCGCGGCTACCACTACTTCCTTCAGGGTGGTCTGGTCGCGGCGGGTCAGCTCAAAGCTGAAGCCGTCGGCGGGCAGGGTCACGGTGACGTTGAACGGCAAGTAGCCCAGAGCCGATACCAGCACCTGCTGCGGGCCGGCAGCCAGCCCCGTCGCCTCAAACCGGCCGGTACTGTCGGTGAGCACGGCACGATTCAGGCTTTTCACATACACCTCGCCGCCGATGACCGGCCCGCCGCTTCCGGCCACCTGCACACGGCCACGGAGGGTTTCCTGCGCCTGAGCGGCAAACCCGGACAGCACGAATGTCAACGATAGGGCGCTAAAAACCAGAAATCTCATCATCAAAAGCTAGTATCCACGGTTTGGGTGCGAAGCCCTCGGTCTGGCGGGCCAGATCCACGGCGGGGTCGATGTAAGCCTTGCCCAGGCGGCCGTTCAGGGTCACGTAGGCATCGGCGTAAACCCGGGGGTTGTGCACGCCCCGGCGGGCGTAGTAGTCGTGCAGGTAATGGGCAAATTGCAGCATCATGTCGGCCTGGGTGGCCATCATTTTTTCCTGCAATACGCTCAGATGGTCGGAGTTATTCACCAACCGGGCCTGGCCGGTGGCCGCGTCTACCACCTTGAACTGCACCTGGCCGAGCTTCTCCATGAGCATTACCCGCCAGGAAAACCGGTAGCCCTCTTCCGTCCAGAATAGCTCGCGCGGATAGAGCCAGTAGCGCAGCGGAAACAGCAGCTGCACCAGAAAAAACAAGGACAGCCCCGTGAGCAGCGCCAGCCGCACCCGGGGCCGGTACACGAGCGGCGCGGGCGGGCGGGCGGCCACCGCGGGCAACCGCAGTAATTGCCGGCCCCGTTCCAGCAGCCGCTGATGAAACGCAGCCGGAAAAAACACCAGCGCCGCCACGATCATCACGTAGGGAAACATCCCGATCGGGAACAGGACGGCCGTGAGTACGTGAAACACCACCACCACCGCGTAGGCGTAGGACCGGGTGCGACGGTACAGCAGGAAAAACGGCACCGTGAGATCGTAAAGTACCCCGAACCAGCTGAATAAGAAGGCCGTGGCGGGGTAGTTGAACAGGAAGCCCACCAGGGGCAGATCGTTCTTGGCGGGCAGCCAGATGCGCAGCGGCTGGGCCGCCAGCAACCAGTCGGAGTTGAGCTTGGCCAGCCCCGCGTACACGTACACAATGCCCACAAGCAGGCGTAGGGCGTCCACGGTCCAGCGCGGAACCTGTTCGTGCCAGCGGCCGGGATGGCGAGCGGCATCAACCGAGAAAAGAGCCTCCGCCGGCAAAAAAACGAGCAGCAGCGCCACCAGACTCACAAAATAGTAGTGGTTCAGGTAGGTGCTCTTGTCCATCAGCTCGATGTAGGTGAAGCTCAGGAACAGGCCGGCCGCAGCCGGCCGGTACTGCCAGCCGAGGGCCACCAACAACGCGCACGCGCCGCACACGGCAAACAGCGCGTAGGTGTAGCCCCCCAGCGGCCGGATGAACTCCAGGCCGTAGTATGGAAAGAAGAATTTGGGCTGCAGGTACAGCTCCGCAATCCAGCCCTTGGCCCAAAAGCGCACTACGCTGGCCAGTATCAGCAGGCCAAAAGCGATGCGAAACACGGCCAGCGGCGCGGCCGGAGTGGCAGTCTGGAAGTAGGACGGGCGCACTAGTCGCCGTCGTTGTCTACGTAAGTCACCGTCACGCTCATGGCCGAAGTCATGTCCACCTTCAGCAGGCGCACGGCTTTTTGCATTTCGGTGAAAGCCTGCACGGCGGCGGCATTCCGCGTCTGGATGGTCGTGTACAGGTCCGGACCCAGGCTGGCTAGCTGCTGCGCCGAAGTGGCAAACTGCGCATTAATAAGCTCGGTAAGCGACTGGCCGGTGCGGCTGTCTTTAGCCCCCAGCGCATCAAGGTAGGTTTTGAGCGAAGGCTGACCCGCGCGGCCGTTGAAGACCTGCTGCACCGCCGCGTGGGCGGCCACCGCCAGTTGCAGGGGCAGCGCTCCCCGGTAGTAATAGGCTTCGATCTTCTCTGGTGCGGCCGTGCCCGACATCACCCCGGCGGGAATACCCACTTTGCCGGTCCGCAAAAAGTGCTCGTAGTAGCGCGAAAAAGCATTCACGGCCAGCGAAAGCGAGCTGCCCGCGTTGGTACCCGTGCCGCTGATGAACGTGTCGCGGTACGAACCGTTCCAGCGCGCCTGCACGCCGGCAAAGAGCTGGTCCATTTTGCCCACCACGTCGGTCAGGTAGCGGCGTTGGTGGGCCGAGGCCACGTAAGTCTGCACAATGGCTGCGTCGTCGGCCCCGGTGCCGTTGAGCAGGTAGTCAAGGGCCGGAAAACCCTGCTGGGCGATGGCCGTGCTCAATTCAAAATTGTAGGTGCCCGCGGCGATATTCTGGCGAATGCCGGCCACGTCGGTGGGGTAAATATTGAAGTGGTTGACCAGCGACACATCGGCCGCCGGACCAAACTCAAACAGCTCTACCCGCTGCCACTCCAGGTAGGCCTCGCGCCAGGCCAGCCGGGCACTTTGCAGACCCGCCACCGTGGGCGCGGCCGAAAATGCCGCCGCCTGGGCCTTGAGGGCAGTTATTTTAGTACCAAAAGCCAGGTAGCCCGGCTTCACCAGATTGTCGGCCCATTCCGTGAGCAGCGCCTTGCGGTTGAGGTCGGTAGTGCCGCCGGTGTCCGTGACCGGCCCTTCCGTGACTTTGGTACAGCTGGAAATCACTCCTCCCGTCAGTGCTACCGATAACGAAAATAGCAGAATCGACTTTTTCATAAATATGAGTTATTTGGAAGCAGTTACCTACAGTCGGATCTCAACGACGCGGCACCGGCCCCGACGAACTAACTACCGGAATTACAGCGAAAATTTGGAGTTGATAGCAGCAATCACCGTATTAACCTGAGCATTGGTCAGGCTCCAGGCGCCGTCCTTGCCCGAGGTCAGACCGTTCAGGAAGGAGTCGGCCAGGGCGAGGTCCACGTTAAACTTGGTGCAGAAACGCAGCGAGTACACGAACCCGATTCCTTCGCCCAGGGCGTGGGCCTTCACGTCGGCAGCGGCAGCGGCTTTCCAGTTAGTGAGGTAAGAAACGGCTGCTTTGGCAATGGTCTTCTCCAGCTCGGTACGGATGAGATCGGCCTGCGCCCGCAGCGTTGCGTCATCATTGTTCACGATAGCGGCCCGCCCTTTCAGCAATGCCAGGTACACGCCGGGTGAAGCCGGGCCGTTTTTCTCATTCAGGTAGCCGGCCAGGAACCGCTCGCGGGGCTGCAGGGCTATGTCCGTCGTCATCACGGCATTGCTCGTGAGATAGCCGTAGGCCATGTCCCAGTTGTGCTCGCGCACCGAGTAAAGCTTGCCGTCCACCACTTTGGCGTTGTCGGCTGCCAGGGCGGCGGGGGCCAACAGCACGTTGCCAATTTGATCGAGCAGCAAAGCCCCGAGCAAAGCTTTCTGCACAACTTGGTTCGGCTCGAAACCGCGGGCATCGACCAGGTAGCGACCCAGTCGGCCGGCCTTACCCACTGTGGCCGTGTTGTTTACCGATTGGCTGGCCGTGGCCAGGGTAGCCAGCTGATCGTCGAGGTAGCTGCGCACCGTAGCGGCGTTGGCATCGGAAAACGAGGCCGCCGTTTGGTCGCGCAGCTGCACGCCCGAGGCATTCAGGGCGGTGGTTATGAACGGGGCGTTGGTGTTGGCGTACAGGTTGCGCAGCCGGGCTAGGTCCAGCGTGACGGGCTGGACCGGCGAGGCCACGGCCACGCCGGCCATGTAACTATTAAGCTCGCTGAACATGTCGAGCCGAATGGCAGCCGCGCCCAGCTCCACGGTGCCAGCGGCATTGGCATCCTTGAACGAAGTGGTGTAGGGCGAAGCGGCGGTCAGACTGGCGTAGTCGATTTTGGCGCGCAGCGCGGGGGTCGCAGGTGCCATTTCATCGTCTTTGCGGCAGGAAGTTAGGCTAAGCGCAACAAGTGATAATCCTAAGAAACTACGGGTGAAGGTGGCCATGGAGAAGGAGCAGCAGATGTGGAAAAGAGGATTGGATCCGGAGAAAAAAAAGATTTTTTTCTCTCCGCAGAGAGTCGGCCTTATTTAGAATTATTCTAAACTGCTGCAAAAGTACAGTCTATTTAGAATCGTTCCAAATAAAAATCCAGTCTGTTCCCATCTTTTATTCTTCCTGGTCCAATCCGCTGCTTTTATGCTTCAATGGCTTGATTCATAACTATTTCTTCAGTCCCCACCAGCCCAAATGCTTCGGCCAGCAGCTCGTAAGAGCGACGGCGGTCCTGAAAGTCGGCGGTGATGGTAACGGCCGTTAGCTCATCAACGGC
>JAYWCH010000298.1:0-10105 GCA_043780755.1 Hymenobacter sp.
TCGCGCAGCCGGGCGGCGGCCGTGGCGTCGTCGCCCGTGGGGTCGAGGCCCACGCAGAGCAGAGAATTGGCCGTTTGAACGCGGGTGATGAGCTTTTGCATGGCGTGAAACCCCGGCGCGGGCCGGGGCAGTTAGTGGCAGTGGTTTACTGATTCAGACCCCGCCCCGAGCTGGCGCTCAGGGTTACTTCGACTTCCGAGGCCAGCCGGGCCGAGAGGCCGGGCGAGAGCCATTCGCCGCTGGCCACCTGCACGGCCTGCGCGCCCACGCGCAGGTAATCCTGCACATCGCGCAGCGTGAAAATGCCGCCCGTGCCGAAAATCGGCAGGTGCAGCTTCTCATCATTGGCCAGTTCCCACACGCAGCGCAGCGACAGCGGCCGCAGCGCCTCGCCCGAGAGTCCGCCCACCAGCGGGGCGGCGGCGGCACTCGTGGGCAGGTGCAGCACTTTCAAGGTGTTGGTCGCGGCCAGCGCCGTGGCGCCGCCCTCCTGCGCGCCCAGGGCCAGGCCCCGGATGTGGTCGGGCCACGGCGGCAGCTTCACGATCACGGCCGCGTCGTCGCGCAGTTCGTTGCGGACGGCCTCGGTGGCTTCCCGCACGAAGCGGGCGGTGATGTCCGGTCCCGCGCCCGAGTGCGGGGCAGTGATGTAGACTTCGAGCCCGGCGAGCTGCTCACCCACCTCCCGCTGCAGGTAGCGCGCAATCTTGCGGAAGCCCGGCACGCCCGGCGCCGTCACGCTCACGAACACCGGCACGCCGAAGCGCCGCAAACGCGGCAGATGCTCCTGCACCAGCAGCTCGGCCCCTTCCGTGCGCAGGTCGGTGCGGTTGAGCAGGGTTTGATCCGCTACCTGGAGCACGCCATCGTCACCGGGCAGACCGGCCCGGGGTTCCATGGTGACCGTTTTGGTAAAAATCGCGCCCAGCTGCTCGTAGCCGGAGCCGTCGAGATCCCAGGGAGCCGTGGCTAAGCACACGGAGTTCTGTAAAGTAATGGCGCCGAGTTTCATACCTATTGCTTAATTAAAATAAAAGACAGTCACCCCCACTTGACCCGGGCCAAATGAGGGTGACGTTCGGCTGGCGGACCAGCGGGAAGTGACCCTAGATTACGTTTTCGGGGTGATCAGGAAGGGGTCACCCCCACGATGGGGGGCGTGTTGTGAATAGCCAGGAAATGCTCCGACTCCACGCACTCACGAGCGCCCCGGAACATGGCATCCCCGGCTTTAATGACCGCCATGCGCTTGGGGTCGATGCTCAGGTTGCAGTTGCCGGCGTGGGCCGAGGCCAGCGTCGCCGCGGCCACGGTTGGGGAGAGGGAATTGGAGTCCATGGTGAGGTTCGGTAACAGGAGCTAGCGCTGAAAAGTCGAGAGGAGGCAACCCGAGCCTGCCACGCACAAAAAAACCGTTTCGGACTCCGAAACGGTGGCGGGGCAATAACCGAAGGAAATAGCAAAACCGATGGAGTTCAAGACCTTGCGGTCTTCTCGCGAAACGCTGGCGTGCAGCATTTCGCGTTTGATCAATAGTTCCTGGGGCTGAAGCACGATGCAAAATTACGAAATGATTACCCCGGGTTATCCATTCGCACGGTTAAGTTTTTGTTGGGGGCCGGTTCCGTTTTTTTTCCGGCGCCGTTTTCTGCGATTTGAATTAGATAGCCCATACCTTGGATTCCTGATTGCCAAAATCTTTTTTTGCCGCCGCGCCGCCGGTTGCGCCGCATTTGCTTTGAGCCCTAACTTTGTCCCCTTGTTTTGATACCAGCGTATCATTCGTCAACGATCTTTTTGAAGCCCTTGTCCCGCCTGGCGGGGCGAGGGCTTTTTACTGGCGCCCCGGACCCAGGCGGCCGATACGGGCCGGCCGGGCCGCCCTAAGCCGTTCTTCACCAGCGCAAAACTGAAATTCAGCGAAACCAGGCCCGCCCGGCCAATGCCCCGGCCGAAAGCCCGACCGTAAATTAAACCGGATATTTACGTATCCCTGATTTCTTTTCGTTTCGATCATGCGCCGCTCCCGTTTTTCCCGTTCGGCCCGCCACGCCGGCCCACCTGCCGTGCGCCGGGCGGCCCGGCCGGTATTCGCCGCCGGGCCGTCGGCGCCGGCGCCCGGCGCACTCCTGCCCTTCGGCCCGGGGCTGGCCGATCAGGTTCCCCTTATTCTGTTCAGCTATGATTTGCAGGACCAGCTGCTGCTGCACTGCAACCGGCACTGCCAGACGGTGCTGGGCTACAGCAGCCCCGAGCTGCTGGCTTTGGGCCCCGTCCTAATCCGGGAGCTGCTGCACGCGGCCTCGCGGGCGCAGCTGCAGAGCAGCAATTTTCGCCCCCGGCTCACCGCCGACCGGGCACTGAGCTGGGATTGCCGCCTGCGCCACCGAGACGGGAGCTGGCGCTGGCTGCGCCTGCGGGTGCGGGCCGGCGCACTGGGTCCCGACGGTCAGGTGCGTGAAATAATCGGCAGCGGCGAAGACGTCACCCGCCACCGCGCCGCCCTCGACGAGCTGCGGCAGAACCGCCTCCTGGTCCGCCAGGTGGTGGACCTGATGCCGAATCTGATCTACATCTACGACCTGGATCAGCAACGCACCACGTACACGAACCGGCGCAGTGAGGCGATTCTGGGGTACAGCAGCGCGGAGATTCTGGCTTTGCCCGACGGCGAAAACCTGCTCCCACTGCTGCTGCCCGAAGCCCGGGCGCCGTTTCGGGCGCAGCTGGCCGATGTGGCCCAGCTGCCCGACGGGGCGACGGCCACCCTCGAATTTGCCGTGCGCCACCGTGACGGCCGGCCGCGCTGGCTGCACAGCGCGCACGCGCCCTTCGCCCGCAATGCCGCCGGGCGGGTCATCAGCATTATCGGCGTGGCGGAAGACGTGACCGCCCGCCGGGCCACCGATGAGCACGTCCGCGCCGCTACCGAACACCTGGCCGAACAGCACCGATTATTCCGACAAGTCATTGATGCCCTGCCGCATCCCATTTACCTCAAAGACGGCGCGGGCCGTTATCTGCTGGCTAATGAGGCGACGGCCGCGCTCTTCGGCCTGACGCCCGGGGAGCTGGTGCAGCGCGGCGCCACCGGTGTGCCGCTGCCCGCCACCGGCGACGCCGCCCGCAGCAAGAAGCAGGATCAGCAGGTGCTGGCCACCGGCCGGGATTTGCTGCTGGAAGAATCCTACACCCACCCCGACGGCCGGGTTTCCTGGTTCAGCGGCATCAAGCGGCTGTTTGTGGGGGCCGACGGCGCGGCGCAGGTGCTGGGCGTGGACAGCAACATTACCGAGCTCAAACTCACCCAGCGCGCCCTGGAAGAAGCAATCGGCGAGGCCGAAGTGGATGCCCGCGCCAAGCAGGATTTCCTGGCCAATATGAGCCACGAGATCCGCACGCCCCTGCACGGCATCCTGGGCCTGACGGGCGTGCTGGCCAAAACTGCCCTCACGCCGAGTCAGCAAAAATACCTGCGCCTGCTGGGCGATTCGGCCGAGCACCTGCTCACCGTGCTGAACGATGTGCTGACCACCGCCCGCCTCGGCGCCGGCAAGCTGCGGCCCGAAACCACGCCCTTCAACCCCGCCGAGCTACTCACCGGCTGCGCGGAGCTGCTGCGCCCCCGGGCCCGGGAAAAGGAGCTGGAGCTGCTCGTGGAAAGCGCCCCGGCCCTGTCCGCCGTGCTCGGCGATGCCCACCGGCTGCGTCAGATACTGCTCAATCTGGTCAGCAACGCCATTAAATTCACGCATCGCGGCCGGGTTGGGCTGGGTTGCCGGGCGGTGGCCGGGCCGGCCGGCCGGCCCGGGCCGGCGGGAACTGTCTGGCTGCAATTCACGGTGCGCGACACGGGGGAAGGCATCGCGCCCGAAACGCTCGACAAGATCTTTGAGCCCTTCACCCAGGCCCGGGCCAGCACCGACCGCGAGTACGGCGGCACGGGGCTGGGGCTGGGCATTTCGGAAGGGCTGGTGGGGTTGCTCGGCGGCGTGCTACGCGTGAGCAGCGAGGTGGGCGCGGGCAGCACCTTTGCCTTCACCCTGCCTTTTCTGCCCGTGCCGGAGGTCGCCGTGGATCCGACGCCGGCCCCGCCGCCCGTGGCCCCGGCCGTAACTGTTGCGGGGCATATTCTGTTGGTGGAAGACAATCTGGTGAATAGCCTGCTGGCCGAAACCGTGCTCCGCAACCAGGGCTGGCAGGTGACCACGGCGGCCAGCGGAGCGGCGGCCATCGAGCTGTTCCAACAACAGCTTTTTACTCTCGTGCTCATGGATATTCAGATGCCCGGCATGGACGGCGAAACCGCTGCCCGCGCCCTGCGCGAACACCCCGACCCCGCCCGGGCCGCCACGCCCGTCATCGCCCTCACCGCCCGCGCCCAGGCCGGCGAGGCCGAGCGGCTGCAAGCGGCGGGCTTCGCCGGCTACCTCAGCAAACCCTACCGCGAGGAACAGCTCCTCGAAGCCATGCGGGCCGTGCTGACCCGACCCGGCCGGCTCGCCTGATCTTTCGCCTTTTCTCCCCGCCGCTTCCATGTCCGCCGTCCCTCCCCTGTACGACCTGAGCAACGTCCGCGAGCTGGTCCGCCACGATGAAACAATCGTGCGGCGCCTGGCCTGGACGTTTATCGAGACCTCGCCGGCCCTGCTCAGCGCCCTCGAAGCCGCCTTGCAACCGCCGGACTGGCCGGCCCTGGGCGACGCCGCCCATCACCTCAAAAGCTCCCTCGATGGGCTGGCCGTGGAGCGCCTGCGCCACGTCATCCGCGAGCTGGAAGCGTATCCCGCCGCGCCCCCCGCGCCCGCCCACGCCGCCCGACAAGTGGCCCAGGTGCGGGCCGTCACCGAAGCCGTGATGGCCGCCCTGCGGGCCGAATTTCCGGCGTAAGCCCAGCAACCAGCCGCATGAATATTATAACTGTGAACGATCTGCCATTAACTCCAACAATCACCTTCCCCAGCCTCGTCACCACCGATACCGTGGTTATCGGCGCGGGCCAGGCAGGGCTTGCGGCCGCGTACTATTTGCAGCAAAGCCAGGTTGATTTCCGCCTGCTCGATGCCGCGCCCACGGCCGGCGCCGCCTGGGCCGCCCGCTACGATTCGCTCCGGCTGTTTTCGCCCGCCTGGGCCAGCGGCCTGCCTGGCCGGGCGTGGCCCGGCAACCCACTGCGCTACCCCACCCGCGACGAAACCACGGCCTACCTGCGCGATTACGCCGCCCACTTCAGCTTTCCCCTGGCCACCAACCAGCGCGTCACCCGCGTGGTGGCCGACCCGGATCAGGCCGGCTACCTCGTTCACACCGCCGACGTGACGTACTCGGCCCGCCGGGTGATTATCGCCACCGGCCCGTTCACCACGCCGCAGGTGCCCGAGTGGGCCGCCCAGCTCCCGCCCGCCGTGCTCCAGCTGCACAGCCGCGCTTACCAGCGGCCCGCCCAGCTCCCCGGCACCGGGCCGGTGGCGGTGGTGGGCAGCGGCAATTCGGCCCTGCAAATCGCGGCCGACGTGGCCACTACCGGCCGGCCCGTGGTGGTGGCTTTCGATGAAAAAACCCCGGCCCTGTTCAACAACCAGCTCATGTGGCTCGGGCTCACGCTCACCGGGCTGCTGCGGGTGTCGCGGCATTCGGCCCTGGGGGCCCGGCTATTCGGGCGCCCCGAGCCGGTGGTGAGCGGCGATCTGGCCCGGCTGCGGGGCTTCGCGAACGCCACGTTTATAGGGCGGGCGCTGGGGGCCTTGCCCACCGGGGCGCTGCACGGGCAGGGGGCTACATCGGCGCCGGTCGGGGCGGTGGTGTGGGCCACTGGCTACCGGCCCGGCTACGGCTGGGTGGAGCTACCCATTTTTACCGCCGACGGCCGCCCGCGCCACCACCGGGGGCTGACGGCGGCGCCCGGCGTCGCCTTTCTCGGGCTCGACTGGCTGGACACCCGCCGCTCGGCCCTCCTCAACGGCGCCGGGGCCGATGCCCGCCGCGTGGTCGCGGAGCTGCTCACAATGCCTTAATCTTATTGAAACCCCCGGCCCGGTTTCCGGGTTGATTACAACAAGTGCAGCTCCCGGCAAGGAGCAGCTTATTATCCATTCGTATTTACTGCTGACTTTATGTTTATTTTCATGCTCGGCCTGTTGCTGGCCACGGCCATCCTCGCCCTCAAAACCGTATCGAACGCCAAACAAATGCTCACCCCGATTCCGGTTCGGGTGAAGTAATTACCGCCGTTTCTTTCTCAGATCGTACAAAAAAAGCAGCCCGAAAGCTGCTTTTTTTGCGTTGAGCGGGGAAGCTGAAAGTCCGGCTAGCGGATCACCAGCTTGCAGATCTGGCTGGTGTTGTCGGCTTCGAGCCGGACGTAGTACAGGCCGTTGGCGAATTTGCTCAGGTCCAGCATTTTGGTATAGCGGTCGTTGAGCTCGGTCACCGTTTCGCGGTACATCACCGAGCCGATGACGTTGAGCACGCTCAGCTCCACTTTTTTACCTTGTAAGTTACTGATGGTGAGATGAACAATGCCGGTGCTGGGATTGGGGTAAACCAAGAGCATTTTTTCGTCGGCCGGCTTAGTGGGCTGACCAGTACGGGACAAGGCGGCGCGGACGGGAGTCGGGCGGGCTTGGAGGAGGCTAATGCTCAGACAGCCGAGTAAGACAAATGGTAATAGTATGCGTTGCATCATAGCAATAATAAAGGAGGACAAAAACAAGCCCCGGAGATAAAGACTTAACGACGGACGGAGCTTTAAGTTGGCGAATATACAACGGAAAATCCGTTGATCTACTGGTATATACGAAGGCATCGATAGATTATCGCATTTTCGGTACCGACGACCTACCTTTCCCGACGAGCCAATTTTCCCCAACCCACAAAATGGACATTCTCTTGATTGGCGGTGGGCTGGCCGGCCTGGCGGCGGCCCTCGATCTGACCGGGCGCGGGCATTCCGTGGCGGTGGTCGAGCGCAAGCAGTACCCCTTCCACCGCGTGTGCGGCGAGTACGTGAGCAACGAAGTGCTGCCCTACCTGCGCCGCCTGGACGCCGACCCGGCCGCGCTGGGGCCGGCGGCCATCACGCAGTTCCTGCTTTCGTCGCCGGGCGGGCGCAGCCTCTCGGCGCCGCTTGACCTGGGCGGCTTCGGCGTGAGCCGCTACGCGCTCGACGATTTTCTCTACCGGCTGGCGCTGGGCCGGGGCGTCATCTTTCACCTGAAAAATACGGTGACCGACGTGGCGTTCGACGCCGCCACCGACCAGCACCGCGTGACCCTGGCCGACGGCCGCGAGCTAACCGCCCGCGTGGTACTGGGCACCTACGGCAAGCGCGCCAACCTGGACCGACAGCTCCAACGCCCGTTTTTCAGCCAGCGCTCGCCCTATCTCGGCGTGAAGTACCACCTGCGCCTGCCGGGCTTCCCCCGCGATTTGATTGCCCTGCACAACTTCGCCGACGGCTACGCGGGCATCTCGGCCATTGAGGACGACAAGCTCTGCTTTTGCTACCTCACCACCCGCCGCAACCTCCGGCGCCACGGCAGCATTCCGGCCATGGAACAGGCAGTGCTGGCCCAGAACCCGCGCCTGCGCGAGATTCTCGGGGCCGCCGAACGGCTCTACCCGCAGCCGGAGGTCATCAACGAAATCTCCTTCGGCCCCAAGCAGCCCGTGGAGCAGCACGTGCTCATGTGCGGCGACGCGGCCGGCCTCATCACCCCGCTCTGCGGCAATGGCATGGCCATGGCCTTGCACGGCGCGGCCCTGGCCGCCGCCGCCGCCGACGATTTGCTGCGCGCCCGCCGCTCGCGGGCGGCTATGGAAGCGGCGTACACCCGCGCCTGGCAGGCGCAGTTTGGGGCGCGGCTGCGGGTGGGGCGCGCGGTGCAGCGGCTCTTTGGCAGGCCGGTGCTGAGCGAGTTGGTGGTGGGCGGCCTGCGCCACTGGCCGGGCGCCGTGCGCGCCCTGATGCGCCAGACCCACGGCCGGGTGTTCTGAGCCGGTTTGGGAAGCTAAACGGTTGATCAACCGGGCGCCGGGCGGCAGGCCCAAAAGTTATTGGCGCGATTCCATCTGAGGGCCGCGTAAAACCGTTTGTTGTTTCACGTTGGGCGCTTCTGGTACCGATTGATCGCGTACATTCAGCGCCCCGCCCGCCCTGTCATTTTCTGTTTTTTAACCGCCGTAACGCCCTTTCGGAATGCCGAGCTATTTAGGTGCCATCGGCACTGCCAATCCCGTTCACCGCATTGCCCAGCCACAGATTGCCGATTTCATGGCCCGCGCCCTGGCCTTTGGCGAAGCCGATACGCGCAAGCTGCGGGCGCTCTACCGGGTGTCGGGCATCGAACATCGCTACTCGGTGGTGCCCGACTACGGGCGGGCCAGCGGCGACTACACGTTTTTCCCCAACACGCCCACCCTGGAGCCCTTTCCGAGTGTGGGCCAGCGCATGGCCGTGTACCGCCGCGAAGCCCTGCCCCTGGCCACCGAAGCCGTGCGCGACTGCCTCCGCCAAGTGCCCGACGTGGCGCCGGGCAGCATCACCCACCTCGTGACGGTGAGCTGCACCGGCATGTACGCGCCGGGGCTGGATATTGAGCTGGTGCAGGCCCTGGGCCTGCGCCGCGACGTGCGCCGCACCTGCGTGAATTTCATGGGCTGCTACGCCGCCGTGAATGCCGTGAAGCTGGCCGATGCCTTCTGCCGCGCTGATGCCCGCGCCCGCGTCCTGATCGTGAGCGTGGAGCTGTGCACGCTGCACTTCCAGAAAAGCCCGGAGGAAGATCACCTCATCAGCAACGCGCTGTTTGGCGACGGCGCGGCGGCGGCCCTGGTCATGGCTGAACCGCTGCCTAACGGGGCCCCCAGCCTGGCCCTGCAAGCCTTTCACTGCGGCCTGGAGCCCGATGGCCACGACGACATGGCCTGGCACATCAATGACTTTGGCTTCGAGATGACGCTCTCGAGCTACGTGCCCCGGTTGATTCAACGCGGCATCCGCCACCTCACCGAAGGGCTGCTCGAAAGCCTGCCCGTGCAACTCGCCGATATCCGCCACTTCGCCATTCACCCCGGCGGCCGCCGCATCCTCGAAACCATCGAAACGGAGCTGGGCCTGAGCCGCGCCGACAACCGCCACGCCTACCGCGTGCTGCGCGACTACGGCAATATGTCGTCGGCCACGGTGCTCTTCGTGCTGCGCGATCTGCTGGCCGACACCATGCCGGCCGACCACGGCGCGCCCGTGCTCAGCTTCGCCTTCGGGCCGGGCCTGACCATGGAGGCCATGCTGCTGGAAGTGAGCTGCGTGGTGTCGGCACCGGAGCTAGCAGTAGCGAAAACCGAGGATTCGTCCGCCCTCGCCACGCTTTCATTTTTGATTCCTTAACGCCTGGCTTTTTCCTTGAAATTCTCCGCCCGCGCTGCCGGCCCCGAGCTGATGGACGACCTGACCCTGGCCACCGACGCCCTGCGGCAGAACCTCGATGAGCTGGAAACCATCAACACCTGGCTCGGCGGCTACCAGCCGGTCCTCGCCGCCCTCGACCGGCTGAAAAGCCGGTTCCCCCCCGGCCGGCCCGTGCGGTTGGCCGACTTGGGCAGCGGCGGCGGCGACACCCTACGCCACATCGCCCGCTGGGGCCGCCAAAAAGCCATTCCCCTGCTCCTGACGGGCATCGACGCCAACCCCTTCATGCATAGTTACGCCGCCGCCAAAAGCGCCGGCTACCCCGAAATCAGCTACCAGCAGACGGATATTTTCTCGGCTGAATTCCAGACCCAGCCCTTCGATGTGCTGACGTGCAGCCTGTTTTGCCACCATTTCACGGATGAGGAGCTGGTGCCGCTGCTGCGGCAGTGGCACCAGCAGGCGCGAGTAGCCGTCGTGATCAACGACCTGCACCGCCACTGGCTGGCGTATTACAGCATTAAGTGGCTCACGCGGCTGCTGGGCGGCTCTTACCTGGTGCAGCACGATGCGCCCCTGTCCGTAGCCCGGGCCTTCCGCCGGGCCGATTGGGTGAGCCTGCTGGCCCGCGCCGGCATCCGCAACTACGAGCTGCGCTGGCGCTGGGCCTTTCGCTGGCAGGTCATTTTTTGAGGG
>JAYWCH010000299.1:0-2212 GCA_043780755.1 Hymenobacter sp.
GCTGGGGCCGTAGGCGTAGTCGGAGGCCATCGACATGCAGCCCAGGCCCAGGGTTGCTACTTGCTGGCCGGTCCGGCCTAATTCGCGGGTCTTCATCATGATCACAAGAAATAAATCGGGGAGGGGCGAGCGACTGAGTTGTCAGCCGCTGCCATAAATTCAGCCTGCAAATATTACTGCCAATTCCCGGACCGCGGCCCGCCCGGCGTCCCGGAGGATTGATCAGCCAAAAAAGCCACGACCCGCCCGCGCCTGAACTTTCGCCCATTTACGGGGTTGAATTCCATGGCTCATTCCGCTACTGATTTCCCTGCCGCCGTGCTCCCTCCATCTTTTGCCGACGCCCTGGCCAAGGCCCACGCCACCGTGCCCGACGCCCTGCCCGGGGCAGCCTTCTGCACCCTGGCCGACGGCTTGCTGGACCTGCTCTTCCCCCAGCGTGCCGCCCGCCCGCTGACCAATGTCGAAGCCGTAAATGCCGCCTTGCTGCGGTTCCGGGCCGAGCTGGCCGAGCTGCTCACCGGCGTGCCCGCCCTGCCCGCCCCGGCCGCCGCGCTGGCCGACGAATTTACCGCCCAGCTTCCGGCGCTGCGCGCCGCGCTGCTGCGCGACGCGTCCGCCATTCTGGCCAGCGACCCCGCCGCCCAGGGCCTGACCGAAATCATCAGCTCCTATCCCGGCTTCTACGCCACTGCCCTCTACCGGTTGGCGCACGCGCTGCACCAGCGCGGGCTGCCCCGGTTGCCGCGCCTGCTCAGCGAGTACGCCCACCAGCGCACGGGCATCGATATTCACCCCGGCGCCCACATCGGCGCGGCCTTCTGCATCGACCACGGTACGGGGCTGGTGATTGGGGAAACGGCGGTCATTGGGGCCAATGTGCAAATCTATCAGGGTGTTACGCTCGGGGCGCTCAGCGTTACCAAGGGTTTGCAGGGCACCAAGCGCCACCCCACGATTGAGGATCACGTTGTGATTTACGCCGGGGCTACCATTCTCGGAGGCAGTACGGTGGTGGGCGCGCATAGCATCATTGGCGGCAACGTCTGGCTCACGGAAAGCGTACCCTCGCATTCGCGGGTCTATCACCGTGCCCATATTCAAATATCGCGCAGTATCGACCCGGTAGCCGAGCTGGTGTTCTCTATTTAAGTTGAGTAGTTGGTTTTAATTTCCAGCTTCTCTGTAGTCCTTTCCTCACTTCCTGTCCCGTCAACCGAATCCATGAGAGCGAATTCCATTCTCGAAACCATTGGCAATACGCCGCTGGTGCGCGTCAACCGATTATTTGCGGCCACCCGTCCCGATGTGGAAGTGTGGGTGAAGCTGGAGCGCGCCAACCCCGGCGGCTCCATCAAAGACCGCATCGCCCTGTCGATGATTCAGCAGGCCGAAAAAGAAGGCCTTATCACCAAAGACAGCCTGATTGTGGAGCCCACCTCCGGCAATACCGGTGTGGGGCTGGCCCTGGTGGCGGCCGTGCTGGGCTACAAGCTCACGCTGGTTATGCCCGAAAGCATGAGCATTGAGCGGCGCCGGCTCATGATTGCCTACGGCGCCAAGCTGGAGCTGACGCCCCGCGAAAAAGGCATGAAAGGTGCCATTGAGAAAGCCCGGGAAATGGTGGCCGAAACGCCCGGCGCCTGGATGCCCATGCAGTTTTCCAATCCCGCCAACCCACGTATCCACGCCGAAACCACGGCCCAGGAAATCCTGCGCGACGCCCCCGAGGGGTTCGACTTTCACATTACCGGCGTGGGTACCGGCGGCCACATCACGGCCGTGACGGAGGTGCTCAAGCCCCTGTTTCCCAACATGAAAACCTTCGCTGTGGAGCCCGAATCCTCGCCCGTCATCAGTGGGGGCGCGCCGGGACCGCACACCATTCAGGGCATCGGCGCGGGCTTTATTCCCGAAAACCTGCACGTTGCTATTCTCGACGGCACCATTCAGGTTTCGCAGCAGGAAGCCTACGAGATGACCCGCCGCGCCGCCCGCGAGGAAGGCATGTTCATCGGGGTTTCGTCCGGCGCCTCGCTGGCCGCCATCGCCAAAAAGCTGGTCGATATTCCCCAGGGCGGCCGTGTGCTCACCTTCTGCTACGATACCGGCGAACGGTATTTGTCGGTGGAAGGGCTGTTTGTGTAAGCCTGGTCGGAGAAACTGCTGCTTGATTACGACGCCAACCGCCAGCCGGACCGGCGATCATGGC
>JAYWCH010000300.1:0-5231 GCA_043780755.1 Hymenobacter sp.
GAATCAGAAATCCCAGCGTCGGCACCAGCAGCAAGAGCCCCAGCAATAAAGTATTCCGGGGCCGCATTGCTATTTAAACATGCTTTGCAGCATTTCACCAACGTAAGAACCTTCGGTAACCAGGGCCACCAGTAACCATACGATCAGCGCCATAGGCACCAGAATGGTCCAGATCAGCCCTTTCGTCTCATGCTTCAGGTGCATGAATTCGGCCACAATGAAAAAAGCCTTCATGATGGTCAGGACGATGAAAATGCTATTACGTAACGTGCTGGGGTGCATCAGAAACACAAACACAAATTCAACGGCTGTAATACCCACCAGAATCCCGAACACCCGCCAGATCCAACCGGTGTTTGGCTTGGCAATTTCGCCCATCGGGGCATTTTCAGGCATTGATTGAACAGACATAATTTTGAGTAATGAGGCGGTGATGGAATAAGGTCAGCCGGGAGAAAACAGAGATGCAGTGCTCCGGGTAGCCCACAATCTGCTTATACGAGGTAGAAAAACGTAAACACAAACACCCAAACCAAGTCCACAAAGTGCCAGTAGAGACCGATTTTTTCAATCATCTCGTAATGGCCACGCTTCTGGAATGTTCCGTTGCTGGTAGCAACAAAGCACCAGACCAGCAGGCAGACCCCCGAGAAAACGTGCGTGCCGTGGAAACCCGTAATGAAGAAAAACAGATCGGCAAAAAGTACCGGTCCGTACTGGTTCATGGCCAGGTTGGCGCCGTGGAATACGGTGCCATCAGCCATTACCGTGCCCTCCACGTGACCGTGAATGAAGTGACCCCACTCCCAAGCCTGGCTGGCCAGGAAAGTCGTGCCGAATAGAATGGTCCACAACAACCACTTCTGCACGTCATTCTTGTCCATGCGGTGTCCGGCTTCGACGGCCAGCACCATGGTCACGGAACTCAGAATGAGGATCATGGTCATCAAAGCCACGAAGCCCAGGGGCACGTTGGCTTCCCCCATACCGGGGAAGGCGTTGAACACGTGGTCGGGAATCGGCCACCAGCGCGTGCTGAAGACAAAGTCCTTGGCCTCGCCGGTAAACACTTCGTGCTTGTGGCGGATGAGGCCGTAGGTGGTCAGGAAAGCGCCAAAGGTGAAGGCATCGGAGAGCAGAAAGAACCACATCATCAGCTTGCCGTAGCTTGCCTTGAAAGGTTCGTTTCCGCCGTCCCAATTGCCGGTGCGCGGGGCGTCTGGGGTAGCGGAAGCAGCGGGCGGCTGCAAAGTGGTCGGTTGGGCCATAGCGGACAGCGTATACTTCGTTTTAGTGGTTCAAAAGTAAGAACAAATACAGGTACAGCCAAAGCCCGCCCAGAAAGTGCCAGTATAAGGTGGCGTTGCCGATGGAGAGCATTTCGCGCGAATGCACCTGATAGTTAAGGGCCCGCCGCAATACAACAGCCAGAAAAACAAGTCCCGTAATCAGGTGAAAAGCGTGTACTCCCATCAGCACATACACAAAGGAACCCGAGGGATTAGCATCGGCCCCACCGAAGTAGGTGTTGCCCGCCACCAGATCGCCAAAGCTGTGATACTGACCCACTAAAAAAGCCAGACCCAGCGCCAGGGCCAGGGCAATCCCGATTTTGGCGTTCTTCAGCTCGTCTTTCCGGGCCGAGAAGTACGCCCACTGCATACTCGCGCTGCTCAGGGCAATAATGATGGTGTTGATCAGCAGCGAAGCCGGCAGATCAAACTCCCGCCAGTTGCCTTCGTCGCGCCGCACAATGAAGCCGCTGGTGAAAGCCGCAAACATCATTACAATACTGAATATAAGCAAAATAAGCAGGACCCGCTTGGGGTGCCAACCGAGACCTATTTCCTTTTCGGATAAAATTTCAGAAGGATTCATAGTGGTGGAAACTCCCGATAGTTCGGGCGTCGGTTATTGATAAAAATGGATGAGAGTGCCCGACGGACCAGCGGGCGCACTGATAACAGCTAACGGTCATATTTTGTCCAGAACCAGCGCAATTTGGACGATGGGCAAATACAAAAAAGAGGCAAACATGATGCGCAGCGCCGCCTTGCGCGACTGCGTGCGCATGAGCTGCACGGTGAGCACGAGGAATAAAATTCCGCACACCACGGCGACCAGCGCCGAGATCCGGCCCGAAATATTAAACTCCAGGGGTAGCAAACTCAGCGGAATCAGCAGCAGCGTGTAGGTCATAATCTGAAAGGCCGTGCTCAGATCCCGATTGCCGGGCGAGGGCAGCATCTTGAACCCGGCCCGCTTGTAGTCCTCATCGGCTACCCAGGCGATTGCCCAGAAGTGCGGGAACTGCCACATGAACTGAATGCCGAATAACACCCAGGCTTCCACCCCAATGTAGCCGGTAGCGGCCACCCAGCCAATCAGCGGCGGCAAACCGCCCGGAATGGCGCCCACGGCCACGCAGATGGGCGAAATCGTCTTCAGGGGCGTGTAAATAAAGCCGTACAGAATGAGCGAGAGCAGCGACAGAGCCGCCGTGAGAGGGTTGAAGCACCAGGCCAGCAGGCTGAGCCCGGCAATGCCCAGCAGCACGCAGAACACCCAGCCCTCGGCCGGCGAGAGCAGGCCCAGCGGCAGCGGCCGCTTCGCCGTGCGGGTCATGAGCTTATCCAGCTCCCGCTCGTTGATCTGGTTGATGATGTTGGCCGAGCCCGTTACGAGCAGACCGCCCAGCATCACGAGCAGCGCCCGGCTCCAGCTAAACTCATGCGCCCCCAGCATGTAGCCAATTGCGCTGGAAAACGCAACGGTGAGTGAAAGCCGAAATTTGAGCAGCTGAAAGTAGGCGCGGGCCTTAACCATTAATCATTGGAAAAATTTCGCAGTTCCCCAGTATTTGCGGAGCGGGGATCAAACGGGGTGCAAAGTTACGCAACAACCTGCCGGGCATTATGCACGGGAGCGGTGATTGGCTGATTTTTTCGGGCCCGGGCCAGAGCCAGGAGCGTCAGGAACTGAATACCGAACAGCACCGTAGCCAACGTGAGGTGAACGGGCTGCACCGCAGCCGGCAGAGCATAGGAAGCCAGCACGATACCGGCCAGCACTTCCAGTCCAATGAGACTCATGGTAGCCGCTACCAGGCGCCGCAGGCCTGTCCGTGCCAACTGCCACAATTCAAAACCAACGTAGATATTCAGCAGCAGAACTACGGCCGAAAGAGTGCGGTGTACATTAAACAAGGCTCCCAGCTGGCCGATCCAGCTGGCGCGGTCCAGGTAATTGGCCGTGGCCGAGATAACGTCGATTTGTTCGCGCACCTGGGTGCCCAGTACAATTTGCCAGAAGGTGAGCGCAATTGCTGACCATAGCCCCAGCTGCAAGCCCAGCCCGGGCCGAACGGCCACGGTTGACTCACTGGCTTGGTCCGCACTAATCGTCGCCGATGTTACACTCATAATCCCCCACCTGGCACGGTCCACCGCATAAAGCAGTAACGCCACGATAACCAGCGTCAGCCCCATGTGGATGGTCACCATCACAGGCAAAAGGTTGGTAGAAACTACCAGCGAACCCAGGTAGCCCTGGACGCCGGTGAGCAGAAACGAAGTGAGCGAAAGCCAGAAAATCGGACGGTCCCGCTTCCAGTAGGGCAATGCAAAGACCACGGTCAGCAAAACAAACACGCCGATCAACGCTCCCAAGAGCCGGTTCAGGTATTCAATCCAGGTTTTGACGGGGTTGAAATCGGTTTCGATGTATTGGGTTGGGTGCGCAAAAATACTGCCCGCCACCTGAGCAAAACCCATTTTCTGGAGGGTGCGGGCCAGCTTCTGGTTCTTAGCAACGCGCTGAGCAGTATAAACTTCCTTATAGTTCGCGGGCAGCTGACTGATTCTGGTCGGGGGAATCCAACTGCCGAAGCACTTCGGCCAGTCGGGACAGCCCATGCCGCTACCGGAGCTACGCACAATACCGCCGACCAGAATCAGCAGGTACACAGAAACCACCGTCAGGAGCGCAACAAAGCGAAAACGGCGAATGGACGCACTGGACTGAATACTATTCATTTTAAAATAGCGAACGATTATTAATGCTTCGTCTGGTTAGGCTTAACAACTATATATTGAGAATAATCCTTCTAAGTTGCTGATACAAAAACGGGCCGCCAGTGAGGCGGCCCGCTTCAGGACTCAATAATGCTAGCTGAATTAGTCAGCCATATCCTGCTCGTAGGGCAGGTTCGAAGACTGGGTCTGCGAGTACGGTACGTTCTGGGGGATAAAATCCGTTTCCGCACCGGGCTTGCTGTAGTCGTAGGGCCAGCGGTACACGGCGGGGATTTCGCCGGGCCAGTTGCCGTGACCGGGATTGACCGGCGTAGTCCACTCAAGTGTGGTCGAGTTCCACGGATTTTGCGTGGCGCGACGACCGCGGTAGATGCTGTAGAAGAAGTTGAAGATGAAGATAAACTGACCCAGGAAGGCAATGATGGCAGCCACCGAGATAAATTTGTTCAGGTCAGCAAACTGTGAGAACGAGTCGAAACCGGTCCAGGCATAGTAGCGGCGGGGGAAACCAGCAATACCCACATAGTGCATTGGCAGGAACACCAGATACACCCCGGCGAAGGTCAGCCAGAAGTGGAGGTAACCCAGCTTCTCGTCCATCATGCGGCCGAACATTTTGGGGAACCAGTGATATACCCCGGCAAACAAGCCAAAGAATGCCGAGCTGCCCATCACCAAGTGAAAGTGGGCAACCACGAAGTAAGTGTTGTGCAGCTGAATGTCCAGAGCAGCATTGCCGAGAACGATACCCGTCAGACCACCGGAGATGAACAACGACACAAAGCCAATGGCGAACAACATGGCCGCCGTAAAGCGGATGTTACCACGCCACAGAGTGGCCAGCCAGTTAAACACTTTTACTCCCGAAGGCACGGCAATAATCAGCGTCAGGAACATGAACACCGAACCAAGAAATGGATTCATCCCTGTCACGAACATGTGGTGAGCCCACACTACGAACGACAACATAGAGATACCGATCAGCGAGCCGATCATGGCGCGGTAGCCGAAGATGGGCTTACGAGCATTCGTAGCCAGTACTTCCGATACCATACCCATTGCTGGCATGATTACGATGTATACCTCGGGGTGGCCCAGGAACCAGAACAAGTGCTGGAACAACACGGGCGAACCACCCTGATTGGTGAGCGCCTGTCCAGCGATGTAGATATCGGACAAAAAGAACGAAGTGCCAAA
>JAYWCH010000301.1:0-10431 GCA_043780755.1 Hymenobacter sp.
CGGGCGGCGCTACGCCGGCTGGCTGCTGCTGCCGCTGGCGGGCCTGTTCAGCGCCGGGCACGTACCGCAGGCATGGCGGGAATTGTGGACCAGCGCCGCCCCGTTCGATACCCAGATGCGGGCCCGCTTCGCCAGCTTGCGCGCCGCGCACCGGGCCGGTACGCCCGCAATCGTGCTGCCGCCGCTGCACGTGGCCTACGGCCACATCCTGATTCCGCTGCGGCAATTTGGGGCCGATATTGAGTTTGATCTGGACCTGACTCCCGGCTGCGAAGGCAACATTAACGGCGTGATGGAGCGCTATTTTGAAGTGCCCGACGTGTGCTGCCGGCCCGCTGCGCCGCTACCCGCGCCCGCAAAATAAGCGCTTGATTCCCTCCTGCGGGCTTATCTTGCCTGAATGGAAGCAGAAATCACGCTGGCGCTGGCGGGCCTCAACTTTACGGCGATCGACTTTGAGACGGCCACCGAACGCCGGACCAGCGCCTGCGCCGTGGGCGTGGTGCGGGTGCGCGACGGGCAGATTACCGACGCCTTCCAGACGCTGCTGCGGCCCCGTGAGCTGCGCGTCGACTGGCGCAATTTCCAGGTTCACGGCATTTCGGCAGCAGATATTCAACACGCCCCCACCCTGGCCGACGTCTGGCCCCAGCTGCTGCCCTACCTCCACCGCCAGCCCGTGGCGGCCCACAACTCCTCCTTCGACGTGAGCGTGCTCGAACACACGCTGCGCGATTTCGGCGTGCCCGTGCCCGCCTTCCACGCCCTGTGCTCGGTGAAGCTGGCCAAGGCGGCCTGGCCCCATTTCGAGCGGCATAAGCTCGACTACGTGGCCGCCCAGTTCGGCATCGCCCTCAACCACCACGACGCCCTCTCCGACGCCCGCGCCTGCGCCGAAATCACGGTGCGGGCCCTGCGCTCCGGCACCGCGCTGCCCCTGTGCTTCAAACAGCGCGAGCTGACGGCCGGACTAGCGGCCCGGGTGCTGAAAGCCGCCCGGGCGCGCGGCTAGATTCCATCCATAATTCGCTAAAAAAGCACCGCCACCTGCATCCGCCCGGTGTGCACGGTATTGAGCCCGCTGGCTTTGCGGCCGTCGTAGGCTAGGGTGATATTCAGGCCGTTGCTGAGGCGTTGCTCCACGTTCAGGTTCCAGGTGAAATTGCTGCCCGGGCGCAGAGCGTTGAGAATTTCAATAGCCACTACGGAGTTGGGATTGGTGCCGTCGAACTGCACCCGGGTGTAGCGGGTGGCGGCCGTAAGGGTGCGCTTATTCACCTGACTGAGCCGGGTTTCAATCCCCAGCTCATCGAAAATACCGGGGTGCAATTCGGCGTCCGGCACCTCGAGCGTGTTTTGCTTACTGGTGTGCAGATACGTGCCGGTGAGGCGCAGTACCGAAGTCGGCTGGTAGCTGATTTCGGGCTGAAGGGTATAGATCAGCAGCCGGTAGTTGCGGGCCAGCAGGTAGGTGCTGCTGGCTTCGCGAATGTCACGGGTGCCGATAAGGCGGCCCGTGAACGAAGTCGCCAGCGTGCGGCGCAGCAGCACGCTCTGGGTGCTGAGGTTGCGTAGGTCAGAACCCTCGGCGAGCAGGGTTTTCTGCTGGGTTTGCTGCACGGTGAGCTCGCCCCCGAAAATCGGGTTTGATCGATTGAAATACAGCGTGTTACGCATTAATTGATTGAAAGCCAGCAGCTGCACATCATCCTTATTAAAGCTGAACGGATTGAGCCGCGAGAGCAGCGCAGGATTGGTCGTGCGCCGGTCGACGGTGACGCTGCTGAGCGTGGCGAAGCGGGCCACGATGGCCTGCCAGCCGCCGGCTTCGCGCCAGCCCCGCGGGGCGGCCGTGGTGAGGCGGTAGTTGAGGCGGTTGGTGAAGGCAATGAGGTAATCCGACGTGGGCAGGTATACTTTGATGAAGGTGCGGTACTGCGCGTCGGGCGTCTGGGCCTCAAAGAATTCGTCCTTTTGCTGAATACCGTCGTGATTGGTATCGACCCAATAATGGGTACCCTGGCCGGCGGGCACGGCCAGGAAGGAGTAGTCGCGCTTCAGTTCGCGGCCGGTGGCCACGCTGTAGCTCAGCTCGGAGCGGATTTGATTTTGCAGTAGGCTGGCGTTGTAAAAAACCTGCCCCAGCACCGTGCGCTGCCGCGAGCGCCCGACCGAATCCAGGTCGCGGTAGGTGGCCAGCACCCGCAGATCCTGGGTTTTACCGAGGCGGGCAGCCAGCGTGCCCTGCCAGGTCTGGGCAATGCCGCGCAGCAGCAAAGCCGTTTGCTCGCGGCTGGGGGCCTGGTCGCGGCGGTAGGTGTAGTCGAACCGGTAGTGGGTGCGGGCCGAGTCGCGGCTTTGGAGAAAGACGTTGTGCTCGTCGAAGTAGTTGGCCGAACGAATAGTATCGGTACGGGTGGAGCTGACCCGGTTTTTATCGAACCGGTAAGCGTAGCCCGGCACGAGGCGGCCGCCCACGAAGCGGCCGGTAGCCTCGCCCCGCGCCCAGCTCGAATGAAAGCGCCCGGCTTCCGAATTGAGCAGAAATAACGAGCCGCGCATTTCGAGGTGGCCCACTTTCTGGGCCGCCTCCAGCCAGTGCTGCTGCCCGTTGACCTCGCCGGGCCGGAAGCGGCGGCTGAAACGATAGTTAACGCTGTTGTTCAGGTCTTTAATCAGGCCCAGACTGAAGTTAAAAATATTATCCTCGCGGGCCACCGGCACTACGGCCGTGCCCTGGCCGGGACTCACAGCGCTCCAGTTGCGGTCGAATTCAATGTCGCGGTAGCGGTCGATCGGCGCAAAGTGCTTGCCCGTGTACTCGTAATCGAGCGCCGAGCGGAGGCGATAATTTCGCAGCACCCCGGCGGCCAGGGCGGCGGGCAGGCGCCGGCCCTGCACCACGTAGCCCACCCGCAGGGCGCCGTCCTGGTCACTCTCGGGCGAAAACCGGTTGCGGTCGAGTCGCGAGCGGGCGGCATCCACAAAGACCGTTGTGCTGCTATCGACCTGGTAGCTGATCCCCCCGGCCACCAGCTGCTTGAGCAGCGGCGTGGGGATGCGGCGCACCGGCTGATAGCGGCCCAAATGCGGCCCCACGTACTCGTACACGCTGCCGTTGGAGCTGGCAAAGCGGGTGCTCCGCGCGTAGTCGCCCTGGCCCTGACCCAGATCGGTGAAGCGCACCGTGTACGAGCCCCGGATGGAGTCAATGGGCGTGGTGCTGCCCACGTAGGTGAAAACCGGCACGCGGGCCGTGCCGCCCGCCGGCAGCACCAGGTCGCGGTGGTACTGCACGATGCGGTGGTCGTAGGTGGTGGAGTCCGCGCCGGGCGCGTCGGCCACCGCCACGTTGCCGGCCCGACGCAGCAGCGCCCGGGTCGTGTCGTTCAGATTAAGATTGGGCGCATTGTTGGGATTGTCGGCTTCCTGGTAAAAATTACCGTGTACGCTCAGCCGACCCAGCTGCTGGTAGTGACTCACGGCGTAGAGCGAGCGGGAATAGTTAAGATCGGAATATTCAAAATCAATCTTAATCCGCGTGTTGCTGGTGATGAGGTGCCGGGGCGTAAACGTGACTTCGGCCAGGTTATAGTCAATGGTATAATCGGCATCGAAGCCCCGAATCTGCAAACGGCCGTCGAGATAGACTTTCTCCGAATTGGCCAGCACAATGATGTACTGCTCGCCGTTGGGCCCGCTGAGCCGGTACGGCCCCTGCACGTTTTCGATGGGCGCCACGTCGGTACTGGCAAACTTGCCCTTGGCTACCCCGCCCGCCACCGACGTCGACGAGCGCCACGCCAGGCCCTTGCTCACTCCCGCGCTGCTCACTGTAGCGCCCGCGCCCGACGCTCCCAGCCCGACCGGCGCGCCGCTGCTGCCCGCCCGGTTCGGGTCGGTGAGCTGGGGCTGAGCAATGCCCGTCGGATTGAGCGTGGCCGGCGAGGGACCGTTCGGCATTCCCCCCAGCACCTGCCCGGCCTGGCCGTTGAGAAACACCGCGTTGGCCACGCCCGGCGCGGCCCCCAACCCACTCAGCCCCGGGATGAGCGGCCCGAAATTAGCCTCGGCCGCCGCCCCCTGAATATTTTTGTAGTAGCGCAAAAAGTAGTCGGGTTTGTTGCGCAGCACCACGTCGCCGGCCGTCAGGTTCCAGTTAGGGTTGGTCAGGGTGATGTATATTTTGTCGAACTGCTGCAGCTGCTGGGTATTGCCTTCGGGCTGAAACGGCACGTTCTGGTCGCTGATCGCGGCCGTCAGGTTGATATTATCCGCCAGCTTGCCCTCCAGCTGCAGGTTCAGGGCGGAGTTAACAAAGACGTTCTGGGTGTTGCCGAAGCTGATGCCCCGCGCCAGATTCCCCGACTTACTGATGCCCGGTGTACTCAGAATCTGCTCCTTCACCGAGAAATCCTCAAACCCCATCGCCGACCGCCGAAACCCCAGACTATCCATCAGCCCGATCGGGCGGCGGTAGCGGGCCGCCGATAAGCGAAGCGGCAGCATGCGATAACATATTTGCAATGAATCTATTCGTGCCGCGCCGCTGCTGTCGCGCGGGGCGGGGCGTACCCAGCGGTAGCGGTCGGTGCGCGCATCGTACGCCACCGGCCGGCCATTGGCCGTAACCGAGGCGGGCACCACCGTCAGCGTATCGGTCAGGACGAAGCTGGTAGTGTCGCGGCCCGGGGCGAGGCGTACGAAACGGCAGCGGCGGGTGCTGGGCGGCGGTGCCTCGCCCGGCGCTTTGGGCCGGATCTGCGCCACCACCGGTTGACTTAGAAAAAACAGCGCCGCAACGAGCATTCCCGCGAGGGCAAAGCAGAAGCGGAAGCGGCGAATCATGCGGTAAAGGTCGGGTTTGGCCGGTAACGACAGCGGCGGGGCGTTTCGTGCCGCTTAGCCCGCCAGAGGCAGCTCGATAAAAAACGCCGTGCCCTCGCCCACCACTGTTTCAAACCAGAGCCGCCCGCCCGCGCTCTCAATTCCGCGCCGGGCCACCGCCAGCCCAATCCCTGAACCGCTGACTTTGGTGGTGAAATTGGGCACGAAAATCTGCTCGCGCACGGCCTCACTAATGCCCGCCCCGTTGTCGCGGATAGTGACCTTCACGCTGCCCGCCCCCGCTTCCAACGCCACCAGCACGTGCGGCTCGCGGCCCGCGGGCACGGCCTGCCGGGCATTGATCAACAGATTATTAAACGTGCGAACCAGCAAACTTTCATCAGCATACACGATAAAATGCGCCGCTTCAGCCTCCGCCGCCGGCAGGTGCAGCTCCAGCGTTCCGTCGGCATCGTCGGGCTGGTGCAGGGCGGCGCAGCGGCGCAGAATGGCGACCACGTCGAGCCGTTCGGGCCGCATGGCGGGCAAGTTGGTAAAGGTGCTGAACGAGGTGGCAATGTCGCTCAGCACATCAATCTGCGTGATCAGCGTCTGGGCAATGCGGCTGATGAGCTCCTCGGCGTTGGCGCGGCGTTCGGCAATGGCTTTTTGTAAAAACTGCAGGCTCAGCTTCATCGGCGTAAGCGGATTTTTGATTTCGTGGGCCACCTGCCGGGCCATTTCGCGCCAGGCCGCCTCCTTTTCCTGCGCGGCCAGCTCCCGCTTACTGGCTTCGAGCTTGGTGAGCATGGTGTTGTATTCGCGCACCAACAGGCCGATTTCGTCGTCGGAGCTGCGGTAGTCGAGCAATTCGTTTTCGCCGGTCAGGGTAGTCTGAGTCAGCTTTTCGGTGATGAGCTTGAGGGGAGCCGTGAGCTGCCGGGCCGCAATAAAAGCCAGCCCGAGAAAGAGCAGGAACATCAGCGTGAAGATGTTGAGAATAGTCATGAACAGCTCCGTGAGCTTGGTGTTCAGCTCTTTTTCAGAGTCGAAAAACGGAATTCCCACGTAGCCCAGAATGGGGCCGGTGGGCAGAGCCGTGTCATCCGTCGTGGCCGCATCGTCCACTATTCGTGGCGGAGCCGCCGACTTGGGCGCCCCGCGCCGGGGCGCCGGCTCGCGGCCATGGTTCAGCGCGTGACCGGCCAGATCGGCTACCACCACTTCTCCCACCCCGGCCCGCACCGGCAGATACAACGAATTGAATGACAGCGATCCCGCCCGCTCCGTGAGCAGGGCGCGCTGCTGGTTGTGCTCGCGCAGCGCCACCACGGCCTGCGGATTCAGCAACGGCCCCAGCAGCCCGGCATCGAAAATGAGGGGCTGACTACTGGCCAGCAGTTCGCCGTGGGCGTCGTACAGATTCAGGTCGGTTTCGGTGAGACCGGCCACGTTTTTGGCCAGCGCCGCCAGCGTGGGGCGCGCCGAGCTGTCGGCCAGCAGGTGCCGTTGGCGGCGCAGACTTTCCAGCGCCAGCTGCCCGCGCCGCTCGTAAGTCCGCATCAGGTCCCGCTTGTAGGAAGCAATGAGCTGGCTGGCCGTGGCCACGCTCACCACCAGCAGCGGCACCACGATGCCGACATTGAGCAAAAGCTGAATCCGGGCGCTGAAGTTGAGCCGCAATTGCGGCGACGAGCGCCCGCGCAACAACAGCCCGAGCCCGCCCACCACCAACCAGAAAAAAGCCGAAACCAGGAACTGGAACGAGAAATTAGCCAGCCAGTCGCTCGGCGAATACGTGGCCGTACTCACCACCACGGTCCGCCCCTGCGAGCCCCGCACGGCAAAATGGTGGTAGCCCTCGCGGCTCAGGCCGTCGCCGTAGAGGCGCGGCTCGGTCAGCAGCACGGTGGGCAGGTGGTTGGCGTAGTCAAAGCTGCCCTCGCTGTATACCAGCCGGCCGTGGTTGTAGCCGGCGTAGCTCAGCTCGGTGGTCAGACCGGACTGAAAAAACTTCTGGTCCACCAGCAGCTCCGGCAACACGCTGTAAGCCGTGAGTTTTTTCAGAGTCAGCTCGATGCGCACGCCGCCCAGCGCCGGCCCAAAGCCATTGACCCGGGTGCCGGGCACGGTAATGTGCGCCACGTAGCGCCGCGAGCTGAACGGATTGCCCGAATGCACCAGATACACGCCCCCCTGGTCGGTGGGCGTGGCAATGCGGGCCATCTCGGCGCGGGACATCATCAGCGTCGGGGTTCCCGGCACGGCGCCCAGAGGGTCGCCCGAGGCGTCATAAAGCGTAATCTCACTCTCGTATTTATCAAAGTATTCGCCCAGATATTGCCGGGCAATGCGCTGCCGCACCACCTCCGACCGCCCAAAAACGGCCGATAGCGACTGCCGCACAAAAGGATCGGCGGCAATCTTGCGCATTTGCACCCCCAGCAGGTATTCGCCCTGAAAATCATTGTCCACCAACAGGTTGCCAGCCAGGCGTTGCTTATCGATCAGGAGCTGTTTTTCGAAATGGGCGTACAGCGCCAGAGCCCCGGTTGCCGAACTTAGCGCCAGCAGGAGCACCAGCAGCACCAGCGTCTGGTAGCTGCCCATGCTGGGCGCCGGCTGCAAATCGACGGCCCGCACCAGCGAGGCAAACAGTAGCAGCACTCCCGCCAGCAGCACCCACGGCAGCCCCAAAGCCAGCCCCACGCCCAGCACCGGCAGCGCCACCAGCCCGGGCCCCAGCAGCAGCGCCCGGCGCGGCACGTACTTCAGCAGCGCGCCCGCCAATTGCGTGAGCCCGAAAAAACCGATCAGCCACGCGGCCGTGTGCAGCAGCACCGCTAGCACCAGCAGCGCCCAAAAGCCCGTGACCTGCAAATTCCGCACGTCCAGGCTCGATTGTGAGCTGCTGAAAACAGTGGTGTAGTACACGAACAGCAGCCCCAGCCAGCCGCAGAATATCGCCCCGATGCCCCCGGCGGCCAGCGCCTGACTCAGCAGCGGGCGGGGCGCCCGCACCCGGGCCGGTACGTCGGCCCGCCGCCACAGCAGCGCCCCGCCCGCCGCAATCAGCAGCACCAGTAAAGCGTTCAGCAGCAGATCTCCCAGCGAAGGGGCCCACCACGAGGCCGCGTACACGCGCGGATCGAACAGCGGTAATTCGATGAAGGAATACGGCAAGCCCAGATAGAGCAGCCCGACCCGCAGCCCGACCAGCGGCAGCACCAGAATCGCCACGGCCCGCCCCGCCCGCCGGGCCCGCCACCACCGCCCGGCCAGCAGCAGCCACGCCGCCGCGTAGAGTAAAACGCCCAGTCCCAACAGCGCCAGCGGCACGTATTGCCCCGCGAGCAGGTTGGGTTGCAGGCGCCGGATGGAAAACAGGTAGTGCCCGTCCGCCGCTTCGAAGCTGGCCCGGCCGGGGGCGGTACTATCCGCCACCACTTTCAGCTCCAGTCCGCGAAACAACGCCTGCTCGCCCCCCGCCCGCAAATAGCGATTACTAATGCCGTAATGGCGTTCCAACGGCACGTAGGTAAGGATGGTAAAAGTGCCAACCGCGCGTCGCAGCAGCAGAAAATGCCCCACCGGCGTCTCCACCAAACGTTCGGCCACGGAGCCGCTGGCTTCGGCCTCGGGCCGGAGAGTGGCGTCGGACCAGTAGCGCAGAATGCCGTTTTCCAGCACGCAGGTAGGATAGGTCGTTTCGGCCAACAGCTTCTGAAAGCTGAAATTGCCCCGCGGCAGCTGCGCCGCGATGGTGTCGGCTTCGCGGCGCGCCGAGGTTTCGGCAGTCCGCACCAATTGCCGCAGATGCAGCAGATCGGTCCGCCGCACCACGCCCGGCGTCTGGGCGTAGCGACTGGCCAGATACCCGGCCCCAAAACAGAACGCCGCCGCGAGCAGCAACAGCCAGGGCAAACGACGCCACACGGGAAATTGAACCACCGTTTGCTTGAGTTTGAAGGAAATCCAGAGAGTGTAAACCGGCCCGACCAGCAGTCAAAACCCGGGAGCCGCCCAAAGTACGCCCATTGAGCCGGCGTTACCTGCAAAATTCAAGCCTACTGAAAACTGCCGCCCAAAGCGGCACCAGATTTTTCCGCAGTGACCGTGCCCGTTCCGGTCTCGCTCGTCGCTGGCGCCGGTTCGTCACCGGCCGTAAACAAGCTTGCCCCGCTGGCAGCGCGAACCGCGCAACGCCAACAGGGCAAGTCTCAATGACCGGGGAGCCGTCCTTATTTTTTCGCTACCAGCTTGGGGTGCGTGCGGCGGTACCAGAAGTAGCCCACGGCGCCCATCAGAATGTATGGCACCGTCATCATGTAAACGATGCCTTTGTTAAGGCCAGCCACATCGTAATCGTCGCGCTCCTGCCGGGCGGCTTCCACCTGCGACTTACACATCGAGCACTGCGCCCGGACGGCCAGCGGCGCCAGCGTCAGTAGCACGCCCATCAACAGGGCCAAAGTTGCGGTTAAAAGGGTCTTTTTCATGCTGGTAAAACACCCGGCCTACGGTAAAGTTCGGTTGCTACTGCTACTTAGCCGGGACCGGAGCAGCAGAAATTTAAAAGATTGAGGGAGTTCGCTTCCCGAATCCTCAGGTGTAATAAGGAGAGATCAGAAAGTAAACGATAACGCCCGTCACGGACACGTAGAGCCAAATTGGGAGGGTCCACCGGGCAATGGCTTTGTGCTTGAGGTATTGGCCGGTGAGAGAAAAATACAGCGTGAAGAGCACCATGGCCACGGTAACCACCGCCAGGCTGATGTGCGTCAGCAACAGGAAATAGTACGCAGAACGCACCAACCCGGTCCCGCCAAAGTGCGTGCTCGCCACCTGCGAGTGATAGGTCACGTAGGCCAGCAAAAATAGGGCGCCCAGTCCGAAGGCCGTAGCCATCATGGCGCGGTGCAGCAAAACCTGCCTGGTCCGGATGAAATAGTAACCAGCCAGCAGGCAAACCGCCGTCAACGAGTTGAGTACGGCATTAACGGCCGGCAGAAACTTGACCTCCACGCCCGGAATGCGAAACGCGTTAGGGAACGAAAACAGAATCGTCACCAGCAGCGGCACCACAACGCCGATCGCCCCAATGATGATCTTGTAGCGCGTATTGTCGCCGGCCGCGAGCGCCGGCGGGTAGAGTTGATTAATGGGGGTGTTCATAATCGTAGAGCTGGACGGTAATTTCCGTCAGTAAGCGGTCGATTTCCCGACCATCGGTTCCATCGTAAAGCCCGCGAATCCGGCGTTGATTGTCAATCAGCAACAAGCGGCCGGCAGGTAAGTTGGCCGTGTACACGGCCCCCGGCAGGCGCTTGGGATCGGCCGTCAGGCGAAACTCCTTTTTTGTCAGAAAGTTGAGCGTATCGGCCGCGCCGGTGAGGAAAAACCATTTGCCGGCGATGGTTCCGTACTGCTCGGCTAGGTGGCTCAGCGCCGCAACCTGCCGGGGATCGGAGTCGAGAACGAACGTCGCCAGCCGGACCTGCGGCACATGCCGGAATTTCTCCTGCACCCGCAGCAGCTGGCGCGCCACGCGGGCACTGGCGGCATCGGTCCCGTAAAACTGGGCGATGTAGAGCCCCGCGCCCA
>JAYWCH010000302.1:0-7029 GCA_043780755.1 Hymenobacter sp.
CTCGACGTCCTGCACGTGCACTACGCCATTCCGCACGCCTCGGCGGCCTTCATGGCCAAGCAGATTCTGCGTACCCGCGGCATTCAGATTCCGGTCGTGACCACGCTGCACGGCACCGATATCACTTTGGTGGGCAAAGACGAAAGCTACGAGCCGGTTGTGACCTTCAGCATCAACCAGAGCGACGGCGTAACCGCCGTTTCGGCCGATCTGCGCCGTGAAACCTACGAGTATTTCGCCATCGAGAAGGACATCACCGTCATCCCCAACTTCATCGACCTGCGCCGGTTTAAGAAGCAAGACAAAAGTCACTTTCGCGCCGCTATCGCGCCTGAGGGCGAAAAGCTGCTGGTCCATACCAGCAATTTCCGCAGCGTGAAGCGCGTGGAGGACGTGCTCCGGATTTTCATGGGCGTGCGCGAGCAGATTCCGGCCAAGCTGCTGCTCGTCGGCGACGGCCCCGACCGGTCGCGGATGGAGAAGCTGGCCCGCGAGCTTAACTGCCAAGGCGACCTGCGCTTCCTAGGCAAGCTCGAAGCCGTGGAAGAAGTCCTCAGCGTGGGCGACTTATTCCTGATGCCCTCCGAAAACGAGAGCTTCGGCCTCGCCGCCCTCGAAGCCATGGCCTGCGAAGTGCCGGTGGTGAGCACCAACGCCGGCGGGATTCCCGAGCTCAATGTGCACGGCGTAACCGGCATGCTGAGCGAGATCGGCGACATTCCCGATATGGTAAAAAATGCGCTCTACGTGCTGGCGGATGAAAATTTGCCGCGCTTCAAAGCCGCTTCCCGCGCCCGCGCCGAGGAATTCGACGTGGAAAAAATTGTCCCCCTGTACGAAGAATGCTACCGCCACGCCATCGAGTCGCTCAGCGTCCCGGCGTAGCTTTTATTCTCAAAAGATCGGACTCCCGGCCCATGCTCCCAGTGAGCACGGGCCGGGAGTCCGATCTTTTACGCCCTGCCAGCAGAATAAATCTGCTGACTTTCAGCGACTAAAATAAGCCCGCCGCCTCATTCTTCACCACCGTCAGCGCCTGCGCGGTGGGCTCGGCGCCGTCCATCATCAAGCCTTCGAGGATGCGTTTGGCCAGCTCGGTGCCGCGCGCCTGGGCGGGATTCTGAATGCCGTGAAAAGCGCGGTTGACCATCGTGAGCACGTTTTCCTTGGCTTCCTTGACCAGCGTCCAGGCATCGGCGGAAATGTAGAGCTGCTGGGAAAGGTTATGCTCGTATTCGGCCCGGATTTCCTGTTGCAGCAGGCGGTGAAAATCGGGTGCCGAGGAGCCGGCGCTGCTCAGCCGCACCAGAATATTATTGGGCGAGATGCGCTCCAGAAACAGCACGATGCGCTCGTACGCCTGCAGGCGCAACGGCAGCGTGGCCTTGCTGCTTTCCAGGCGCATCTCAATCAGCCGGCGCCGCTGCTCGGCCTCCAGGAACTGCTTAAAGAGCAGATAAATAGCCCCGGCCACGATGAGCGCGGGCAGAATAATTTTGAGTAGATCGAAGAGATAAGCCGAAGAATCCATAAGGAGGCGAAGCTTGCGCCGGCCAGTTTAGAGCTGAAAATTGCGCCTGCGGCCCGCGCTGGCCGGTCAGGTTCGCGGTCGCAAACTTACGCGCTGAACCGCCGGACCCCAACCGCTGTTTCTTCCCCGCCCACTCGGTGAGCCACTCCGGCGGGCGGCGTATCTTTGTTAACCCACCTACTTCTAAATCGTCCTTTATTATGGCTTCCGTTGCCACCCTTGCCCCTATCAGCCTCACCGACCGCGCCGTAGTCGAGGTGAAAAATATCATTCAGGAAAAAAATGTCCCGGCCGATTATGGCCTGCGCATCGGCGTGCAGGGCGGCGGTTGCTCGGGCATGAGCTACCTGCTGGGCTTCGACAAAGCCAAGGACCAGGACGAGATCTACGACCTCGACGGCCTCAAGCTCATCATGGATAAAAAGCACGCCATGTACGTTTTAGGCATGGAAGTCGACTTTCAGGACGGCCTCAACGCCCGGGGCTTCGTCTTCAACAACCCCCAGGCCAAAAGCACCTGCGGCTGCGGCTCGTCGTTTTCGGCCTAAGCACCCCGGATTTTCGCCGGCCCGCCCGTCTTTGCGGGTTGGCTGCCAACCTCAGGCCCTGACCGTTTGGTCAGGGCTTTTGCGTTTACTTCGTGTCATCATTTTCCCTATTTATTGACCGATGCGTCTATTCTTTACTTGCTTACTCCTGCTGGCCACCTGCGCGGCCCGGGCGCAGAAATTCAGCGTTGCAGAGCTGGCGCGCTGGCAGCAGCAGGCCAAAAATGTCACTGTGATCCGGGACAATTGGGGCGTGCCGCACATCTACGGCCACACCGATGCCGACGCGGTTTTTGGCCTGCTCTACGCCCAGTGCGAGGATGATTTCGACCGCGTCGAAACCAATTACCTCGACGCCATCGGCCGTCTCGCCGAAGTGGAGGGCGAAGCCGCCCTCTACCACGACCTGCGCGCCCGCCTCTTTATGGACACTACCCAGGCCGTGGCCATTTACCAAAAAAGCTCGCCCGACCTCAAAAAGCTACTCGTAGCCTTCGCCGATGGCAGTAACTACTACCTTGCCACCCACCCCACGGTGCGACCCCGGCTCCTGCGCCGGTTCCAACCCTGGATGCCGCTCATGTTCAGCGAAGGTAGCATTGGTGGCAATATCAGCGTGGTCTCCATTGAGCGCCTGAAGGCTTTTTACAGTCAAAAGAAGTCCAGCTCGTGGATTGATACCGACTTTGGACGCAAGGATCGGGAGCCGGTCGGCTCCAATGGCTTTGCCATCGCGCCGGCCAAAAGCGCCAACGGGCACGCCCTGCTGCTCATCAACCCGCACACCTCGTTTTACTTCCGCTCCGAGGTGCAGATGGTGAGCGAGGCCGGCCTCAATGCCTACGGCGCCGTCACCTGGGGCCAGTTCTTCGTTTATCAGGGATTTAATGAAACCTGTGGCTGGATGCACACGTCAAGCAACGCCGACTCCATGGATGAGTACGTGGAAACCATTGAGAAAAAGGGCGATAACTTATTCTACAAATACGGCCAGAAGCTGCGCGCCGTGCGGATTGAAAAAGTGTCCCTGCCCTACAAGGACGGTGCTAAGATGCTGCGCAAAGAATTCACCATCTACCGCACCCACCACGGCCCGATTGTGGGTCAGCTCTCGGACCAGCGCTGGGTGGCGGTACGCATGATGAACGAGCCGCTGCACGCCCTGCAGCAGTCGTACCAGCGCACCAAAGCCACCGGCTACGCCAGTTTTCAGGAGGTGATGAAGCTCAATGGCAACGCTTCCAACAACACGGTATTTGCGGATAACCAGGGCAGTATCGCCTACTGGCACGGCAACTACATGCCGAAGCGCGATCCGAAGTTCGACTGGAATCAGCCCGTAGACGGCAGCAACCCGCTCACCGAGTGGCAGGGTTTCCACGCCGTGAGTGAGCTGGTGCAGGTGCATAATCCCGCCAGCGGCTTTATTCAAAACTGCAACTCGACGCCCTTCACCGTGGCCGGCCCCAGCAGCCCGGACCAGGCGAAGTACCCCGCCTACATGGCTCCCGACGCCGAAAACTACCGGGGCCTCAACGCCGTGCGGGTCCTGAGCGGCAAGTCCGCCTTCACGCTCGACACCCTCATTGCCGCCGCCGACGACCCCCACCTCACGGCCTTCGACGACCTGATTCCGGCGCTGCTCACGGCCTACCAGAGTCGGCCCGCCGCCGAAAAGGCCGCGCCCGCCGTCGCCGAAGCGATCGAACTTCTGCGCGCCTGGAACCGGGATTACGGCACCACGTCCGTCGCCCAGACGGTCGCCATTTACTGGGCCGAGCGCCTGCTGGCGCTGGCCCGCGCCCGCGTCCCCGCCGCCCAGCCCCAGCTTGATTACATCAGCTTCATCCGCTTCGCGCTGGCCCACACCACGGCGCAGGAGAAGATCACCACCCTGGCCGAAACCCTCGACGACCTCACCCGCGACTTCGGCACCTGGCAGATGGCCTGGGGCGAAGTCAACCGCTACCAGCGCCTGACCGGCCGCATCGAGGAAACCTACGATGATCAGCGGCCGAGCACGCCGGTGGCGTTCACTTCTTCGGCCTGGGGCTCCCTGGCGGCTTACGGCGCCCGCAGCTACCCCGGCACCAAAAAGCGCTACGGCAACGTGGGCAACAGCTTTGTGGCGGTCGTAGATTTCGGCCCCCGCGTCACGGCCCGCTCCGTGGTGACGGGCGGGCAGAGCAGCCGCCCCGGCACTCCGCACTTCACCGATCAGGCCGACTTATATTGCCAGGGCCGCTTCAAAGAAGTCCGGTTTTACCCCGAAGACGTGCGCGCCCACGCTGGGAAAACCTACCACCCGGGGGAGTAATCCCCGACTTATCCGCTCTAAATCAACCCAACCAGCCATGGACATCAAATATTTATCGGACGACAAGGGCAAAATAACCGGCGTATTCATTCCCCTCGAAGAATGGGAGCGCCTCCAGAAACAGTACAACATCACCGACGCGGCCCCCGCCGATGCGAATACAAAATTTCAGGAGTCGCTTTCCGCCGCCATGAAAAAAGCTAAGCCGGAAGCTGCCAAAGAGTAATTCCGACAGCCGAAAGCTAAAACAGAAAAAGCCCGGTCACGCCGGGCTTTTTCTGTTTTAGCTTTCGGACTTTAGCTATTAGACTTGTTTTCAGATAATGACGAGTCATGCAGAGCATTCTGCGCATCAAGCAGAGACGAAGCATCTCGCGTGGACGAGTAACTCTTTTATTCAACGCAGATGATTGAACACAGATGATTACTCGTCCACGCGAGATGCTTCGTCTCTGCTTGATGCGCAGAATGCTCTGCATGACGGACGATGACGGACGTACTCTGCATGACGGATGCGCTCTGCACGAAGCTCTGCATAACCCCCGCGATTGAATCACGACCGCTCTTCACTCAATCTCAGCGCCCGAAGTCATCCTGCACCCGCACAATATCTTCTTCATCGGAAGGATTATCCGCATCCGTGTGCTGCCAGATTTCGGCTAGGACGCCCCAGTCTCTGAGCCCGACCAGGCGGTGACGCTCGCCTTTTGGCAAAATGATTCGCTCCCCGACCTGGTAGCTTTTCACTTCGCCGTGCTCATCGGTGGGGCTGGTTACGATTCCCACCGGGCCTTGCACTACCTGCCAGATCTCCGCCCGCCGGTGATGATACTGCCAGGAGAGCCGCTGCTGCGGCGCCACCAGTAACATCTTGGGACTCAGCTTTCCGGCTATTTTCAATCCCTCAATGGGCAGGCCATCAAAATAAAGGTTCGCGAACTGCTGAGCCTGATTCTCATCGATGACGAAAAAGCCGCCCCAGGGCCGCGTTGGGTCCTGCCGGGCAATGGTAAAACCCTGTTGGCGGAGATTGGCCGCCACTTGCTGGAAAAGCGCCTGTTTTTGGGATTCGATAGTAGACATGTAGCTCGGAATGGACGCCGAAAATTAGCACTGCCAAATTTAAAACGGCAAATTTCCGCGCATTAAAATGCACCATTTCCGAAACCCCGCTGCCGGCCCGGATTGGGCGGCGTACTGCTGATATCAGCGGTGACCGGCCCGGCCGCGGAGATCCGGCTAGTAGGTCTTACTCCCGTCCTCCGGCACGACGACCACGAAATCAGCGACGTTTACATTATCCTTTTCCAGCGTTTGCAGCTGCGCCTGCGTCACCACACTCAGGGTGCGGATGCGAAGGGTGGGCGCGGCCTGCCGCAGATAAGCCACAATGCCGTCGTGATGATCAGAATGGTAGCTGCCGTTGACGTGGAGCAGCGTCTGGCCGGGCTGCCGGCTGCTACGGATGAAATGGGCCATGGTGGCATCCTTCAGCGCCTGGGCCTGAATGATGTTCTGGGCCCCGCCGCCGTGCACCTGGCTGGCGTCGCCGAACATGGCGGCCATGTTTTTGTAGCCGGGCAGCTCGTAATCGACTTTCATCGGGAGCGGCACCAGGAGGGCGCGCTCGGCGGCGGGCAGCTTATCCAGGGCTTTGAGGCTGCCCCGCGACACGGCGCGGGCGTACGGCTGCGGAGCATTGGTGCCAATAATGGCCAGGTGATTTTCCCGGGCAAATTGGAGCAGCGGACGGTAGTCGGTAGAATAGTTGGGCCACGGCCGGGCCTGCCGCTCAAAGGCCGTATCGGCCAGCGTGCCGGTAGCGTACTGGCTCACCAGCGGCTGCACGTCGCGCTCGAACATTTCCAGGCCCAACACAAGCTGGCCGGGCTTTTTGAGCCGGACCAGATCCTTGGCTACCTGCATTTCCAGCCAGTGCGCCATTGCGTCGTTGTGCTGCTCGCCGAACAGGACGACATCGGCCTGGGCCAGCTCGGTGAGCATCTGATCGTAGTCGGCGAACGAACCGGCGGCGCCGAACAGCCGGTAAGCCGGCCGGTCGCCGGCGAAGCTAAGCAACGTGAAAAGGAACGGCAGCAGCAGGAGCTTCTTATTCATGGCGTTTTTGGCGGAGCGAAGTAACCGGCGGGCGGGGCCAATAAAAGTTGGTGGCCGGCGCGCGCTTCGCCCCGTTCAACCGCCAACTGCCGCCCGTAGTTTAGGCGCCCGGCCGCCGGGGTTTTCAGGCGGCCAGCCCGTCGCTCACCCTTTATAGAACATCCATTTACCCAACTCGCGGTACGTTACTTTCTTGCCGTACATCAGCACCCCGACGCGGTAGATGCGCGCCGCCACCCACACCGTACCGATAAAACCCAGAATAAGCAGCGCAATGGACAGCGCCAGCTGCCACGGCGGCACGCCAAACGGCAGCCGGATAACCATGGCAATGGGCGAGGTAAACGGAATCATCGACATCCAGAACGCCACCGACCCGTCGGGATCGCGCAAAATGACGGACACGCCCACCACGTAACTCAGTACCAGCGGCATGGTGATCGGAAACATGAACTGCTGGGTGTCGGTCTGGTCGTCCACGGCCGCCCCGACGGCGCCGAACAGCGCCCCGTACA
>JAYWCH010000303.1:0-1731 GCA_043780755.1 Hymenobacter sp.
GGGCGGGGGGCCCCCCACACGGCAGGCCCCACGTCTCTACACCCGTCGGGCAAACCAATCGTAATAACTACAGCTATTTCAGCACCAGCGTCATAATGGAGTGCGCGGCGGCACTGGTTTTAGCCGCCTGACCAGTTAGCCAGAACTGGAAATCCACCGGCTTGTCGGTTTTATTCAGCACCACCACGGCTACGCTGCCGTCGGGATTGCGGAAAGCCGTGGTTTGCAGCGCATCGCGGTTGGCTGAGCTGATGATGCGCCGGGCGCCGGGGCGGATGAATTTGGAGAAGTGCCCTATGTAATAATACGCATTGGTATAGAGCAGCTTACCGGCTTTGGTATCGGCGATGATGGGGGCGAAACAGAAGTTGCCCACGTGGTTGGGCCCGCCGGTTTCGTCCAACAGCACGTTCCAGTCGGTCCAGCCCACGGTGCCGGCGTTGAAATCACCGATCATCGACTGGGCGTACTTCTCGCCCAGTGCCCAGTCGTCGAGCCGCGCCCGGTCGAATTTCTCCACGCAGCCTTCGGTAAAGATCAGGTTTTTATCGGGATACGTTTCGTGGACGCGCTGCACGTTATCAAAAAGCATCCCGCTGCCGGTCCAGGTTTCGTACCAGTGGTAGCCGATGCCCCAGACGTATTTGGCCGCCTGCGGATCGTCGAGCACGGTGCTGGCGCGCTGGTAGAGCAAGTCGCGGTTGTGGTCCCAAGCGATGAGCTTTTTGCCGCCCAGACCGCTTTTTTGCAGGGTCGGTCCGAGGTAGCCTTTGATAAAATCCCGCTCGTCTTCCCCGGTAAAAACGCAGGATTCCCAGCTTTGCGTGGCCATCGGCTCGTTCTGCACCGACAGGCCCCAGATGGGAATACCCAGCTGCTCGTACGCCTGGATAAACCGGACGTAATAGTCGGCCCAGCTTTGGCGGTACTGGGGTAATAATTTGCCGCCGTGCAGCATCTCCCCGTTGGTTTTCATCCAGCCCGGGGGGCTCCACGGGCTCACGAAAAGCGTGAGCTTTCCGCCCGCCGCCGCCATCACCTGCTTGATGAACGGAATGCGAAACTGCTCGTCGTGCTTCACGCTGAACGTCTTCAGGCTCACGTCTTTGTCGGCCACGTAGGTGTAGCTGCCGCTCGAAAAATCGCTGCTGTGGATGGACGTCCGCCCCAGGGTGTAGCCGATGCCCGCCGTGGGACTGTAGTACGCCCGCAAGAACTCCTGTTGCGTGGCCTTGGGCAGTTTGGCAAAGGTTTCGGCCGCCGCATCAGTCAGCGCTCCCCCGATGCCGAGCATGGTCTGGAAAGTGTGCCGGGGATCGACAAAAACGCACACCTGCGTCTCTACGGGCTGCCCGGCGGGCTGAAACTGCAGGTCGGCGCCCGCCGCGAGGCGCTGGGGGCTGCCGGCCGCTGTGGTGAAGACCTGAGCCGTTTTGCCAGCCGCCGAATATGCCGCGTCACTGGCCGGCAGACGGACTTTTTGCGCGGCAGCACGACCGGCGCCAAGGGCCGCAAGCAACAGCAGCAGAACCAATTTTGGAGGCATAGGAAGCAGGATTTTGGTCAGCGGCCGGAACCGTTCCGGGGTTGTTATTCAGCTTATCAGACGGCAGGTGCGGCGCGGGCGAACGGAGCAAGTCCCGCGCCGCCCGTCATCATCGGCGCGAGGCCGAATCCATACGGCTTGAAAAAGTCCGATCGGATAAGGCCTGAAAAGTAGCTGGTATTCTT
>JAYWCH010000304.1:0-4879 GCA_043780755.1 Hymenobacter sp.
CCGCTAGCTTCGGGTACGTTGGTCCGGGCCGAAGCCGGGGCCACGGGCAGCGGTGACTGCGCCTGGACCGGGCCGGCAATGGCCGCCAGCAGCGCCAGGGGCCCCAATCGACGCGTCAGCCAGGATGGGGATGACAAACCGTAAATATTCCGCATATTAAAAACTTGAAAATGGAGAAGTGAAAAGTGAGATTATCCAGATCAAGCTTCTACAAATTAGGTAGATAATTGTTTACTGATATATGTGTTTAACATACAATAAATAACAATTATACTTCTATTAATCAAGCTATTATTACCCGGGCAGGGTACTAGAATATAAGCTAATAAGACTAAATGGCTGTCCGTACCAGTTGAGCGGTATAGTATTTTTACGCGATGTCTCCGGCGTCTACTTTTTGTATTTCCGACCCGCTCTGAAAGAGGCATCTCCGCGCCCGTACGCCGGGGAGGTCAGGAATGAGTGACACCATGGAAGCGCGGGCCGTCTTCGACGTAATTCTGGTGCACCTTCGGCCGTAGTCCGGGCCGGCGCCGCGATCCTATCGGCCCGCTTCCGGCTCCTGGGCCGGAGCTAGTTTGCCGCCTTGTCGGCCAGGTTGGCCAGGGCTTTATCAATGGCCGCCGCCACTGCGTCGAGCTGCGGATTCTGGTAGGCGGCCATGACGGGCGAGAGCTGATCGTAAGTCACTTGGGTAACGCCCTGCTGGTCCTCATAAACGTAGATTTTGGTGGGCAGGTAGAGGCCGACTTCCGGACCGCCGGCTTCGAGCAGCTTGCGGGCGGTGAGCGGGTTGCCGATCACGAAGAGCACTGCTTTCAGGCTGATGGGCACTTTGGCCATCACCTTACCCCAGTTGAGCAGGGCCACGTTGATGAAGTTGCTGCGGCCGGCCAGAAACTCCATTTCCTCGGTGAACTCGGCGAAGTTGTTGCTGGCGCTGAGCTTTTCGGCCAACGTTTCGGTGTTGGCACGCCCCATTTCCGCCTGAATATCTTTCACGACCTGCGTGAACGGCTTGGCGGAGGACAGGACAATGTGGGTGTTGGTGAAATTAGTGGCCGACATCAGAAAAGTGGGGAAGTGGAAGGGAAGCAGCCGCCGGCAATACTACCGAATCCGGATTCAGTGATAACAACCGGGTGGCGACCGGTCAGAACGCAAGCGATAGCCACAGGGATTGTTCAGGCCGGACCGGCCGCCGTGAAAACATTCCCGGCATCAGCTGCGCAGAAAATTCGCGGGGCGAGCGTCATGGCCGGGCGGGCAGGGTCTCAGGCCTACTTACTGGCCAGGGCCGGCAGCGCCGGAAACCGCGCCGGCGCCCGGCGATGGTGAGTGGCCTGCTCGTAGGCATAGGCGTATTTAATGAGTGTGGGCTCGTCGAACGAACGACCCAGAAACTGCAGGCCCGCGGGCAGCGCATCGTAGGTAAAACCCATGGGCACGGTGAAGGCCGGCTGGCCGGTGTGCGGGGCAATGAGCTGGCTGTTGTCGCCCCGATAGCCCTTGAAATCCCCGATCCGGGCCGGCGGGTTGTTCCAGGTCGGGTACACCAGGGCGCCGAGCTGCTGGCGGTCCATGGCGGCCGTAACGGCCTGACGGAAGGCGATGCGGCGCGGATCGGTGTAAGCCTCGCCGTAACCCGCCCGGCGGGCGCTGGGCACCTGACCGTGGGCCAGCTCATCGCGCAGGTTTTCCTTAATGTAGGGCGAATACTGGCCCGAGGCCAGCACCTGCTCGATGGTGTGCACCGGCGCCGTGGGGCCCAGCGCGGCCAGGTACTGGTTAACGTCGTGCCGGAACACGGAGGACCACTGATCCTTACTCAGCTGGTCAAAATGAGGGATATCGACATCCACCACCACGGCCCCGGCGCGGCGTAAGTCGGCCACCGCCCGTTCGAAGAGCGCCTTCACCTGGGGGTCGGGGTTGCGCTCGCTAAGCGTGCGCAACACGCCGAGGCGGGCGCCTTTGAGCCCATCGCGCTGCAAAAACTGCTGGTAGCCCCGCCGGGGCGGGATCTTACCGACACCGGCGTTGGTGAGCGGGTCGGCGGGATCAGGGCCGGTGGCCAGCACTTCGAGCAGGCGGGTGGCATCGGCCACGGAGCGGGCCATGGGGCCGCCCGTGTCGTTGCGCAGATACAACGGCGCAATGCCGGCCCGGCTCAGCAGCCCCAGCGTGGGCCGGAACCCCACCAGGGCGTTGTGCGACGAGGGCCCGCGAATGGAATTGCCGGTGTCGGTGCCCAGGCCTGCCGTGCCCAGGCTGGCGGCCACCGCCGCCGCCGTGCCCCCACTCGACCCCGCCGGCACGTGCGCCAGGTTGTACGGATTGCGGGTTTCGCCCGCGATTGAGCTAATGGTCACCATGGGGCTGAAAGCCCATTCGGCCATGTTGGACTTGGCCAGCACGATGGCCCCGGCGGCTTTCAGGGCCTTCACCATGGTGGCATCGGTGGTGGGAGCAAAGCCCTTGAGCGCCCGCGAGCCGGCCGTGGTTTGCAGGCCGGCCGTGTTGTAGTTGTCCTTCACAATGAGGGCGATGCAGTGCAGTGGCCGGAGCCGGCCGCTGCGGCGGTACTCGGCATCGAGCTGCCGGGCCGTCGCCAGCGCGTCGGGGTTGGTGACGACGATGGAATTGAGCCCCGTGGGCTGATCGTAGGCGCTGATGCGGGCCTGGTAGGCGCGCACCAGCTGCTCGCAGTTGCAGTCGCCGCGCTTCAGGGCTTGCTGCACGTCGGCTATCGATGCCTCTGTCACGTCGAAGGGCGGGCGGACGGCCGGCTTTTCGCGCGGGGCCTGACTACAGCCGCTGGCCAGTAAAATCCCCCACAGGAGCACAAGAAAGGAGCGGCCGGTTTTCAGAAAGAGTAACATAGGCCGGCAATAACGGGCGAAGTCGCCGAAGTTCCCCGCTACACTCGCTATCTGACGAAACTGCTTCTGGGAATCGCTTCTACCTTGTGGCCCGCTGCTCCACCTTCTTTATTCTGCCATGCGCACCTACAACTGGGCCATTCTGGGCCTGGGCAACATTGCCCGAAAATTTGCGCAGGACCTGGCCCTGGTACCGCAGGCCCGCCTGCACGCCGTGGCCTCCCGCAGTCGGGACAAAGCCCGGGCGTTCGCGGCGGATTTTGCCGTGCCCCACGCCGTGGGCAGCTACGAAGAGCTGCTGGCCGTGACCGGCATCGACGTGGTCTACATTGCCACGCCGCATTCGGAGCACTACGCCCATGCGCTGCTCTGCCTGCGGGCGGGGCTGCCCGTGCTGTGCGAAAAAGCCTTTGCCCAAAACGCGGCCCAGGCCCGGGAGATGATTCGGGTGGCCCGCGCCGGCCGGGTATTCCTGATGGAAGCCTTTTGGACGCGCTTTTTTCCGGCCATCGCCCAGGCGCTGGCCCTGGTAGCGGCCGGGCACATCGGCGAGGTGAAACACCTGGTCGCGGACTTCGGCTTCGCCACTCCTTACCAACCCGCGGGCCGCCTGTTCAATCCCGCGCTGGCCGGCGGCTCGCTCCTCGACATTGGAGTTTATCCGCTCTTTATCAGCCAGCTGTTCCTCGGATTACCCCGGGTAATGGGGGCCGTTGCGACGCCCGCCCCGACGGGCGTAGACCTCAATTGCGCCATCGCCCTGGCTTACCCCGACGGGGCCACAGCCAGCCTGTTTTCCACCCTGGCCGCCCCCACCGACAACCGCTGCGTGCTCTACGGTACCAAAGGGCAGCTGCAATTGCTGGGGCGTTTCCACGCGCCCTCGGGGGTGCAGCTGCTGCTGGCCGGGGAGAAAGTGCCGCAGATTTTCCCCGCTCCCCCCACGCCGGGCCACGGCTACCACTACGAAGCCGCCCACGTGCAGGAGTGCCTGGCCCAGGGCCAGTCCGAAAGCCCCCTGCTGCCGCTGGAATTCAGCCTCCGGCTCATGGAGCAGCTCGACGCCGTGCGCCAGCAGATCGGCCTGCGCTATCCTGGCGAAGAACAAGCGGATGCAAGTCAGGGGAGCGGGACCACCAGCACCGCCAAAACAGACCTTCAGCTGGGCTAAGCCCGGAGCGGCGGGCAGTCTACTCGGAGGCGGTGGGCGGGCGGACGGTGATCGCGACTTGCGGAGATCGGTTGAGGGTTACCCGCGCTTGCCAACGGGCGACGTTGACTCCCTTTACCAGCAGCCACAGGCACACCGATAATTCGCCGATCAGGCACGGCAACAGGAGGCCGGGCAGCAGCTTATCGGCCAGGACCGGAGCAAACAGCGCCGCCCAACAGGCCACCAGGTAGCTTCCCCCCGCCACTTGCAGCAGCAGACCCAACGCTTTCGGAAAATAGCCCGACTTAAAAATCAGGTAGCCGTTCAGCAGGCACGTGCAGCCAAAAAAGAGGAGCGCCAGGTTGAAGGCAATAGCGTGCGAGCGCAAGGCCAGACTGGCCAGACTGGCCAGTTGCGCGGCTCCGAAAGTGTGGCGGTACCCGGCATTAGCCAACGTGGGCATCACCAACAGCAGAAACACCTTGCTGACGGCCTCCACCGCGAGCGAGATCAGATTGAACAACAAGGACAGGAGCACCAGGGATTTGCTCACCGGCCGCAACAATCCGTATTCAATCCACAATAGAGGAACGGCACACAGCACACCGAACACATTGACCGCTACACTAACCTGCCAGAGCACCGGCGCGGCGAGAATGTTGCGCGCCGAGGCGGCCGCGTCCCCCACAACCAGCAGTTTGCTGCTGACGAACCCTTCCGAAAAAAACCCAAACAGAATGATGACCAAATAAAGCGCGCCGCCCAGGCGAGCATACCGCTGGGGCGAATTCTCTATTGAACGCATACGTATTCATATCCCCTCTCAGGGTCGCTGGTGGAAGAA
>JAYWCH010000305.1:0-4582 GCA_043780755.1 Hymenobacter sp.
CGGTTGCCCGTCGCGGGGTCGCGCAGGAAGAGTTTGGTCAGGCGGGCCGTGAGGGCGTCGGCTATTTCCAGCAACGTACTCTCCTGGCCCGAATGGGTGGGGTATTCCACCTTAAAATCGTCGCCGTAGTAATAGTAAAAGCGCTGCAAGGACTCGATCAGCAGGAAGTTAGCGGGCATCCAGATGGGGCCACGCCAGTTGGAATTACCGCCAAACAGACTCGTTTCGGACTCCGCCGGCTCGTAGTTGACCGTGAATTGGGTTTCGGTGCCGCGAAAGATGAACGGATGATCGAGGTGGTAGCGGGATAGTGACCGCACGCCGTAGGGCGAGAGGAATTCAGTTTCGTCGAGCGCCCGCGCCAGCAGGCGCTTGATGCGGTGGCCCCGCAGGAGCGAGAGCAACCGACGGTCGCCTTTGCCCGGCTCATGCCAGCGCGACACCAAAGCCGCCAACGCGGGCCGGTTATCCAGAAACCAGTTCATGCGCTCCAAGAACAACGGGGCGCCGGCCAGCAAATCGTTGTCCAACACTTCCACGGCAAACAGCGGAATCAAGCCCACCAGGCTACGCACCCGCAGCAGCTCGTGGCCGCGCTCGGGCGTGTTCAGGGCATCATAATAGAACTGGTCCTGCTCGTCCCACAGGTCCATGTCCTGATTACCCATGTTCGTCATGGCTTCGGCGATGTATAGAAAGTGCTCGAAGAACTTACCGGCCAAATCCTGGTATACGGGGTTAGCCTGACTCAGCTCCAGGGCAATGCGCATCATGTTGAGGGCGTACATGGCCACCCAGGCGGTCCCATCGGCTTGCTCCAGCGTGCCGCCGAAAGGTAACGGTGCCGACCGGTCGAATACGCCGATGTTGTCGAGTCCCAAAAAGCCGCCCTCAAAGATGTTGCGGCCGTCGCGGTCTTTGCGGTTCACCCACCACGTAAAATTCAGGAGCAAGCGGTGAAAAACAGTTTCCAGGAAGGTTAAATCACCGGCATCGCCACGCGCTTTCTGGTCCATCTTAAACACCCGCCAGCTGGCATAGGCGTGCACCGGCGGGTTCACGTCGCTCAGCTTCCACTCGTAGGCCGGGAGCTGGCCGTTGGGATGCATGTACCAGTCGCGGCACAGCAATAGAAGCTGGTTTTTGGCAAAGTCCGCATCGAGCTGGGCCAGCGGCAGACAGTGGAAAGCCAGGTCCCACGCAGCATACCAAGGGTACTCCCAGGTGTCGGGCATCGAAATGACGTGGGCATTATTCAGGTGGTTCCAACCGGTACTGTTGCGACCGCTCAGCCGCTCGGCTGGCGGGGGAGGGAAGGCGGGGTCGCCAGCCAGCCAGCGGGGCACGTCGTAATAGTAGTACTGCTTATTCCAGAGCATGCCTGCAAATGCCTGCCGCTGCACCAGTCGGGCGTCGGCGTCGGCAATCCCGTCCTGCAGCACCTGATAAAACTGGTCGGCCTCGGCCTGACGCAGTTTCAGAGTTTGGTCGAAGTCCTCAAAAGGGCGCTTCTGGTCCGGCGCAGCCAGGCGCAGGCGGACTGTCCGGGTAGCTCCCGCCCCCATCGCTAACTCATAGTGCGCGGCGGCCTTGGTCCCGGAGCGGGCGGGGTTCACTACCCCCGCCTGGCCCCGCACGAGGTAATCATTGATCCCATCCTTGAAAAAAAGCTCGTCGGAGGACGCGTTGAAGAGACGGGCGCTATTGGTGGCATTCTCGCAGAAAAGCAGGGTCGGCTGCTCGTCGCAGTAGAGCGTGAAAGCACCCAGATCCTTATGGTCGACTTGCACCTGTCCGTCGAGCGTTTCGGCCAGCGTGGGCCGGTAGTCGTTGTTGCCCCAGGCCCAGGTATTGCGAAACCAGAGTTGGGGCAGCACGTGAAGCGTGGCCTGGTCAGGCCCCCGGTTCACGATGGTGAGCAGGATGAGCACGTCCTCCGCGTCCGCTTTGGCGAATTCGATCGTCACGTCAAAGTAGCGATTTTCCCGAAAAATGCCGGTGTCCATCAGCTCAAATTCGGGCATGAGGCGGTCACGACGGGCATTTTCCTGTACCAGCCGTTCATAGGGATAGGCCTGCTGCGGATACTTGTAGAGCATCCGCTGGTAGGAATGGGTGGGTGTGGCATCGAGGTAATAATAGACCTCTTTCACATCCTCGCCGTGATTGCCTTCGGGGCCGCTCAGACCGAAGAATCGCTCCTTGAGAATGGGATCCTGGCCATTCCAGAGGCCCAGGCCGAAGCAGAGCAGCTGCTGGTCGTCGCAGAAGCCAGCTAACGCTTCCTCGCCCCAGCGGTAGGCCCGGCTAGCGGCTTGGTCATGGGTGGTGTAATTCCAGGCGTCGCCGTTGGCGCTGTAATCCTCGCGCACGGTGCCCCATTGCCGCTCCGCGACGTAAGGGCCAAATTTGCGCCAGTGTTTGGTGCCGATGGTAGCCTCGGCGAGGCGTTGGTGTTCGGGAGTCATTGGCGTAAGTGAAGGGTGTCGTCCGGGCCCGTCAGGCCGGCTATTGCCGAACATCAAATCCTCAACCGGTCCATCTTAGCCCCCCGTTGCGAAGCCGGGGTAGAGCGTCATGCCGCCGTCCATGAAAATGGTTTGGCCCGTAATGTAATCCGACTCATCCGAAGCCAGCCAGGCTGCCAGTCCGCCAATGTCCCCCGGCTCACCCACGCGATTATAAGGAATGAGCGTCAGCAGCTTCGCTTCAGCCTCGGGGGTTTCCCAGGCCGTGTGGTTGATGGGGGTTTTGATAGCGCCTGGCCCGATGCTGTTAACCCGGATTTTATGCGGGGCCAACTCCTGGGCTACGCTTTTCATCAGTTGCATGATGCCGCCCTTGCTGGTGGCGTAGTTCACGTGGCCGCCCCAGGGGATAACTTCGTGCACCGAGCTCATGCAGATGAGCTTGCCCGCCGCCTTCGAAATCCCGGGCTGCACGCCGCGCCGCATGAACTCGCGGGCCCCTTCGCGCAGACACAGAAACTGGCCGGTCAGGTTCACGTCAATCACTTTCTGCCACTCGGCCAGGGTCATGTCAACAAAGGCAGCATCGACCTGAATACCCGCGTTGGCCACTACGATGTGCACCGTCCCAAAGTGCTCAATGGTTTGGCGGAACATCGCCTGCACCTGATCCTCTTTGCTCACGTCGGCCTGAATAGCCAGGGCGCTGCCGCCGGTTGCCTCGATCTCGGCCACCAGGGCCATGGCACTACTGGCGTCGCCAATGTAGTTGACGACCACGGCGGCTCCACTGGCGGCCAGGGCTTTGGCCACAGCCAGCCCGATTCCGGAGTTGGCCCCCGTGACGAGGGCAATTTGATTAGCAAGGCGCTGGGGAGCGGGAATGGTCATGAGCAAAAAAGCAGGGAAGGTGAAAGCCGTTCTTGTTGCAATTCTATTCGTAGCGCTTGAAGATTTGATGAAAATCCAGGATCGGCCTCGGAGACAAAAATCAGGATTACGGAGATTCTCTTCTGGACGATTAACCAGCACGCTTAATAAAGTTTGCTCATCCGACCCGATCCGGGGGCAAATGATTTTAATAATCAGGTTCCTGAGGGGTCGACCGTGAATAGAATGGAGTCCAGTGGAGGGCCGCCAGTTGAAGGGTAAAAAGAAGCCAGTACCCGGGATAGGTCAAGAAGTTGTACAGCTGCTCGTACTCGTCGACGTTGCTGTTGTTCACAAAGGGTGTTCGAGCCAGATCGACCCCGACCGAGAGCCAGGGCAACACCAGGCCAAAAAGCAAGGCGCCGAGCAGCCCCGCCCGGTACCCGTGCGCCCAGGTACAACGCTGCAGCACGTACCACCCGTTCGCCCCAAGGAGCACGGCGAGCACGGCACAATCAAAGTAAGGAAACAGCATCATCGGAGAGGAGAAGCAGCGTCAAACGCGCGCTCCTACGGCCGCGGCCGGCCGTAGGTTTGCTGGCGACCGCCGCCGATACCACGAAGTTTCAACGATTCAGCTGAGCCAGATAGCTTTCGCAACCGTAGACGGTCGGACCAAGGCCAGATAATTCTTTAACAGCGATTGGAGGGGAACGAGCCGATAGCGTTCTTTTCTGCCAGCTGCATCCCGTTGTGAACCGTTCCCTCCGGCCGGACTGGGAACAGAAGGGCTCAAATGGGTCCCCCGACCGGGAAGAATCGTCTGCTCGGGTGGTGGGGCGGGGTGCCAGGGCGTCAGAATGTACAGGCAGCTGGCAGTCGTGACTCCGGATCGCGCACAACCTGATATCCGGGGTGATGTACAAGGTATAGTCCCACCGTGGGGACTCCCTAAGATTCCCGCCTTATGTCGAAGAAGACAGCCGAAAGCCACAAACACGCCGCCACCCACCACGCCGAAGCGTCCGAATACCAGGAAGCGGGTCATCACGAGAAGGCGGCCCACCCCGCCCATACCGCGGCGGCTCACACTGCCCATGCCCACGAGCACGCCAACCATGCCAGCCAGCATCACGCCGCTGAGCACGGCACCAAGTAAGCGCCCAACATCCCACTAAAATCCCCGGTTTCCGGCCGGAAACCGGGGATTTTAGTGGGATGTTGGGCGCTTACTTGGTGCCGTG
>JAYWCH010000306.1:0-4483 GCA_043780755.1 Hymenobacter sp.
ACCTATAACTATAACCGGCGCAAGCTCGTCATTGCCCTCGATCATCCGTACCCGCGCTCCACGCCCTACCAGGTGCGTATCGTGTACGTGGCCCGGCCCAATGAGCTGCCCCGGGGCGGCTCGGCCGCCATCACGTCCGACAAGGGACTCTATTTTATCAATCCGCTGGGCCTCGAAAAAAACAAGCCCCGCCAGATCTGGACGCAGGGCGAGACGGAATCCAGTTCCTGCTGGTTTCCCACCATCGACAAGCCCAACCAGCGCATGACTCAGGAAATCAGCCTGACGGTGGAAAAGCAGTTCAAAACGCTTTCCAACGGTCTGCTCATCGCCTCAAAAGCCAACCCCGACGGCACCCGTACCGATACCTGGAAACTCAGCCAGCCCCACGCGCCCTACCTGGCCACGCTGGTTGTGGGCGATTTCACCGTGGTGAGCGACTCCTGGCACGGTAAGGCCGTCGATTATTACGTGGAGCCGCAGTACGCAGCCACGGCCCGCGCCGTGTTCGGCCACACGCCCGAAATGCTCGACTTTTACTCCAAAAAGCTGGGCGTGGAGTACCCCTGGGAGAAGTACGCCCAGATTGCCGTGCGCGATTACGTGAGTGGCGCCATGGAAAATACCACCGCGACCACGCACGGCGCCATCATCCAGGCCACGCGCCGGGACCTGCTCGACGCGAATTATCAAACGGCCGAATCCACCATCGCCCATGAGCTGTTTCACCAGTGGTTCGGCGATTACGTCACCACGGAATCGTGGGCCAATCTGCCGTTGAACGAGTCGTTCGCGGATTATTCGGAGTTCCTCTGGGCCGAACACAAATACGGCACCGACGAAGCCGCCCTCGTGCAGGAGATCAAGCTCAGCAACTACCTCGAAGAAGCCCAGAGCAAGCGCGAACCACTCATCCGCTACCGCTACCTCAGGCGGGAAGACCTTTTTGATCGCCACTCTTACGACAAGGGCGGGCGGGTGCTGCACATGCTCCGCCAGTACGTGGGCGACGACGCTTTTTTCGCTTCGCTGAATCGCTACCTCACTCAGAACAAGCATACTGCCGTCGAAATCTCCCGGTTGCGCACCGCCTTCGAAGAAGTTACCGGCGAAGATCTGATGTGGTTTTTCAACCAGTGGTTCCTGCAGCGCGGGCACCCCGAGCTGCACATCACCCACACATACGCCAACGGCCAGGTGGCCCTGCGCGTGCAGCAGGTGCAGGATACGCTGTTTCAGCCCGTCTTCCGTCTGCCCGTCACCGTCGCGGTCTGGACCAGCAACGCGCAAGCCACCGAGCACCGCATCACCGTCACCAAAGCCGACCAGACGTTCCTGCTGCCCGCCAGCCAGCGGCCCAGCCTGGTAAAGTTCGACAATGGAAACCAGCTGCTGGCCCAATTCGACGAGGAGCGAACCACCGATGAGCTGATTTTCCAGTTCTATCATGCCAACGGCTACCACCAAAAAGCGGAAGTCCTCGAGCTGCTTCACAACAAGTCCTCGGACCTGGCCGTGAGCAGCCTGCTGCGCAACGCCCTGAACGACAAGTTCTGGGCCCTGCGCCGATCCGCGCTCGACCATCTCCGCCGCTACCGTGGCCCCGAGCCCGAGGCCATGCGCTCGGATATTCGGCGGCTGGCCACCACCGATGCCAATCCCCGCGTCCGGGCGCAGGCGCTCGGCACGCTGGCGAGCTTCCCGACTGGCAACTACGGTTCCATCTACGGCGCGGCCGTTGGCGATAGCTCCGCGCTGGTCGCGGCAGCAGCGGTCGATATTCTGGCCAAAAAACCGAATGGCGATTCCCGCCAGCAGGTCGCAACCCTGGAGAATACCCCCAGCGCTCCCCTGATTCTGGCCGTGGCGAACTTCTACGCCCTCAATGGCGCCCTCGATCAATACCCGTGGTTTCTGCGCCGCCTGCCCGACGTGGCCGAAGCCGACCAGTACGCTTTTTTGCAGGCGCTCGCCACGCTCATGACCCACATTCCGCCCGTCGAGCGCGACCAGGGACTCCGCATTCTGGAGGAATACGCCCGCACTGCGACCCAGTACTACGTCCGGCTGGGCGCTTATCGGGGGCTGGCGCTGCTGCTGCCCACCACCCCGAATCTGAAGGCCGTGCTCCAGAATATCCGCGAAAAAGAAACCGACGACCGGCTGCGGGCCTTCTATAATCTGATGTAGGAGGGCCTGGGTGGAGTTTTTAGAAAAAAGTCTAACCTTTTTTTGCCCCACCCCTTGCCCACGGACATAAAAGCCTTAATTTTGCGCTTCCTTAAGAAACACAACTACTGCGGTAGTGGTCGCAACGAAAGGGTTTCGCTTCCTGGCAATCGGCCCGCAAGCACCAAATTGGGGAGGTTCCAGAGCGGCCAAATGGGACAGACTGTAACTCTGTTAGTGTAAACTTTCGAAGGTTCGAATCCTTCTCTCCCCACTTTCTAATTAATACTATCTGCGGGAGTAGCTCAGCTGGTAGAGCGGCAGCCTTCCAAGCTGCAGGTCGCGGGTTCGAACCTCGTCTCCCGCTCAAGTTTTCAAAATAAGCCGTTTTAGCTCAGTGGTAGAGCACTTCCTTGGTAAGGAAGAGGTCATGGGTTCAAATCCCATAAATGGCTCAGATTACAACCCAAGCCCCAGCTCCGGAATATTCGGGGTCGGGGTGCGGTTCTCTCCGGTAAGCGACGCACAGTTTTCTATTTGGTAGGGGCTGAGTATCGCTTTCTTGTTGTAGGGTCGCAGTTATCCTTCAAATTCACTTCACCACCTCTTTTTTACTCTTTACAATGGCTAAAGAAAATTTCGACCGGTCCAAGCCGCACGTTAACATCGGCACCATCGGCCACGTTGACCACGGCAAAACGACTCTGACGGCTGCTATTACCATGGTGTTGGCAAACCAGGGCCTGGCCGAAAAGCGTGACTTCTCTTCGATCGACAACGCCCCCGAAGAAAAAGAGCGTGGTATCACCATCAACACCTCGCACGTAGAGTACTCGACGGTTAACCGTCACTACGCTCACGTTGACTGCCCCGGCCACGCTGACTATGTGAAGAACATGGTAACCGGTGCTGCTCAGATGGACGGTGCTATCCTCGTGGTAGCTGCCACCGACGGCCCAATGCCCCAGACCCGTGAGCACATCCTGCTCGCCCGTCAGGTGGGTGTTCCTCAGCTGGTGGTGTTCATGAACAAAGTAGACATGGTTGACGATCCCGAGCTGCTCGAGCTGGTGGAAATGGAAATCCGTGAGTTGCTCTCGTTCTACGACTTCGATGGCGACAACATTCCAATCATCCAGGGCTCGGCCCTGGGCGGCCTGAATGGTGACGACAACTGGGTGCCGAAGATCAACGAGCTGATGGCTGCTGTTGACTCGTTCATTCCGATTCCGGCCCGTCTGACCGAATTGCCTTTCCTGATGCCCGTTGAGGACGTCTTCTCGATCACGGGTCGTGGCACGGTTGCCACCGGTCGTATCGAGCGTGGCATCATCAACTCCGGTGAGCAGGTTGACATCCTCGGTATGGGTGCCAAGCCCGGTCTGAAGTCGACGGTTACGGGAGTGGAAATGTTCCGCAAAATCCTCGATCGCGGCGAAGCTGGCGACAACGTAGGTCTGCTGCTCCGCGGCATTGAGAAGGACGACATCCGTCGCGGCATGGTTATCTGCAAGCCCGGCTCGGTAACTCCCCACCAGAAATTCAAGGCTGAAGTGTACGTCCTCTCGAAAGAGGAAGGCGGCCGCCACACCCCATTCTTCAACAACTACCGTCCGCAGTTCTACCTGCGTACCACCGACGTTACCGGCATCATCACCCTCCCCGAGGGCGTTGAAATGGTAATGCCCGGCGACAACATCACCATCACGGTGGAGCTGATCAGCAAGGTAGCCATGGAGAAAGGTCTCCGCTTCGCTATCCGTGAGGGTGGGCGTACGGTGGGTGCCGGTCAGGTAACGGAAGTTCTCGACTAGTTGCTCTCAAAACAATCCGCCTCCGCACCTGCGGGGGCGGATTTGTTTTGTGGCAAAAGGTTAGTACCTTTGCACTCCCGTTGGCGAAACATCGTCGCTGGGGTGCTTTTTTTTACGAGTGTGGTGCAGCGGTAGCATACGGGTCTCCAAAACCTTTGACGGGAGTTCGAATCTCTCCACTCGTGCGATTTGGGCCAGCCGGCCCGCTCCGTGTAGCTTTCAGCGGCAATGCTGTATTCCCTTTATCCAATGGACAAACTGAGCAATTATTTCCGCGCTACTATCGAGGAAATGCGTTACAATGTAACGTGGCCCTCGGCGACCGAGCTGCAAAAAAGCGCCGGTCTGGTGCTGATTGGCTCGCTCGTGTTTGCCGTAGTGGTCGGGGTCATGGATGTCAGCTTTGAGACAGTGCTCAAAGCCTTTTATAACTCGTTTCGCTAATCAGCAATCAAGATGGGCGAACTGAAATGGTACGTGGTACGCTCCGTGAGCGGCCA
>JAYWCH010000307.1:0-2465 GCA_043780755.1 Hymenobacter sp.
AACATCGCCCTGGCCACGTTTGAAAACCCCGTTAAAGAATCCACCGGCAACCCGTCGGCCGCTTCCACGCGCTACCTGGAAAAAGGTAACTACCTGAAAATGTCCAACGTGACCCTGTCCTACTCGGTTGGCAACGTGGGCAAAGTGTTCAAAGGCGCCAGCCTCTACGCCACGGGCCAGAACCTGTTCGTGATTACCAAATACACCGGGGCTGACCCGGAGATCAACACCATCAAGACGGGCGCCAACAGCGTTCCCTCGGTTGGGATTGACTACATGGGCTACCCCAGCGCCCGGACTTTCACATTCGGTCTTAATTTCTCATTGTAAACCAGTAGATTCTATCCGCCATGATTAAAAGTAAGATTGTCCGCGTTGCGGCGACGTTGGCCCTGCTCCAGGTAGCCAACAGCTGCAAGCTGAACGAGGATATTAACGGGAACCTGACCGCCAACCAAATTCCCAACGGCAACCCGGCCGCCCTGCTCACGGGGGTTTACAACTCCCTGCGCGATCCGATTCAGGGCAGCGTTAACGTGTTCGCCCTGGAAGAAGTCTCGACCGACGAACGCATTATGCCCACCCGTGGGCCAGACTGGGACGACAACGGTAAGTGGCGCGCGCTCTACCTGCACAACTGGGATTCGAACAACGAGCAGGTGCGCAACACCTACACGGCCCTCAATGGCATCATTTACGCTTCCACCGACCTGTTGCGCTTCGGTCCGAATACGCAGCAGCAAGCCGAAGCCCGGTTTCTGCGCGCCTGGGCCATGTTCTGGGTGCTGGACCTCTACGACCAGGTGCTTTACCGCGAGCCGGGCGAGAGTGTAAGCATGCCGGCCCGTGTCCGCAAAGGCACGGAGGCCCTGACCTACATTATCAGCGAAGTGCAGGCCGTGCAGAAAGATCTGCCGATCGGTCCGGCGGGCAAAGCCAACCAGGACGCCGCCCGCGCCCTGCTCATGAAGTGCTACCTCAACAAGGGCACGTACGCCAACCGCAAGGCGCCGTCTTTTGACGTAGCCGACATGAACGCCGTGATCAAGCTCTCGGACGAAATCATCAACAGCGGCAAGTACACCTTCACGGCGGACTACTTCGACAGCTTTGCGCCCAACAACACGGCCATCGGCACGGAGAACATCTTCACCCAGGAGAATACCTACAGCGACGGCGGCGACGTGCGCTCGTACTGGAAGTTTGTCTCCCACTACAACATGTTCCCCGTCAACGGGTACAACGGTCCGGCAACCACCGCCGACTTCTTCGACAAGTTTGAGGCCACGGACAAGCGTCGCGGCGAAGCCTATCCCGGCAATTCGCCCAACGCAATCAACACGGGTAAGCGCATCAACGTGGGCTTCCTCATCGGCCAGCAGTACAGCCTGAAGGATGATAAGGTCCTCACCGACCGCAGCGGTACGCCGCTGATCTTCACCAAGGACGTCAACCTGTTCGAAACCGGTAAAGACCTGGAAGTAAAGGGTATCCGTCCCCTGAAATACCCGGTCGACTACGCCAGCGAAGATAAAGGCGGCGGAGGTGCTGAGAACGACCACGTCAGCTTCCGGCTGGCCGATGTGCTGCTGATGAAGGCCGAGGCTATCCTGCGCGGCGGCACGGCCACCAGCGCCGGCAGCTACGGCGGTACGCCGTTGGCAATTGTCAACTCCATCCGGACCCATCCATCGCGCAACGCCAGTGCACTGTCGGCTATCAACCTCGACGTCCTGTTGGATGAGCGTGGTCGGGAGCTGTACAACGAGGAGTGGCGCCGGCAGGATCTGGTGCGCTTCGGCAAGTTCCTGCTGGCCCGCAAGGACAAGCCAGCGAGCACGGAGAAGTACCTGATCTATTCGATTCCGCAGACTCAGGTCGATGTTAACCCTAACATCACGCAGAATCCGGGGTACTAACCCCGATTTTACCATCCGGTAGCTTCTAAGCAGGCCGTTGGTTGCTGCTAGTTATAGCAGCGGCCAACGGCCTTTTTGCGTTCCGATCCTTACTTTACTAACATGAACAACCTTTCAAAAACCGTACTTGCCGCCCTGCTGCTGGCGCTGCCGGCTGCCAGCCGGGCGCAGACGACCTCCCCGGGCCGGCGCCCGGCGCCAATCGCGAAGCCGACCACCGGCCCGACCCAGAATGAAAAATGGTGGAAGGAAGCCGTGGTCTACCAGGTGTACCCGCGCTCCTACAAGGACAGCAACGGCGATGGCGTGGGCGACCTGCGCGGCCTTATCTCCAAGCTCGACTACATCAAAAGTCTGGGGGTGAACGTGATCTGGCTGAATCCCATCTTTGGCTCGCCCAACGATGACAACGGCTACGATATTTCCGACTACCGCGCCATCATGAAAGATTTCGGCACCATGGCCGACTTCGACGAGCTGCTCAAGGGCATGCACCAGCGCGGGCTGAAAGTGGTGATGGACCTGGTGGTGAACCACAGCAGCGAC